>CAYYHA010000420.1:0-1504 GCA_964471535.1 uncultured Myxococcia bacterium | reverse complement strand
TGTCCTGGGCGGCGAGGGACGGGCCGAGCAACGCCCCGGCGAGCGCCAGGGAGGCCGCGAAGATGGCCCCTGCCAGGGCCAGGCGCGCCAGGGCGAGCCGACGCAGCAGTCCCGCCGGCTCCCGCCTCGTGCCTCCTCCCTCGCCCGCCTCCCCCGGGCCGCCCACGCCGGACCGACCTAGTTGATGGTGTCGGCGATCGAGAAGATCGGCAGGTACATGGCGATCAGGATCGCCCCGATGGACCCGCCGAGGAAGACCATCATGAGCGGCTCCATGAGCGAGGTGAGCGCCTCCACCGCCGCGTCGACCTCGTCGTCGTAGAAGTCGGCGATCTTTCCGAGCATCGAGTCCATGGCTCCGGTCTGCTCGCCCACGGCGATCATCTGCACCACCATCCCCGGGAAGATCCCCGCCTCGCCGAGCGGCTCGGCGATCGTGCGGCCCTCGGAGATGGCCACCCGGGTCTTGAGCAGCGCCTCCTCGATCACCTTGTTGCCGGCGGTCTTCGCCACGATCTCGAGTCCGTCCAGAATGGGCACACCGCTCGAGATCATGGTGCCGAGGGTTCGGCTGAACCGCGCCACCGCCACCTTCTTGAGCAGCGGGCCGAAGACCGGAAGCCGCAGAGCGAGGGCATCGGTGCGCAGGCGGAAGCTCTCGCTGCGCTTTCGGGCCTGCCCGAAGAGGATCACGACGGCCGCCACGCCGGCGATCATCGCGAGGAGGTTCGCCTGCATCCAGTGCGACGCGTCGATGACCATCTGCGTCGGTCCGGGAAGGGTTCCCCCGAAGTCCGCGAACATCTTCTCGAAGACGGGAATCACCTTCACCAGCAGCAGCACCATCACGCCGATGGCCACCACCAGGATCGTCACGGGGTAGACGAGCGCGCCCTTGACCTTCCGCCGGAGTGCATCGAGCTTCTCCAGGTACGTGGCCAGGCGGTGCAGGATCGTATCCAGGATGCCGCCCACCTCGCCCGCGGCCACGAGGTTCACGTAGAGCTCGTCGAAGGCCTTCGGGTGCTTGCGGAGCGCATCGGCGAAGGTCGAGCCCTGCTCCACGTCGGCCTTGACCTGGGCGAGAACCTCCTTGAACGCCTTGTTGGGATTCTGGCTCCCGAGGATGTCGAGACACTGGACGAGGGGAAGCCCCGCGTCGATCATGGTCGCGAACTGCCGGGTGAAGACGACCAGATCCCGGACCTTCACGCGCCCCTTGCCCAGGCTGAAGCCCTCGAAGAGATCCTTCGCCTTGGGCTTGAGGCTCACCGGCAGGATGGCCTGCGAGCGCAGCTGGGCCATGGCCGCCGCCTCGCTGGCGGCCTCGATCACTCCCTTGCGGGTCGCGCCCTGCCGGGTGCGCCCCTCCCACACGAACTGCGGCATCGCTCTTCCTCCCGCGGGGGGCAGGCGCCACCCGCCGCTTCTGCACCTCAGGCGGCCCCGGCCGCCCTCCTCGATCCCGCCCCCGTCGCCAGCATGTTCCGCAGCTCCTCCGGGT
>CAYYHA010000419.1:0-1532 GCA_964471535.1 uncultured Myxococcia bacterium | reverse complement strand
CCTTGTCGAACCAGGTCAAGCCGAGGAGGCGCTTGACCGAACACAGGGTGTTCCGTGGGTCGAGGGCGCAGCGGGCGAGGGCCTTCGATCCGAAGACGGGCGGGCCGTAGGGTGGGAACGCGACCACCGAGGGTACGACGCGGTCGCCATGGGCGTCGGCGAGGATCGCCACACCGTCCGGGCGGTACACGGCGACCTCGCTCGTCGTCGTACCAAAGTCGATCCCGATCATCGGCGCACCCCCCGTGTGAAGCCTCCACTTTAGGTGGGTGGCGGCCGTTTGGGCAGGTGCGCGGACGCCCTACATCCCGGCAGCCCGTGTCTCCGCAGGGGGGACGGCTCAGGGGGATCGCATCTCCCCGTCGCTCCGCAGGCCCGCCTCCCCGACGCGCACGGGCAGGGGCAGGGCGGGGGCGGGGCGGTACAGGTCGGCGATCTCCTGGTCCGGCTCGAGCGCGAGGAGCCACCGGCGGCCCGCCCACGGGTCCTCGCTTCCGCTCACCGGCAGGATCACGAGGATCGGCTCGGCAACCCTCCCCTCGAGGAAGCGCTGCACCTCCACCACGTAGGCGCGGTGACAGGAGTCGACGAAGTAGGACTCGCCGGGCACGCCCACGATCACCAGTGGGGCATCGACCTCCTCCACATCGGTGCCGGCTGCCGCCTCGAGCGCGGGACACTCGGTTCCATCGAGGAGCGCCTGCTCCGCTGCAGAGAGGCCACAGCCTGCTGCCCCGAGGGCCGATACGAGAATGAGGGTGAGGGATCGTCTCATCGCCTGCCGTCCATTGTAACAGGGCGGCGCCCGCGGCGCTCTCTTTTCGTCTCCGCGACGAGCAGCGCACCGGCGCATCCGGGGGCCTCCGCGGCCTCCTACTTCGCGCGAGGCACCTCCAGGTTCCAGCGCTGGATCTTGTTGTAGAGCGTGCGCAGGGCGATGCCCAGGTCGGCAGCGGCCGCCTTCTTGTTCCCCCGATGGCGCTGCAGCGCGCGCACCACCGCCGCCTTTTCCATCTCTTCCAGGGTGAGGATGAGCGAGGGCTCGCGCTTGCCCGGCTCGTCGGGCCGCGCCGGCGGGAGGGCCGCCTCGGCTTGGAAGCTCTCGCTCAAGAGATCGGGTGTCAGCTCGGTTCCCTCGGCGAGGACCACCAGACGGGCGACCACGTTCTCCAGCTCCCGGACGTTGCCGGGCCACGGATAGGCCTCGAGCTTCTCCAGGAGCTCGGGCGTGGGGCGCATGGTGCGACCCCGCTCCGTGCGATCGAGGAAGTGGCGGACGAGCACCGGGATGTCGTCGGGCCGCAGGCGAAGGGGCGGGATTTCGATCACCAGTGCAGCGATGCGGAAGTAGAGGTCGCGGCGGAAGCGCCCCGATTCCACCTCCTCCTCGAGCTTGCGGTTGGTTGCGCTGACCACCCGCACGTCGGCGCGCCGGAGCTCCGTGCCCCCCACCCGGTAGTACTCGCCGCTCTGCAGGAAGCGAAGGAGCTTCGCCTGCAGTGCTGGGCTCATCTCTCCGATCTCGTCGAGAA
>CAYYHA010000418.1:0-1538 GCA_964471535.1 uncultured Myxococcia bacterium | reverse complement strand
CACTGCACCTCGTACTCCACCTCGATGGTGTCGCCGGGCTCGGGAATCGCCAGGGGATCGAAGTCGATCGCGTTCGCCGAGGCATCGTAGGTCCACGCGGTCGCCACATAGCTCGTCCCATCGGTCCGGTGGATGGTCACCGTGATCGTCCCTGGCACCGGTACGTTGTTGAGGAAGAAACGCGTCTTGTAACCGAACGCCACCAGCGACAGGTTCTCCAGCGCCCGCGCCCAGTCACTGGTGCAGATGCTCTCGAAGACCCCGCCCGTCCGCGTCTGCACGTCGATGTAGCGCGGGCCGGCAGAGGCGTTTCCTCCCGGCCCATTGCATCCGGTGGGATCGTCTCCAACGATCGCGCTCGCAGAGAAGAGATTCTGCCGGCGGAAGCCTTTGATGTTCAGATAAAAGTTCAGGTAGAAGTCCACCGTATTCGGCGACTGGTCCGGCTCGTCGGAGATGAAAATCACCGCCAGCGCCGCATCCTGCCGCAGGAAGCCCCCGTTCTTCATCGGGTCGTTGATCGTCGGATCCGACAGCGCCAGGTACGCCGCCTCCAGACCCTGCTCGATGAAGGAACCATCCGTTCCGAGGTTCACGTTCTGCCGGAACACCCCCTCGGGATCGGAGAGGTTCGGGTTGACGATGCGCGGCCGCGACCCGTCGGTGGGCACGAAGAGACCCCGCTCCCCATTCGGATCCACGTCGGTGGTCGTCACCGCAATGTTGTAGTCGATGTTCTGCTGCGTGGCGAAGCGGATGAACGCATCGAAGTTCGTCGACAGCGCCGTCTGCTCCTCGTACATCGAACACGAGTTGTCGATGACGAAGAGGATGTCCGCCTGGGGCTTGTCGAGCTGCACGAAGGTGTCCGTCTGCACCGCCTCGGTCGCACCCGTCCCCGTCACGGCGATGAGGAAGGGATCCGGATACTCCGCCAGCGTCACGAAGATCGCCGCCGTGTCCGTGCCCAGATCCGTCGGCTGGTAGGCCACCGTGAAGCAGGCCTTCGCGCCAGGGTTGATCGTCACCCCCTGCGGGCTGCCCAGTCCGGGGGGTAGCGAGCGGAAGAAGAACTCACCCCCGGGCCCCGCCTCCACGATCTCCAGCTCGGTCAGGGTCACCGCCGCCGTGCCCGTGTTGTAGATGCAGAACTGCCGGTCCCGCGTCGAGCAGCCCACCTTGATCACCCCGAAGTCCAGCTCGTCGGGAGCGATGAGCACGTCCGCCTGCCGCGAGCTGCCGCTCAAGGGGACGAGGCGGGTCGGGCTCGCTGGATCCGAGATGTAGAACTCCACCGCCCCGCTGAAGCTGCCGTAGCGGGTGGGCTGGAACTCGATCGCCACCCGGAAGGTCTCGCCCGGTGCGATGAGCTGCCCGTTGATCTCGCCGCCTGGGAGTGTGAACTCGGCGTCGGTGTCGTCGGTGAGGGAGAGCCCACTGACGAGGCAGTCCCCAGACGCATTCGCATTGACGATGCCGAACTCGAGGGTGCGCTTCTTGTTGCGCTCCACGGCACCGAAGTTGAGGGTGGGCGGTGC
>CAYYHA010000417.1:0-1599 GCA_964471535.1 uncultured Myxococcia bacterium | reverse complement strand
GCTCGGAGGCGCCGGCGCGCCGGGCGGCGGCCTCCTCGAGCAGGCGCGCCCGGGCCGCCTCGTCCACCAGGAAGCGCTCGTAGTCGTGGGGCGCGTATGGGTCCGCGCCTGTGGCCACCTGCGGCTCGGCGGGAGACCCCGTGCGCTCGAGGGCCTTCGGTCCATCGGCCGGAGGCGGGGCTCTGGTCACCGGCGATCGGGCCGCCGCCGGGGGGGTCCTCTCCAGCGAGGTGAGCGGCGGCATGGCCCCGGACACAGCTTGGCGCGGCGCGCCGGAGGGCGCTTGGGCCTGCGCTTCAGAGGCGGCGGGCGGCCTCCGCGGCGCCGGCGTCGCCGGCCCGGGGGCGGCCTGGCCCCGGTCCTGTGCGCTCGTCGCCCGGTCGGCCCACTGATCCGCCTCGGCGAGGAAGGCAGCCTCTTCGGGAGGTGGGGTGGCCAAGGTGAGTTCGAGGGCGCGGGTGGGCTCGGGCTGCCACTCCGGCGCCGGGCAGGCGCGGGGTCCGAGCACGGAGACGGCGATCAGGGAGGTGCCGTGGAGCGCGGCGCTCACGGTCAGGGAGAGGCCGAGCCGGGCGCGGCGCCGCGCCGGCTCGCGGGGGTCGCGGGGGAACGCGGTGGGGCGCGTCCGCGGCATGGCCCCCGGCCTACGGCTGGCCCTGGGCGAGGGCCACGGCCACCTCCGCGGTGAGTGCGTGGGGGCGCTCCCCCTTCTGCGACCAGGTGCCGTCGGGGGCCTGCTGCGCCTCGAGCCAGCGCCGGGCCTGGCGTGCGGCCCGTTGCGCCGGCGCATCGTCGATGCGCGCGAGCGCCCGCACCGCATAGGCGGTGGCCTGCACGCTGCCCGCCACGTGACCCGCCTCGTCGATGGCCCGGATCAGGCGGGCGGCCAGGCGGCCGATGGCCGCCTCGTAGCGGCGAGCGTCCAGCCACAGGAGGGCATCGGCCAGCGCGGCGCGGCTGGTCTCGGCCCAGACGCCGGAGAGCTTCGGGTGTGCCTCGTCGAAGGCGATGGCCTGCTCCGCCAGGGCGTGGGCATAGGCGGTGCGGCCCACGCCCGCAGCCGCCCGGAGGATCAGCGCCACGTCGTAGAGCACCAGCTCGGGCGCGGCGGCGCGGTGCTGCACCACGTAGGCGAAGGTCTCCCGGGGCGTCGCCCCACCCCAGCGGGTCTCGAAGGCGCGGGCGGCGAGCCGGGCGTAGCGCGCCTCTCCGGTGGCCCGGTAGAGGGCGACCAAGGCCTCCACGTCGCCGTCGTAGACGGGGGCCCAGCGGTCGAGCTCACCGGCGCGGGCCTCGGCCCAGGCGCGGGCGGCCTCCAGCGCCCGGCCGTCGCCGGTGCGCCGGTAGGTGCGGACGAGGGCGGCGGCGACGAGGCCGGCGGCGTTGGGCGCGGGGCGTGCGTCCCCCGGTCGCCAGGACCAGGTGCGCTTGAAATCGCCGAAGTCGCCCTGCGCGGCGACCAGGGCGCGGGTCGCCCGGTCGAGGGCGGTGGTCCCGGCCTGGGCGGGGAAGGCGACGGCGCTGAGGGCGACGACGGTGGCGGCGAGGGGGACGGAGGCGAGAAGGGTCGAGGGGGCGAGGCGACGCATGTCTCGATTC
>CAYYHA010000416.1:0-1608 GCA_964471535.1 uncultured Myxococcia bacterium | reverse complement strand
TCTGCCATGCCCATCCACCAGGCCCCTTTTGGGCCCCCAAGGCGGGAGCGGGCGGGCCCTCGGGCCTGCCCGCTGCCGAAGGCCCCAACGGGTGGGGCCCTGTCTTCAACCTCGGAAGGTCAACCTCGAAGAAACGGTCGCGATTCCGGCCCGGTGCGGCTCGGGCACCGCTGGGCGCCTGCCCGCCACGAATGGGGCCCGCCTGCCAAGGCCCCTCGGCCCCGGGACCGCCCCTGGCAACAGGGCACGCGGGGCGCTGCCGCGGCGTCCGGGCGCGCCAGCGGCGGGCCGGCCTCAGGCGGCTTTGACCACGCGGCCCGACTTGATGCACCGGGTGCACACCCGGAGGGTCTTGGTGGTCCCGCCCACCTTCGCGCGGACGCGCTGCAGGTTGGGCAGCCACCGGCGGCGGGTCTTGTTGTTGGCGTGGGAGACGTTGTTCCCCGTCTGGGGGCCCTTGTTGCAGATTTCACAGCGTCGTGCCATGGCGTGCTCCGCAGTCACATGGGGGCGAAACAATGAGACAGGGGCGCCCAGGGAAGCGAGCTGCGCCCGGCGCCGAGGTGGGGGCCTGGCCGCCCCGCTGGAAGGCGCGCTTTCTACACGCTGGGCCGCCCGGTGGCAAGGCTGAAATGAGGGGGTCCCGCTCCCAGCGCGCACCTCACGGCGGCGGCGCGGCCATCGACGGAGTCCGGGCGCGAGCACAGCGTCCACCCGAGCAGAGGACAGGACCCCGCCGCCCCCGAGAGTGTGGTAGCGTGCCCCCATGGTCCGAACCCTGGCGCTGCTTGGTCTGGCGCTCGCGTTCCTCCCCGCCAGCCTGTGGGCAGCCCCGGCCCGACGCGTCCTGGTCCTGGCGAGTGGGCCCGAGGCGGAGCCGGTCCGGGGGGCGATGGCCCTTGCTGCCCAGGACGTGGGCGCTCGGCTCCTCGCTCGGGGCCGCAAGGCTCGCTCGGTCCGGCGGGCGGCGCGCCGCTGTGGCGGGGCGGTGGGCTGCCTCACGCGCCTGGCCGGGCGCCACCGCTTGGAACTTTGGGTTTCGCAGATCCAATCCGGGCGCGTGGGGCTCGACCTCACCGTGACCGCCATTCGGCACGGCGGCCGTGTTGCCGAGCCGGCGCGTATCGCCGGCCTGACCCCGCGGGACCTGGTCGCCGCCGCCTACGGGACGGTGTACCGGGGGCTGGGGGGTAAGGGCACGGGGCACCTCGACGTGGTGCTCCGCGAGGTCGACACGCCGGGAGAAGTGCGCGTCGAGGGGAAGGAGGTGGGCACGACGCCACTGCGGGGGCTGGCCGTGCCCGCAGGGAGCGTCTGGGTCGACATCCGCGCCGAGGGCTTCCTGCCCTGGCGCGAGCTGGTGGCGATCCGTCCCGGTGAGACCGTGAAGCTGGCGCCGGTGCTGCAGGCGGACGTGGGGGAGATCGAGCTGGTCGCGTTGGTGCCCGAGCCGTCGGAGCAGGCCGCCGAGCCAGGCCCACCGGAGGGCGAGGCTGCCGCCGAGGCGGGCGGCACCGAGGAGGCGCGCACGGCGGCGATGGCCTCGGCCGGCCCCGCGTCCCCGGATGCGGCCTCTTCCGAGACAGCGGGGGACGCTGTGCCCGCCAC
>CAYYHA010000415.1:0-1630 GCA_964471535.1 uncultured Myxococcia bacterium | reverse complement strand
GAGGAGGAGCAGAACCCCAAGCGGCCAGCCGCGGCGCGCAGGGGCAGAGCGACCCGCAAGGGGACGGGGCCGCCGCCCGGATCCGCGCCCCGCCCCTCGCCGCGTCGATGCCTGCGATCGTCCCACCATGCCGGGTGCACTCGACGCTACTGGCGGCCGGTGGCGGTGTCAACAAAAGCCGAGTGACCTTGTGGACTTATCGGATCCGTACGCGTTTGACACACCGCGCGAGCACCGCCTAGCATTCCCTCGCCAGACGTCTGGAGCCGCTGCCGAAGCCCACCGGCCGCAGTGCACTGGCCGAATCACACCGCGGGGGTCCACACCGGTTCGCCGGCCCCAAGGAGTCTACGTCGCCCTTGGCTGAAAAGGTCGGAAAATACCAGCTCTTGAAGCAGCTCGCGACGGGCGGGATGGCGGAGATCTGGCTCGCGCGGCAGCACGGGGTGGAGGGTTTCCAGAAGCTGGTGGTGATCAAGCGGATCCTGCCCCACCTCGCCGGAAACGCCGAGTTCGTCAACATGTTCCTGGACGAGGCGCGGCTCGCGGCGCAGCTGTCGCATCCCAACATCGTTCAGATCTTCGAGCTGGGGAAAGCGGACGACACCTACTTCATCGCCATGGAGCACATCCACGGCGAGAACCTGCGAACGGTGAGTCGCGCGCTGAAGAAAGCAGGCGAGGCGATCCCGCCCCACTTCGCCGCCAAGATCATCAGCCAGGCCTGTGAGGCGCTCTACTACGCGCACACGAAGACCGACGTCGCCGGTCGCCCCCTTGGGATCGTGCACCGGGACATCAGCCCGCAGAACCTCCTCCTCTCCTACGAGGGGCAGGTGAAGGTCGTCGACTTCGGCATCGCCAAGGCCGCAACGCAGATGCAGGAGACGAAGACCGGCGTGCTCAAGGGGAAGTACGCCTACATGTCTCCGGAGCAGTGCCGCGGCCAACGGCTCGACGCGCGCTCGGACATCTTCGCCCTCGGGATCGTGCTCTGGGAGCTCGCGACGGGAACGCGGCTCTTCAAGCAGTCGAGCGAGTTGATGATCCTGAAGGCGATCACCGAGCAGGCGCCTCCACCGCCCACCGAGGTGCGACACGACATTCCCGTCGAGTTGGAGGCGATCATCCTCAAGGCGCTCGCCAAGCGGCCCGAGGACCGCTTTCAGAGCTGCCACGAGATGCACATGGCGCTCGAGCACTTCCTCCACGCCTCGGGCCACCCGGTCTCTCCGGTGCACCTGGCGGAGTGGATGCAACGGCTCTTCCGCGAGCGTCTGGAGAACTGGCGGAAGGTGATCGATGCCGAAGCGCAGGGCTCCCTCGAGTCGCAGCTCTTCGACGACGTGAGTGGGCTCTTCGATTCGGGCACGCCCTCGTCGCGCAGCAGCAGTCAGGCGAGTGCGCTGGGATTCGCGCCCGATCCCGTCGGTGCCCGGCCCCTGATCCCCACCGGGCAGACGGGACAGACCGATCTGAAGACGCTCCGCGCGCCGCAGCCAGACGGCGATGCCGGGCCGCAGGTCCCCGCCCCCACGCCACCGCGCCGCGGCGCCCTGCCCTGGCTGGTCTTGGGCCTCCTCCTCCTCGGCGGCGGCTTCTTGGACTACCGGGCCTTCCTCGCGCCCCC
>CAYYHA010000414.1:0-1634 GCA_964471535.1 uncultured Myxococcia bacterium | reverse complement strand
AAGCAGGGGCGCGATCGGCGCTTCCAGGCCATCCTTCCCCTGCGGGGCAAGATCCTCAACGTGGAGAAGGCGCGCTTCGACAAGATGCTCTCCTCGAACGAGATCGTCACCCTCATCACTGCGCTGGGAACGGGAATCGGCGCCGACGACTACGATCCCGAGAAGGTGCGCTACCACAAGATCGTACTGATGACCGATGCCGACGTGGATGGCGCCCATATTCGGACGCTCCTGCTCACCTTCTTCTTCCGGCAGATGCCGCAGCTCATCGAGCGCGGCTACCTCTACATCGCGCAGCCCCCCCTGTACAAAGTGACGAAGGGGAAGAAGGAGATCTACCTGAAGGACGAGGCGGCGATGCAGGAGTTTTTGCTGTCCATCGTGGGAGATGGGGCGACGCTCGAGCCTGAGGGTGGGGAGGCGCTCGCCGGCGAGTCTCTCCGGGAAGTGGTGCGTGCGGTGCAGGAGTACCGTGCACTGCTCGCGAAGGTCACGAAGCGGCGCGATCCACGGATCGTCGATGCGTTCCTCCGCGCCACACGCCTCGATGAGGAGACGCTCTCCGATCCCCCTTCGGTGGCTGCAGCCATCCGGGAGGCGGAGGCCTGGCTCGAGCGATACCATCCCGAGGCTCGGGCCCTGGTGAGCGAGGGCCACGACGAGGAGCACGGCCGAAAGTACATCGTGGTGCAGAGTCGGGAGAGCGGGACCGACCGACAGACGGTGCTCTCCTATGAGTTCCTCGCCTCCCCCGAATGGGTACAGCTTCGCGAGCGGGTGGAGCAGCTACGCCAGCTCGGAGACGGTCCCTTCACCGTCCGTCTCGACGGCGAGCAGCGCTTCGCCACCCTCGAGGAGGCCGTCGATCGGCTCATCGAGGCGTCGAAGAAGGGTCTTTCGATGCAGCGCTACAAGGGCCTCGGTGAGATGAACCCAGAACAGCTCTGGGAGACGACCATGGATCCCGAGCGGCGCACCCTGCTGCAGGTGAAGGTCGAGGACGCCACCGCCGCCGACGAGATGTTCACCATCCTCATGGGCGACCACGTCGAGCCGCGCCGTGAGTTCATCGAGACCAACGCGCTCGACGTGCAGAACCTCGACGTGTGATGGGCGCCCCGCCGCCGGAGGAAGCGCCGCGCGGAGAGGACCGCGGGCCCGTCTCGGGACGAGGCATCCTGGTGCTCCTCGTCCTGGCGCTCACAGTCCTCTTCCTCGGCCTCTTTGCGACGCTTTGGGTCCTGTGGATGCCCTGACGACCTACTTCTTCGCCTTCTTCCCGTAGTAGATCTGGATCTCGGTCTTCACGCCCTTCACGTGGCGAAGGTGCGGGGCGCTCGGCTTGGCCTCGCTGATCACCACGGTGGGGACGGTCGCCGCGCCGATCGCCTTGTCCTCCTCCTTCCCCTTCCAGAAGAGGTGGTACATGCCACCGTATTCGCTCGAGTACTTCCAGCCCTTCAGTGCCTTCTTATAGAAGGCGCGCACCTTCTCCACCGGATCCGTCGATGCGAGCGTGACGAAGGGGAGCACTTCTCGGCGCTCCGAGCCCGTTTTCAAGCTGCTGCCCTCACCTGCCATGACGACCTTTGCGCCAGGGTAGGCGGGCGCTTCCACCTCCGACTTGTCGGGGA
>CAYYHA010000413.1:0-1696 GCA_964471535.1 uncultured Myxococcia bacterium | reverse complement strand
TCCCGGAGCCTGCCCCCATGACCCGCCGCCCGCCCCGCCGCTCCGCTCCGTCTGCCGCCCCGCTGCGCCTTCGCTTCCTCGGAGGCGCCGAGACCGTCACGGGTTCACGCTTCCTCGTCCAGGCGGGCCGGCGCCGCGTCCTCGTGGACTGCGGCCTCTTCCAGGGGTTCAAGCACCTCCGCGAGCGCAACTGGCTGCCCTTTCCCCTCCCGCCCCGGCTGCTCGACGCGGTGGTCCTCACCCATGCGCACCTCGACCACTCGGGCTACGTTCCGGTCTTGGTGCGCGACGGGCTGAAGGCCCGGGTGCACACCACCGCCGCCACCCGCGACCTCTGCCGTCTCCTCCTCCCCGACAGCGGGAAGCTGCAGGAGGAGGAAGCGGCCTACGCCAACCGCAAAGGCTACTCCAAGCACAAACCAGCCCGGCCCCTGTACACAGAGGCGCAGGCGCGCCGGGCGCTGCGGGCCTTTCGCGGACATCCCTTCGACCGACGCATCGAGGTGGCCCGGGACATCTTCGTCACCTTTCGCGTCGCAGGGCACATCCTGGGTGCCGCCATCGTCGAGCTCGAGGTGGACGGACACCGCATCGTCTTCTCCGGGGACCTCGGCCGGCCCCACGATCCCATCATGCCCGCACCGGCGAACATCGAGCGGGCCGACGTCCTGCTCCTCGAGTCGACCTACGGCAATCGCAAGCACCTCTCCGAGGCGCGTGACCTCGGCCGCCTCGCCCGCACCATCCGGGAGACGGAGGCAAAGGGCGGGACTGTCGTCATCCCCGCCTTCGCAGTGGGACGCGCGCAGGGCCTCCTCTACCGGCTGCACCGCCTCACCGCAGAGGGGCGGATCCCCCGGCTGCCCGTCTATCTCGACTCTCCCATGGCCACCAGCGCCACCGAACTCTACCTGAAGTACCCGGCGCTGCACCGACTAAGCCCGGCGGAATGCGAAGTGGTCTTCGGGCAGGTCGAGTTCGTGCGCGCCGCCGAGGACTCGAAGGCCCTCTCCGCCGATCGCCGCCCCAAGATCATCGTCTCCGCCAGCGGCATGGCCACCGGCGGCCGGGTCCTCCACCACATCCGGGCCTTCGGTCCCGATCCAAACAGCGCCATCGTCTTCGCCGGGTACCAGGCCGCCGGGACGCGGGGCGCCAAGATGGTCGCCGGCGCGACGTCGGTGAAGATCCACGGAGCCTTCGTCCCCATTCGGGCCTGTGTCCTCCGCCTCGACAGCTTCTCTGCCCACGCCGACGCCGACGAGATCCTCGAGTGGGTGGGCCGTTTTGGCCACCGGCCGCGGCGCACCTTCATCGTCCACGGCGAGCCCGAGGCGGCGGACGCCCTGCGCCATCGCCTCGAGGCGGAGGCCGGCCTCGAGCGGGTGCAGGTCGCCGTGTGGCGGGACGTCGTGCCCCTTGGCCGGCAGTAATTCTTGCACTACGGAGACAGGGGGACGCACGGCCTGCATCCGTCCCCGCCCCCGGCCTCGGGCCGCGCCCGAAAGGTGGGGGCAGGCCACAGATTTCCACCACCCACCGAGGTGGACCACAGGTTGCACTCAAACCCATCGAACGAGAGAGGACAGCATGGAACTGCCCCTGCAGATCACTTGGCGACACATCGACCCGTCCGCTGCAGTGGAAGAGCGCGTGAAGGAGCGCGCCCAGAAGCTCGTGCAGCATTTCCCCGAGA
>CAYYHA010000412.1:0-1724 GCA_964471535.1 uncultured Myxococcia bacterium | reverse complement strand
GCCCGAGCCCCCGCCAGCGCCGCGGCACCCGGCCGCCGGCCCGCCCGCCGCTCCGGCCGCTCCGGCGGAGACGATCCTCGCCCTCGCGCGATCGCAGCTCGGGCGCCGCCAGCTCGTGCTCGGCGGGCGGCGCTACCGCGCCGACTGCTCGGGCCTCGTCTGCGCCCTCTATGCTCAGACGGGGGTGGACCTCTTTGCCACCCGCGCCCCCGCCGGGTCCCTCAACGGCGTGGCCCTCATCCACCAGTGGGTGGCCGAGCGCGGCCGACTCCACCGGGGGCCGCCCTTGCCCGGCGACCTGGTCTTCTTCGACGACACCTACGACCGCAACGGCGACGGGCGGCGCAACGACCCCCTCACCCACGTCGGTGTGGTGGAGTCCGTGGCCTACGACGGCACCGTCGTCGTCATCCACTACGGCAGCCATGGGGTGCGCCGCCTGCACATGAACCTGGCCCGGCCCCATACGCATCGCGACCCGAAGACCGGGCGGGTGCTCAATGACTACCTGCGGGCCGACGGTCCCGGGCCTCGCCTCGCCGGTGCCCTCTTCGCCGGCTACGGGACAGTGCCCCCACCACCTCGCTCGCGACGGCGCCGGACGGCGGCTCGCTAGCGCTCCCCCGGCGCCGGCCCCGCAGCCGCCCCGCCGGCCACGCCGGGTTTTCGGGCGCCGCCACCGGCGACGGCGCCCTCCCCCTCGCGGGCCGCGCTCGCCGCGGGATGCTTCGGGTTCGCCGCGGCGAGCCGGGCGCGCTCCTTTGCCGCCTCCTCGTCCCGGCCGAGGTCGAGGAGTGCCTCGATCCGCGCCTGGCGGATGCGCAGGAACTGGGGCAGTCCCTGCGCCGCCGCGTCGAGGGCCTTCAGCGCCTGCTCCCGCTTCTCTCGGCTCCCCGAGCCCCCGGCCTTCACGAGGCCCTCGGCCAGGTGCGCGAGCGGCGGGACGCTTCCCAAGGTCTCAAGGTTGGCGAGGAGCTGCTCGACGCGGATCGGGTCGTCCTCCAGGGCGTAGTAGACAGCCAGGACCGAGAGCACATGGGGATTCGTCTTGGCCCGTTCGTAGGCCTCCACCGCCAGCTCGTAGCCCCGCTCCTTCAGCGCCGAGGCCTCGGGGAGATAGCGCTCCCCCACCCCATTGGCCGCCTCCACCGCGCGGGTGAGGGCCGCCCGGCGCTCGAGCAGCCGCCTGCGCTCGGGGCCACGCAGGTCGCGCAGCTGCGCGTCGAGGCGGACGATCTCCGCCTGCGCCGCCTCCCCCTCGGCCATGGCCGCCTGCCCGGCCCGCCGGAGGTGGGAGGCGTGCAGGAGGAGGGCCAACGCGAGATCCGCCTGCGCCTCCGGGAAATCGGGGTCGATGCGATGGGCCTCCTCCAGCTTCTTCTCCGCAGCGCCCAGACTCTCGGGATCGTCCCGTTCGAGGAGCGGCCAAGCGGCCTCCCGCAGTGCCACAGCCTTCGGGTCCCAGGCGGCGCGAAGGCCGATGCGCCGGCCCACCAGGGCATCGAAGGTCGTCGGCGCTGCGGCGTAGAGCACGGCCAGCCCACCCACGACGAGCGCGGGCAGGAGCAGGGCCGCCAGGATCCAGCGGCGCCGCCGCCGGCGCGCGACCAGGAAGGGGTCGTCGGGGTCGAGGGTGTCGAGGACGATGGGGCCCGTGTCCTCGTAGGACTCGACGCGCGGCGTGGGCGCTGCGCCGAAGAGGACCTCGTCGGCGCGGTAGAGCC
>CAYYHA010000411.1:0-1727 GCA_964471535.1 uncultured Myxococcia bacterium | reverse complement strand
CGGTGCGAAAGAAGAGGGCCGCCTCGTTGTCCGCCTGCAGCGCCACCACCGGACCACCGCGGGTCGCGAGCCGATCGCGGACCGCGTCGGCGAAGCCGCGGAGCCACCGCTGCACCTCCTCGAGAAAGACCGAGCTGGCAAAAGAGGGCACAGGGAAGAAGCGCGGGGGGGCGGGGAGCCAAACGGTCGTGCCACGCGCGCTCTGTGCCAGGCAGCGTGGGTCGCGGAGGATGCGATCAGGAAAGCCGAAGAAGGTCAGCTCGGCGTTGATGTGGGGGCCGGGGCGGAGGAGGACCTTCAGGCCCCGCTCCTCGCAGAGATCGAGGAAGTAGTGGAGATTTCGCCGGGGCTGGAACTCGCCGAAGTCGTAGCGACCCGCTTCCACCTCGTGCTCGGCCCACGGCACGTAGGTGCAGACCATCTCGAGGCCGAGGCGGAGCACCTCGTCGAGGCACCGTGGCCATAGCTTCGGGTCGATGCGCCAGTAGTGCATCGAGCCCGACCACAGGGGGAGGACGGCTCCGTCCAGGGCGAGTCCGTCCCCGGTGAGTTCGACGGCCGTGGGCGCCACGTCCGCTACGTACCGCCCCCGTCCTGCGGCTGCAAGCCAGCTTCCTCGGGGCGGGGACCTTGCCCTGCCGCCGCCCCCGCCTCGGCAGCTTCGCGCCTGCGGCCGCCGAGCACCGCCTCCACGTGGTAGAGCAGGGCCCGGCGCAGGAAGGGCTTGGCCAGGTAGGCGTCCGCGCCCGCTTCGAGGCCCCGTTGCTCGTGCACCGGGTCCACGTAGGCAGCGGTGAGCATGATCACCGGAATGCCGTGGGTCGCCTCCTGCCCCTTCAGCCGGCGGCACACCTCGAATCCATCCATGCGGGGCAGATGGAGATCGAGGATCACGAGATCGATGTCCCCTTCCGCCGCACGTTGCAGCGCCTCTTCGCCCGAGGCGACGCCCACCACCTCCATGCCTTCGGGCGCCAGGTAGCGCTGGAGGACCTTGAGGATGAAGGGATCGTCGTCGACTGCCAGGACCCGCACACCCATCACCCGTCAGGCTAGCACCGAAGCGGCGGGCCGCCGGGGCCGCGGGCCCATTGTAAGACCGCCGCCTGCTCCCGAGCTTCGGCCCGTGCCCCGCTCACCGGGCCGCCGCCAGGTTCCCACCGCCGCCGCGGCGCCCGGAAGGATCAGAGGCCATAGTTCTTGATCTTGTAGAGCAGCGCGCGGTGGCTGATCTCGAGGAGCTCGGCGGCGCGGGTGCGGTTGCCACCGGTCTTTTCCAGTGCGCGCCGGATCAGCTCCGCCTCCAGGGCGCGGGAGGCCTTCTTGATCGACAGGGTGTCCTCGGGGATGGCCCAGGCCACCGCGGGCGAGCGCGCGAGCTTCTCGGGTAGGTCGTCGACGTCGATGGTCTCGTCCTCGCAGAGCACCGCCGCCTGTTCGAGGGTGTTCTCGAGTTCTCGAACGTTCCCCGGCCAGGGATAGGACGCGAGCCGCGCCATCGCCTCCTCCGTGACCTTCAGCTGCGGCTTCTCGAGGCGGCGCGCGAGTCGGGAGAGGAAGTGCTCCACCAGGCGGGGCACGTCGCCGGGGCGCTCCCGCAGCGGCGGCAGGTGCAGGGGGACCACACTCAAGCGGTAGTAGAGGTCTTCCCGAAACCGCCCCGCCTTCACCTCGTCCTGCAGGTCCCGCGCCGTCGCCGCCACCACCCGCACGTCGACCGTCTCGGT
>CAYYHA010000410.1:0-1732 GCA_964471535.1 uncultured Myxococcia bacterium | reverse complement strand
TGCGTCCACACCCCGAGCGACGCCTCTTGCGACGACGGGGCCTACTGCAACGGCGCGGAGCGCTGCGACCCCGTCCTCGACTGTCAGCCGGGCGTCCCCGTCACCTGTGACGACGGCGTTCCCTGCACCGTCGACCGCTGCGACGAGGCCACCGACGCCTGCGTGAGCACCGCCGACGACGCGCTGTGCGATGATGGCTCCTTCTGCAACGGCACCGAGGTCTGCGACCCAGCCGCCGGCTGCATGCCGGGCACGCCCCCGAGCTGCGACGACGGTGACGCCTGCACCCTCGACGCCTGCGACGATGCCGCCGGTGGGTGCCTCCACACACCGCGCACCGTGGACCCGGCCTCGTCGGTCACCGCGAGCAGCCTCTGCCTCACCGCCGGATCGGGGGCACGGAGCACCCTCTTCGTCGATCTGCGCGACGACAGCGGCGTGCGGATCGAGGGGGCGACGGTGACGTTCCGCACCAGCGGCGATCCCGCCGGCGGTTGGGTGGAGCCAGCGGTGGTCGAGAGCACGGCCGTGCCCGGCATCTATTATCGGACCCTCCTCGCCCCAGCGAATGCCGGGACCACCACGGTCGCGGTGGACGTCAGCGCCTGCGGGCAGAACCTGACCCTCGCCACGACCGTTCAGGTCACCTACGCGTCGCCCAATGCGACCGCCGGGGGTACGGGCGGCTGTGCTCCGCTCGACGGCAACCTGCGGGTCCGCGTCCTCGACCGGGAGACCCTCGCGCCGCTGGCCGGGGCCCACGTGCTGGTGGGCCTCTCGGAGGCAACTCCCTTCCATACCGACGTGGAGAACTTCCTCGCCGGAGGCGCGCCCGCTGGCGCCAATACGGCGACCACCGACGCTCAGGGCTATGCGACCTTCTTCGACCTGGGCAGCGGCCTCGACGGCCCGGTCACGGTCACCGCCGGGCAGCCCGACGGCTCGGCGGTGGAACGTGCCTATTTGACCTTCGACCAAGTCACCGCCGCCGACCTCGTCCTGCCACTTCGCCGCTCCGTCCCGGCAGGAAGCGAGGTGCGCTTCGACGCCGGCAGCGCCGCAGACTACACGATCACCAGTCCTGGCGACGTGCAGGTGGGGCTGGTACTGCCGCAGTTCGACCTGGACACGGCCAGCGCCTTCGACCTGGCCACCATCCAGGAGCCAAACCGCTGCGTGCCGACCGTGGGCGCCGCCCCAGAGAACTTCTGGTTCCCCGCACAGTGCCTCGCGCGCCTCCCCATCATCGGCTGCATCGCCCGCATCGACCCCGAGGCCCCCTGGGCGATGACCTTCCCCCAGGGACACCGACTGAACATGATCTTCGCCTCGGCGGCGTTGCCCGCCACCAACGGCTGCGACACCTTCAGCGACCTCATCGCCAGCGTCTCCCTCGATCCGGCCGACGCGGCGGAGATCGGCTTCGTTCCTTCCAGCGCCACCGCCACCTCCACCACCGGCATGGCCATCTCCCTCGACTTCGACTACCCGCGCACCTTGAGCATCACGGTCAATGGGCGTCCCCCCCTGACGGATGTCGTGGGCGCCGTCTTCGGTGACTACGCGGGCTTCGCGGGAGAAGGACCCCTCTACCTCAACGGCTTCCAGCTCAAGCAGTACGACGACCCCAGCGTCGGATCGCTCGCGGTGCGCTACGCCGCCGATTCCCTCGGTGCAAATCTGCCGACGAATCCGGACCCCGGCGTTGCACGCTACCTCGGGGTGGTCTTTG
>CAYYHA010000409.1:0-1751 GCA_964471535.1 uncultured Myxococcia bacterium | reverse complement strand
CGTGCGCCGGATCCCATCGAGGCGCGCCGCGCCGAGTACGTGCGGCTCTTGGCCGGCGGCACCGACCGCTTCTTCGAGCCGCGCCGCGAGACCTGTCCCCTGTGCGAGGGGACTCGCCTGCGCCTGCAGCTCGAGACCACCGACCTCCTGCAGCACAAGCCAGGGCGCTTTCGGCTCGACCGCTGCCAAGGCTGCGGCCACATCTTCCAGAACCCCCGCCTCTCCCTGCAGGGCCTGGACTTCTACTATCGCGACTTCTACGACGGGCTGGGGGAGCGCAACCTGGAAGGGATCTTCGGCATGTCGATGCGCGCCTACCGAGCCCGCGCACAGATGCTCGAAGGCGCTGCGATCCACCGGTGGCTCGACGTGGGCACCGGCCATGGGCACTTTCCGTTCGCCGCGCGGCAGCGCTTCCCCTCGGTCACCTTCGACGGCCTCGATCTCGCCTCCTCGGTGCTGGAGGCGGAGCGCCGGGGCTGGATCGATCGGGCCTACCAGGGGCTCTTCCCCGATCTCGCCGACGAGCTCGCGGGCCAATACGACGTGGTGAGCATGAGCCACTACCTCGAGCACACCCGCGAGCCCGAGGCGGAGATCGCCGCGGCGGCGAAGGTCTTGCGGCCGGGGGGCCACCTGCTCATCGAGGTACCGGATCCCGAGTGCTGGATGAAGGACAGGCTCGGTCGCTGGTGGCTGCCCTACTTCCAGCCGCAACACCAGCACTTTCTCTCCACCCAAAACCTCGCCCGCCTCCTCCGGGCGCACGGCTTCGAGGTGGTGCGCTGGCACCGCGGTGAGGCGCACCAGCCGGTGGATTGGCTGGCCGCCGCCGTCCTCCTGCTGGGGGCCTTGGCACCGGGCCCTCGCCCCTGGCGCCCCAAGCGGTGGCACGACCGGGTGCTGCCCTTCCTCGTCTGGCCCCTGGGCGCGCCGCTCATCGCCGCGGGGGCCCTCCTCGACCGAGCCACCGCCGAGCGAAAACGCGTCCCCGGAGGCTCCAACACCTACCGGGTCCTGGCGAGGCGCGCCCCCGAGCGCTGAGGGCCGGGGTTTTTCTGCTCCGCGATCCGCAAGCTGCTAATCTGGGTCCTCGGGAATGCGGTGTCGGCATCTTTCCGGGCTGGCGTGCGTGCTGCTCCTTGCGGGGCCGCTCTCCGCCGCGGCTCAGGACCCGGAGAGTGAGGAGGAGACCCTCGATGTGGCGCTCGATGCAGCCTTCGAGGACTTGAGTCTCTCCGACGAGTTCGAGCTCCTCGAGGAGGAGGACGTCGTCGTCTCCGCGACCACCCACGCGCAGCCCATCGAGGAGAGCCCGAGCGCCATCTGGGTGCTCACCCGCGAGGAGATCCTCGCCAGCGGCTACGACAACCTCCTCGATCTGATGCGCCTCGTCCCCGGCGCCGACGTCTTCCTCGCCAACCAGACCCATGGTGCGGTGGGGCTTCGGTCGGGGACGACCATCGCCGGGGACCTCTTGCTCGTCCTCGTGGACGGCCGGGACGTGGCGCTGCACCTCTTCGGCCAGCCGCAGTGGATGGCACCACCCTTCGATGTGGAGAGCATCGAGCGGATCGAGGTGATCCGCGGTCCCGCCTCCACCCTCTACGGCGCGAACGCGCTGCAAGGAGTGGTCAATATCGTCACCCGCCGGCCCGACGATGTCCCGCTGCGCGTCGAGACGACCCTCGCCGGGCAGAGCCCCGAGCACCTGCGCGCCTCGGTGCGCGCGCAGGGGCGGCTGCATCGCC
>CAYYHA010000408.1:0-1764 GCA_964471535.1 uncultured Myxococcia bacterium | reverse complement strand
CCCCCAGGAGAACCTCCGGCGCGCCGAGGCGCTCCTGCGGCGGGCCGCCGCGGCCGGGGCCGAGGTCGCGGGCCTGCCCGAGAACTTCACCTTCATGGGGCTGGAGACCGACAAGCCGAAGGTCGCAGAGGGCCTCGACGGCCCCAGCCTCACCTGCCTTCGAGCCCTGGCTCGCGAGCTTGCCCTGGCCATCGTCGCCGGGACCATCCCCGAGCCGACCGGCGAGCCCGGCCGGGTACACGCCACCTGCGCCCTCATCGACGCGGCAGGGGAGATCGCCGCCGTCTACCGAAAGATTCACCTCTTCGACGTGGACCTGCCCGGCGGCGAGTCCTACCGGGAGAGCGCGGTGATCGAGCGCGGCGACCAGATCTCCACCGGTGACGCCGCCGGCCTGCGCCACGGCCTGACGGTCTGCTACGATCTGCGCTTCCCGGAGCTGCACCGGGCCCTCGAACGGCGTGGTGCCCGCCTGATCTGGTCACCCGCGGCGTTCACCCTGCAAACCGGAAAGGACCACTGGGAGGTGCTCCTGCGGGCACGGGCCATCGAGAACGGGGTCTTCGTGGCAGCGCCGGCGCAGGTCGGCCTCCACCCCACGGGCCGGCGCACCTACGGCAACGCCATGATCGTGGATCCCTGGGGGACCGTTCTGGCGCGCGCGCCCGAGCGCGAGGACACCTTCGCGCTGGCCGAGATCGACCTCGAACATGCCGAGGCCGTGCGGCGGCACCTGCCCACCGCCGAGCACCACGTGCTCCAGGCCCCGGGATACGTGCCGGAATCGTGACATCGCGATCTCCTCACCCAGGCCGCGCTGGCACGCCCATGCGCACCCTCGGCTGGGTGGCCGCTCGCGCCCTCTCCATCAGCGAGGCGGCACCGGGCGCCCGTCGGGGCCCAGCTCGCCGAGCACCGGGAGCGGAGCAAATTCACCGCAGCGCAGGTCGAGGAGGACGGGGCCGCCCTTCGGCGGACGGGCGAAGGTCACCTCGACGGCGGCGGGGCCACAGAAGAGACGGGTCTGCATGGGCTTCAATCCCTTGGCGGGAGCCACGATCATGGCCCGCAAGGCCCGGGCACGGGCGGCGATCCCCGGCGAGAGCCCTGGCGGCAAGGAAGGCAAGACGACCGGGCGCGTCGGCCCGGCGACACACTCGATACGGCCGGTGGGGATCGATTCGAGATCACACAGGCGGGCGAGGATGCGCTGGTTGTCCACGGCACGATCGGCTGGTCCACCGAGGAGCTGCCGGCGCAGGCGCTCGAGGGTGCGAGCACGGGTCTCACCGCTCTCCCCCAACGCGCGGCGCAAGGCCTCGAGCTGAAAGCGCGAGAGGGGTGTCCGGTCGGGGAAGCAGGGTGAGCCACCGCCTTGGAGGCAATCGAACCCGGTATAGAGCGCACGCACGGCATCGACCGCGGGGGCCATGCTCCGCCACGGGCCCTGATGGCTCGCCGCAGGCGCGGGCTTCGGGCGTGGGACCGACCGGCAGCGCAGGTCGAGGAGCCTCTTGTCCGGCCCGGGCGTGAAGGTCACGAGGGCCTCCTCGAAGACCAGGGTCTCGGCCCGAACGAAGGCTCCGCAGACCAGGTGGTGGGTCTCTCGGCGCTGGTGGCGGAGCCCGGCCGCCTTCACGAAGGGCGCGAGGATCCGCCCCTCTCTCCCCGTGGGCAGCGGTGGATCGCGGACGGCCCCGACCTCGTCGCAGCGCCTCCGGGGCAGGGCGAAGACCACCGCCGCACAGCGCTTCAGGGCAGGCA
>CAYYHA010000407.1:0-1776 GCA_964471535.1 uncultured Myxococcia bacterium | reverse complement strand
TACGACCAGGCGCTGGCCAAGCTGAAGGCAGCGCTGAAGGTGGGGGACTTGAGCCGCGCCGAGATCGTCGAGGTCTACAAGTACATGGGCTTCATCTACCTCATCCAGGGGAAGGAGAAGTACGCCGAGGCCTCGTTCAAGCTCCTGCTCAAGTACGATCCAGACCACCAGCTCAACCCGTTGATGACGGCGCCGAAGTTCATCGACTTCTTCAACAAGGTGAAGGCGAAGCAGGCCGCCGCATCGAAGGTGGTGCTCCGGCACCAGCCGCCGGGGCGCTTCGCGCCGGGACAGCCTCTCTCGCTCACCGCCTACGTCGTCGACCGCGGCGGGCGGATGGACCGCCTGGTCATCTACTATCGCAAGAAGGGCGCGCAGACGGCCTTCTCGTCGGTGGAGATGGCCCCGGACCCCGCCGATCCCACGCGCTACGAAGGCCTCATCCCCTTCGTCTTCGGTGACCAGGTGGGCACCTTCACCATCGAGTACTACATCGCCGCGGTGGCCGCCGATGGGCAGTGGCTGGCGACGGCGGGGGATCCGAAGGCGCCCCTCGAGTTCCAGGTCACCGTGACCGAGCGCTCCCGTCCCCCCCCACCGCCTTCCGAAGGCGGGGGCCTCTTGTCCCAGTGGTGGTTCTGGGCCGGGGCGGTGGTCCTGGTGGGCGCCGCCGGGGCCGGAGTCTACCTGGCCGCCCAGCCACCGCCGACCGCGCCCGATACCGGCGGAGCCATCGTGGTGATTCGATGAGACACGGCCTCGTCCCCCTGCTCCTCGCGCTCCTCCTCGGTGGCCTCGCCTGCGGCGGCGAGGCGCCGGCGACCCTTCGATTGGGCTTCGACACCCAGGCGCTCACCGAGCTGGGGGTGCTCTCGGTGCAGGTCCAGCCCTTCGGCCCCCAGGACGCGATGGGGGCCAAGACGCAGTGCCAGGGGCTCCTCGACGCCTACCTCGACCCCTCCGGCTTCCTCCCCGTCGGCCCGGTGCAGACCGCCGAGGTGGGGACCGACCCGGCGGTCACGGTGACCGTCCCCGAGCTGCCCCCCGGTCTGGTCTTCATCCTCGCGGTGGGCTTCGACCAGCCGGCGGGCGGTGGCTCGGCCGTGGCCGCAGGCTGCGGCACCGGGGCCATTCGCCAGGGGGAGAAGACCGTCATCGTCGTGGCCATGGAGCCCAAGCCCTAGGCGGCGGGCCGGCGGCCTTCGTGCGGCGGGGCGCCCGTCACGGCAGGAACGGGGGGCGCCCTCCCACCTGCGGCGGAAAAGTTGACCGCGCCTCCGGGCCCTCTAGCATGGGCGCGGAGGAAGCGATGGCAGGAGTGAGCGCAGCAGTCGTCGAGACCCGCCCCCAGGCCCCGAGTGCCGCAGAAGCGTCGCGGCGCCGGCAGGGCCCACAGGCGGCCCGAACCCGTCGCGGGGTTGAGGACCCCCACTTCTTCGCAACCCTCCTCGGGCTCCTCCACGAGAGCCGGTGGGAGGCGGTGCGCCGCATCGGCGCGTCGCTGCGGGACCAGGGCGTCGATCCGACGGTGTGCGAGTTCCTGGCGGACGACCTCATGGAGGCGGTCGACGCCCTCGCCGATCTGGAGGCCTTCGTCCAGGAAGTGGTGGAGAGCCTCGACCGACCGGGGCCGGTGCCCCAGGTCCTAGGTGAGCGGGCCGCCGACGTGGCACCGCAGGCACGTGCCGACCACCTGCACCTGACGCTGGGCAACCTCCGCCGGCGCCTCGTGCAGGTGGCTGCTCGCCTGGCGCACCGGCCCGCGCCGGCCTAGGC
>CAYYHA010000406.1:0-1811 GCA_964471535.1 uncultured Myxococcia bacterium | reverse complement strand
ATACCAGGAAAGGGGTGCCCGGGCAAGCCACCGACCCTTGGGGGTTTTTCCGCTCTTCGGCCCTTCTTAGACCTCTCGACGGCCCTCGAGCGCTCGCCCGAGGGTGACCTGATCGGCGTACTCGATGGCCCCTCCCATGGGCACCCCTTGGGCGATCCGGGAGACCCGAACGCCCAGGGGCTTGATGAGGCGGGCGAGGTACAGGCTGGTGGCCTCGCCCTCCACGTCGGCGGCCGTCGCGACGATGACCTCCTCGACCGGTGGCTGCCCCTGCGCCTCCGCTCCGCCGGGAAGGCGGGCAAGGAGTTCCTGGATCTTCAGCGCATCGGGCCCGACCCCGTCGAGGGGTGAGAGGCGACCGTGCAGGACGTGGTAGCGCCCCCGAAACGCGCCGGTGCGCTCGATGGCCAAAAGATCGGGCACCGATTCGACGACGCAGATGAGGGAAGCATCGCGCCGGGGATCGCGGCAGATCTCACACGGATCCGCTTCGGTGAGGTTCTGGCACACCGAGCACAGCCGCACCGCTTCGCGCACCTGCCGCAAGGCCTCGGCAAGGTCCCGCGAGAGGTCCTCGGGGCCCTCGAGCAGGTGGAAGGCAAGGCGCTGCGCCGATTTTTCCCCGATCCCCGGCAGCTTGGCGAGGAGGGCGATGAGACGGGCGAGCGGTGCGGGGGTCGCCATCAGGTGAGGCCGGGGATCTTCATGCCCCCGGTGATCTCGTTGGTCTTGGCCTCTGCGTCCTCCCGCGCCCGGCGGATCCCGTCGTTGGCGGCCGCCGCCACGAGATCGAGGAGCAGCTCGACGTCGGAGGTGTCGACCTCCTCGGTGTCCACGTCGATGCGCACGATCTCGTGGCGACCTGTCACCGTTGCGCGCACGATGCCCCCCGCCGCCTCGCCCACGTACTCCTCCTCCTCGAGCTTCTCCTGCAGCGCCGCGATGCGCTTTTGCATCTTCTGCGCTTGGCGGAGGATGTTCTGGAAGTTGCTGGCCAGACTACCGGGCTTGGGCATGGGCCCTCTCCTTCGTATCGGCGTGCCGGCGACGCGCCGCGGCGCTTACGCACCCGGGCGTCCGGCGAGGATGCGGATGTCTTCGATCTCCCCGTCGAGTGCCTCGACGGCGAGGCGTACGCTGGGACTCTTCAGGGCTTCCTCTCGCAGCGCTTCGACGTGCTCGGCGAGCTCTCGCTCCCGGCGCACGGCGATGGGCTCGGGGAGACGGTCGAGATCGGGCACAGTGTCCTCGGCCTCGATGCGAAGGGTCAAGGGGCGGCCGAAGTGCGCCGCGAGCAGCTGCTCTACGACCCGCCGGTTGGCCGAGCTGCCGAGCCCTTCGAAGTAGATGCCCCGGGGCACCACGAGGGTCAGCGACTCCGCGTCGATGGCCCGGGGCCGTGCCTGCTCGAGGGCCGAGGCGAGGAAGGGCTTCTCGGCGTGCTGGCCCACCGCCCGAACGAAGGCCTCGAAGCGCTCGGCAAGGGGAGCGCCGGGATCGTCGGCCACCGGGAGCGGGGCTGCGCCGCGGGTGCGGGAACCGGCGCCGCCGGACCCCTTCGCCTCCTGTACCGGGGCCTCCGCTGCCTTCGGCACGCTCTCCGGACCGCGCGCCGCGCCGCCTGGCGGTGCCTTCTCGGACGCGCCGCCGGCTCGCGCTTCGGGGACCTCCTCGCCCGCGGGGACCGCCTCTGGCCGGCCCCGTGGGGGCGCCTCACCCGCCTCGCGCCTCGCCTCGCCGGCGGGCCGGGAGGCGGCACCATCGCGGCGGCCGCTCGCGCGCCCGCGCCCGCGCTGCCGCGGGGCTCGCTC
>CAYYHA010000405.1:0-1893 GCA_964471535.1 uncultured Myxococcia bacterium | reverse complement strand
TACCTCGAGTTCGCGGCGACGGAAGGTCTCCTCACCGTCGCGTTCGAAGATTTCGCGAACGCTGCATCCAGACACGGCTTCGACCTCACGGTCGGTGTCGGAGGCCACGGTGCCGAGCGCACGGGCGAGCAGAGGTGCCAGCGTGCTCTTCCCGGCCCCCATCGCGCCGGTGAGGACGACGGGACGTTCGTTTCGTGGTGCTATGGGTGTCAATCAGAGAGCATGGGGCGCCAGGCTCGGCCCGGCGTCTCGCAAAGCGGTTACTGCGCACCCCCGGGAAGCGCCGAGGCACGGTTGATGATACGCGGCGTGATGAAGACCAAGAGTTCGGTTCGCTGGTCGCTCACCGTCTTCTTCTTGAAGAGCCAGCCCAGGATGGGAATCTTGGAGAGACCGGGCACCGCGTTCATGGACTCGGAACTCTGGCGGGTATAGATGCCGCCGATGACGGTGGTCTCTCCGTCCTTCACCATCACATTGGTCTTTGCCTCCTTCTGTGAGATGGAGGGTTGACCGTTGGCGCCGGTGAGCTGAGGGTTCGGCTGGTTGTTGGTGACGCTCACGTCCATGAGGATGCTGCCGTCGGCCGTGACGTGGGGGGTCACATCGAGCTTGAGCTGCGCCTGCACGAAGGTGGTGTTCACGCCGGCAGCGGAGACCTGAGAGAAGGGAATCGAGAGGCCTTGGCTGATCGTGGCCTTCGCGTTGTCGAGCGTGGTCACCTTCGGAGCACTGATGGTCTTGATCACGCCCTCGTTTTCGAGCGCCGAGAGCCGCAGATACAAGGTGGCGGTGCCGCCGATGCTGCCCAGCGAGAAGCCGATACCGCCACCGGAGTTGAGCCCGATGGGAGCGGGCATGTTCACGGCGAAGTTGGGAGTCGGCGTGAGCCCGGCGAGCCCTGCCGTCGGGCTGTTGGGGTCGTCGGCGGCGCCCCCGACCACCAAGGTGTTTGGAAAGGCCAGCCCGGTGGGGTTCCCTGCGGCAGGCGAGAATCCGAAACCGCCACCCCACTGCACACCGATCTGCCGGCTGAAGTTGGTGTTCGCCTCGATGATCCGCGACTCGATCAGAACCTGCGGCGTCTCGCTGTCGAGACGCCGCACCAGCTGCTCGGCGCGGGAGAGCGCCTCGAGCACATCCTTGACGATGAGCGAATTGGTACGTGCATCGACGGTCACCGAGCCGCGATCGGTGAGCACGCCCTCGACCTTCCCTTTCATGTCCGACGCCGTCGCGAAGTTGACGGGGATCAGGCGCACCCGCAGCGGCTCGAGCTCCTTCTTGGCCTCCATCGCCTTCACGCGCTGCTCGCGCTCCTTCTCGAGCACATCGGCAGGCGCGATCCGGATGATGTTGCCAACGACCTCCTTGTCGAGCCCCTTCGAGCGCAGCACGATGTCGAGTGCCTGATCCCAGGGAACGTTCCGAAGCCTCAATGTGACCGTTCCCTTCACATCGTCAGAGACGACGATGTTCCGCTTGCTCACCTCGGCGATGAGCCGGAGCACGTTGTGGATGTCCATCTCCTTGAGGTCCAGGTTGATCCGCTTCCCGCGGTACCGGGGGCGCTGCCGCTCCCCGCTGGTGGTGACGTGCACCGCACCTTCGGTGGCGAGCCCTGCCGCACCGAGGCGCGCTGTCACGACCGACTCCGTCGCGGTTCGCTCCGAGGCCTCCCCGCGCTCCGCCCGCGCCGCGTGCAGCGGAGAGACCTTACCCTCGTTCTGGGCCAGTGCTGGTGGCGCAGGCGCCCTCGACAGCTGAAACTCCCAAGAGAGCCCCCCGGCCATGGGCACGACCCGGTTCTTCACGGGCCGTGCAAGTGTCGCGACGATCTTCACCGTGTCCTGCGCTCCGGGCTCCGCATAGGCGGTCACCGCCTGCACCTCT
>CAYYHA010000404.1:0-1902 GCA_964471535.1 uncultured Myxococcia bacterium | reverse complement strand
TCAACGCAGGTAGAGGTTGGCGGGCAGCCCGAGGGCGAGCCAGATCCGCGTGCCCACGAGGTAGAAGAGCAGGAGCCCGGTGCCCAGGTGGGTGAGGGCGATGCAGTCGGCGCCGGAGAGTCCCCGGCGCACGCGGGGCCCGTAGAAGAGGCGCTGCGCTGCTGGCGCCGCGAGGAAGAGGCCCTCGCGCACCCCGAGCACGCCGGTGAGAAGACCCGCGACCAAAGGCAGCGCGCAGAGGAGCAGCAGTCCATCGACGAGACGGAGGGCAAAGCGGGGCCCGTGCACCACGGGATAGGTGGGGATCCCCTCGGCGCGATCGCCCTCGAGATCGCGCAGGTCGTAGAGGATCTCGTAGGTCAGCTCGAAGGGGACGAAGAAGGTGACGAGGAGCGCGACCGCCGCCCAGCCGATCGCCGGCTCGAAGGAGACGGAGGCGAGCGGGTAGACGAAGCCGGTGAGCACGAAGAGCACCGCGCTCATGAAGTTCTTGAAGAAGTAGATCTCCTTGAAGCGCCGCAGGCCACGTGGGGTGGGCACGAGGCGAAAGGAATAGCCGAGGCCGATGAGCTGCACCGCCGCCCGCCATGGGGTCAGCTCGGGCCAGATTAGGTGCGTCACGACGAAGCTTGCAGCGAGGAGGAGGAGGCTTCCTACGAGCGCGGGCCGAGCGTGTACGGCGATCCACTCGGCGCCGGCGAGGCGGTTCTTCTTGTCCTCCTCGACGTCGGTGATCTTGTTCAGGAAGTTGATGAAGAACCAGTCGAAGGCGACGACGAGCGCGATCGCGACGAGGTCGCGGCCGGTGAGCAGCCAGCCGAAGACGAGTTCTGCCGCGGCGGCGACGAGCACGATGTGGTAGCGAACGAGCTCGAGGGCGCCGCGCAGATCGAGGCGGGGTGGATGGGCGACGGATTCGGTCATTCTCCCGCCCCCAAGGAAGCGCCGGAGCCCGCCCCGGCCTCAGCCCCGGCGGCAACCGGCGCCGCCCCCCGCAGGGAGAGCGCGGCGAGATAGGGCAGCGCCACCAGCCCGAAGTGCATGGCAAGGAGCGCACGGTGCTCGGCACGGGTGAGGAGCAGGGCGACGAAGAGGGACGTGGCGACCAGTCGCGGGATCCAGACCTCGGGGGGGAGGCTTCGGCCCCGGCGCCGCGCCCGTAGGACCTCTGTGGTCGCTGCGAGGGAAAGGAAGGCCAGGCCTGCGAAGCCGGCCTGGGCGAGATCGCCGCGGAGCACCCACCGCAGCCCGCCCCACCACAGCGCCAGAAGCATCAGGTGGGTCACGAGCGGCGCGAGGATCGGGAGCAGCCGCCAGCCAAGGCGACCTGGGATGCCCCGGAGCGCATCGACCGCGAAGGCGAAGCAGCCCCACCCGAGGATGCCGATGAGGGGGACGCCGAGGTGGCCGGGCTCACGCCAGGACCACAGCCCCGCATCGACGGCGACCACCTCGACCAGGGAGGCGTCGAAGGCGACGACGGCAGCGACGAGGGCCGCGCGCGCGGCGCCCGCGCCGAGCCACAGCGCGCTCACCACCTCGCGGGCGGAGAGGATCACGAGCGGCCAGATGAGCGGCACCAGCGCCGGCACGTCTCCGATCCAAAGGTGCCATCCAGGGGCATAGGTGTAGAAGCGGTAGAGCGCGATGCAGCTCTGCTCCCCCGCCCACGCGGCGATGGCGATGGCCAGGTAAAGGGGCAGCAGCGTGCGCCAGGGGATGCGCCGGAGGAAGACGGCGAGGGAGAGGAGGACGACGGCGGCGCAGGCGATCTCGAAGGCGAGCACAGACATCGGTCACTTGCGTCGGGGCCGGGGCTCTTGGATCACTGGGGTGGTAAGGGACGGTGGGGCGGCGACGGTGCGGGCGGGACGGTGGGCGGCGGGCGTACCCGGGACTCGA
>CAYYHA010000403.1:0-1917 GCA_964471535.1 uncultured Myxococcia bacterium | reverse complement strand
ATGCCCTCCGGGAGATCGCGGCGCTGCACGACCGGATCGTGCAGGAGGCGGCGCGGCGTGGTCTCTCTGAGAGCGACGTGAAGCTGGGCCGAGGCGGGATCCGCCGGCTCGAACTCCTCGTGCAGTCCCTGCAGCTCATCCATGGTGGCAAGCGCCCCGCCCTGCGCAATCCGCGCACCCTGCAGGCGATCGATGCCTTGCTCTTCGGTGGCTTTCTCGACGCCGGCGACGCGCGAGCACTCACCGAAGCATGGGCCTTCCTGCGGGCGGTGGAGCACCGCATCCAGTGGCTGGAGGATCGGCAGACCCATCGGCTGCCCGCGGCGCCGGAGGATCGCGAGGCCCTGGCGCGATCGATGGGCTTCGAGAGCCTCGGCGCCTTCGAGGCCGCCCTAGGCACCCACCGCGACGCCGTCGAAGAGGTGCGGCGGCGCCGCTTCGGACGGGCAGAGCCCACCGCATCGGTCGACCCCCGCATCCACCTCCTCCTCGAAGGGGACCCACCGCGCCGCCACGCGAGCTGGCGCGCGCTGGGCTTCGTCGACCCGGCCGCAGCGGACGCGCAGCTCGCCCGCATGGCACGGAGACCGTGGAGCCCCTTCGGGCACGCGGCGACACCGGAAGCGCGCGCCCTGGGCCTTCGGCTGCTGCACGAGGTGGCCCGTTCCCCCGACCCCGATCAGGCGCTCGGGCACCTCTGCGCCTTTCTGGACGCGTTGCCACCTCCCGCGGCGCAAGGGATCTACCGCCTGTTGCTCGAGGCGCATGCAACCCGGACGCTCCTCGTCTCCCTCTTCGGCACCAGTGACTTCCTGTCACGGGAGCTCATCCGGCATCCGGACCTCTTCGACACGGCGCTGCGGGCCGACGCCGATCTGCCGCGGGAGCGCGACGCCCTTTCCGAGCTGCTCGCCGAGCGCCTCGCGGCGGCAGAGGCTTCCGACACGGAGGCGGTGCTGGGCCTGCTGCGTCGCTTCCGCATCGAGTGCACCCTGCAGATCGGCCTCGGTGACATCTCGGGTCACCTCTCGGTGCGGGAGGTCCTCGCCCGCCTCTCGGACCTTGCCGAGGTGCTGCTCGCCCGGACGCTGGAGGAGGCGAGCCGCTGGGCCGAGGCGCGGTGGGGTTGGCCGGCCGACACGGCGGGGCGCGTGCCCTTCGCGGTGGTCGCGCTCGGAAAGCTCGCCGGCCGGGAGATGGGCTACGGCTCCGACCTCGACCTCCTCTTTCTCTACGGGGGTCCCGGGGAGACGGCCGGAGGCGAGCGGGAGCCCATCGGCGCGCAGGAGTTCTTCGTGCACCTCGCGCAGCGTCTCGTCAGCTATCTCTCCCTCCCCCTCCCGGAGGGGAAGCTCTACGAGATCGACACCCGGCTCCGCCCCAGCGGCAACCAGGGGCTCCTCGTGACGAGCCTCCGCGCCTTTGCCGAGTACCACCGCAGTCAGGCTGCCGCCTGGGAGCGCCTCGCGCTCGTGCGCGCGACGCCTCTGCTCGGCCCGAAGACGCTGCGCCGCCGCGTCGCTGCCGCACTCGAAGAAGCGGTGTGGGGGAAGCCGGTGGATGCGAGGGCGCTGGCCGCCGATCTGCGGGCGATGCGCGCGCGGATCGAGCGCAGCGCGTCACAGGAGGGGCCGTCCACCTACGATCCGAAAGCGGGTCGGGGCGGCCTGGTCGACATCGAGTTCGTGACGCAGTACCTGCAGCTCGTGCACGGGCGGACGCGCCCCGAGCTGCGCAGCCCCTCCACCCTGGCGGCTCTGGAGGCGCTGGTGGAAGCGGGGCTGCTCGACGCGGCGCGGGGGCGGCGCCTGCACCGCGCCTACCGCTTCCTCCGGACGCTCGAGAATCGGCTGCGTATCGTGCATGATCGCCCCATCGACCGCATGCCCACGGCTGGGCGGGACCTCGAGGTCTTGG
>CAYYHA010000402.1:0-1948 GCA_964471535.1 uncultured Myxococcia bacterium | reverse complement strand
CGTCTCGATCTGCGCGAGAAGCGGCTCGCCGACCCAGGACTCCCCGTCGAGCGTCGCGCCGCGCTCTACGAGGAGATGCGGCGGATCCACGAGTCGGACCTCGAGGCGCCGGAGATGGCCTTCGTCGTTGCCTGCCGGCAGCTCGAGGAAGGGGTGGCGCCCAACCTGGCGCAGGCGGAAGCCGAGCGCCTCGCCGAGCAGACCGGAGCCCTCGATGAACTGTGCGATGTCTTCGAGGAGGTCGCCGCTGGCCTCCCCGACGACGATCCGAGGAAGCTTGGCCTCCTGCGCCGCGTCGCCGAGATCAAATCGGAGCGTGAGGGCGAGCTGGACGAGGCCATCGAGGCCTGGAAGCGCGTGCAGCAGCTTGCGCCCACCGACCGCAGCATCCTCGACGCCCTCGAGACGCTCTACGACCGGCGCGAGAGCGCCAAGGACCTCATCGATCTCTACCGGCAGCGGATCGATCTGGCCAAAACGGATGAAGAGCGGCTCGGCCAGCGCCTCGAGTTGGCGAGGCTCCTCGACGATACAGGCGCAGAGGATCAAGCCATCGACACCCTCGAACTGGTGGCTTCGGCGGCGCGCACGCAGCCCGACTTCGCGCGCCGGGCGCTCGAACATCTCGAGCGCCTCTACACGAAACACGAACGCTGGCAGGACCTCTCCCGGATCCTCGCTTCCCTGGTGAAGCTCGAACGGGAGCGGCCGGAGCGCTTCGATTACATGCTTCGCCTCGCGCGCCTCTTCGAGGAACAGGACACCCAGCCCGCCCGCGCGATCGACCTCTACGAAGCGGTGCTGGACGCGGCCCGAGGCACGGCGGCGGAGACGGTAGAGGCCGATGAGGCCCGGCGGGCGGCCTGGCGGGATCAGGCCGTGGCCGGCCTGGAGCGACTGCTGACACAGCGGGACGCAGGTTTACGGGCCGCCCGCCTGCTGGAGCCCATCTACCGGGAGAGCGGCGAGGCACGGAAGCTGATCGGGGTGCTCGAACTGAAGCTCGAAGCGACGCCTGAGAAGGACGAGCGCGTCGCCCTGCTCGAGGAAATCGCGGGGCTCTACGAGGAGGCACTGGGGCAAAAGCCGATGGCGTTCATGGTCTGGTGCCGCGCCTTTCGTGAAGACCCTGGTCGGGCCACGACCGTCGCATCCCTCGAGCGGCTGGCCACCGAGACCGAGGGTTGGGAGGAGTTGGTGGGCCTCTACCAGGAGGAGGCGGAGCGGCTCGAACGGGGAGAGGGGAGCGCGGAGGCACGGCTCGCGGTGCACCGCCGTCTCGCGGAGATCTTCTACGACGATCTGGCCAGCCCAGAGCGCGCGGTGGTGCACCAGCGCCGGGTGGTGGAGCTGGCTCCGGACAATCTGGAAGCGCTGGAACGCCTCGCGGCGATGGCCGAAGCCCTCGGGGATTCCGCCACCTTGGTGGACACCCTGGAGCACATTGCCAAAACGAAGGACGGGCCGGAGCGCCGGGCGCTCTTCGGGCGAATCGCGACGATCCGGGAGGAGTCGCTGGGTGACCGTGAGGGCGCCGTCGAGGCGTGGCGCGAGGTCCTGTCTGCCGATGCCCAGCCCGACCCCGAGGCGCTGCGGGCGCTCGGCCGGCTCCTGGCGGAACTCGGCCGCTGGGGCGAGCTGGTGCCAGTGGTGGAGCAGGAGATCGCCCTCGCCGAGGCCGCAGGGGACGAGGCAGCCCGGGCGGAGTGGCAGCATCGCCTGGGTCGACTCTTCCAGGTGCGGCTCGGCGAGCCCGAGCGCGCCGTCGCCGCCTATGGTGCGGCGCTGGCAGCGGATCCAGAGCACGCACGCACCCTGGACGCCCTCGCCGAGATCCTCGCCGCTGGGCAGTCTTCGGTGGAGCCGGGGCACCGGGCCGCGGCCCGCCGGGCGGCGGCCCTCCTCGAGCCCTGGTACGCCGCCCAAGGAGATACGGCCCGGCGCATCG
>CAYYHA010000401.1:0-1953 GCA_964471535.1 uncultured Myxococcia bacterium | reverse complement strand
GAGTGATACTGGCATGGCGAGACGGGACCTTTTGGGACCGGGAGATCGTGGACGAGGGCGAGGGCGGGAACTGCGGCGAGTACGCTTCCCTGGCGTTCGACGGCAGCGGCCGGGTGGTGGTCGCCTACCGCTGTTCGGTGCAGCTCGCCGACGGAAGCTTCGAGTTCCAGGTCCACGCCGCCAGCCGACCCTGGCCGTAAGAGGCCTTACGCTCGCCGGGCTCCTCGTGGGGCTGTGCGCCGGCTCTGCCGCCTGCGGGCCCGGCACCCCGCATCTCCAGGGCTCCTTGGGTGAGTTCTACGCCCTCGACTTCGAGAGCACCCGGGCGCTCCTGACCGCCAGTGAGCTGGCGATCCAGTACACCAACGAGATCGGGGAACGGGTGGTCACCATCACCGTGCGCACCAATCAGGTGGAGCTCGACGGACCTGCCACCGTGGACCTGGGTGAGTACGGCGACGTGACCGGCGTCAGCGGGGGGCAGACGATGCCCGACTTCATCGACGGCGAGCTGGTGCTCCAGGCGTACGCGCCGCAGGACGGAGCGCAGGTCGCCGGCACCTTCGAGGCCAAGCTCCAGGGCACGCGGGGCGAGCTCTCCCTGCAGGGCTCCTTCGACACCCCCCTCATCGACCAGCGCTAGCGGGGGTGGCTCGGGGGATCCTGGTAGGATCGCCCCACGATGGCGCGCTCTTCCGAGAGCCGGCAGGTGGGCCGGTACGAGCTCATCGAGCGCCTCCCCGGAGGCGGCATGACGGAGGTGTGGCGTGCGCGCGTCGCCCACAACCTTGGCCCCGAGCGTCCCCTGGTCCTGAAGCTGCTTCCCGAGGGGCGCCGGGATCCCGCAGCGGAGGCCCGCTTCGTGGAGGAGGCGAAGATCGCGCTCTCCCTCACCCACGGAAACATCGTCACCACCTTCGAATCGGGCCGGGATCCCGCCGGCCGCGCCTACCTGGTGATGGAGTTCGTCCATGGGGCCAGTCTGCGCCGCCTGCTCGAGTGCGGCGGGGCGCTTCCCGTCCCCGAGGCGGTCTTCGTGGTGCGCGAGGTGGCGCGTGCGCTGCGCTACACCCATCGCTTCGTGGGGATCGACGGTAGGCCGCAGCCCATCGCCCATCTCGACGTGAGCCCCGAGAACGTCCTGGTCTCTCACGCCGGCGCGGTGAAGCTCACCGACTTCGGGATCGCCCGGGCGGTGGGCGGCGCCGGGGACGGGCGCATCTACGGCAAGGCGCCCTATGCTGCGCCGGAGATCCTCGAAGGGCGCGCGGGCCCCGCCAGCGACGTCTACGCCCTCGGCTGCGTGCTCTATGAGCTGCTCGTGGGCACGCCACCCCACGTGGGCGAGAGCGACACCGAGACGCTGCGTCTCGCCCGCGAAGGGCCCGCCCCGGCCCCGCCGTCGCAGCGGCGGGAGGACGCCGACCCAGAGCTGGACGCGATTGTGCTGGCGATGCTCGCGCGGGCGCCCGAGACGCGGCCTGAGAGCGAGCAGGTGGAGCGGCGCCTCTCCGCCTGGCTCGGGCGCTGCGCCCACCCGCCCACCGAGGCGGAGGTCGCTCGCCTGATGGCCGAGCGGATCGGCTCGAGGGAGGACAGGGCCGGGCGGCGGGAGATCCTCGCGGCGCAGCTTCGCGCCGCCGGGCAGGCCGTGGAGGCGCACCGGAGCACCGCCGACCTCGCGGCACTGGGCACCGTGCCGCTCGATGGTGCGGCGCCCATCGAGGGGGCCGCGGCTCCCTCGGCCGCGGAGGCGCCGGCGGCGCCGGCCGCGCCCGAGCCGCCCGCGGCGCCGGAGCCCGGCACGCAGCCGCGCCGCGTGGTCTCGCTGCGCCGCCTCCTGCCGCTGGCGGTGGGAGCGGTGGCCGTGGGGCTCGCCGCGGCGCTGTTCCTCGGGCGGCCCCACGTGACGCCCGACCCGGGGTGCGGAGGAGGGGCCCAGGACCCCGCGGC
>CAYYHA010000400.1:0-1966 GCA_964471535.1 uncultured Myxococcia bacterium | reverse complement strand
TTCTTCTACGACGGAGCGATCAGCCACGAGATCGCTTTCGGAGACCTGCTTCGCGACGGTGCCAAGCTCGCTCAGCGCCTCGCGGAGGGCTTCGGCGGGGTGGGAGATGCCGAGCTGGTGCACGTCGCCACCGACGGGGAGACCTACGGGCATCACCATCGCTTCGGGGACATGGCCCTGGCCTTCGCGCTAGAGCAGCTGGACACGCGACCGGATCTGACGCTGATTCCCTATGCGGCGTTCCTCGTCGAGCATCCGCCGGAGTACGAGGTGGAGATCGCGGAGGATACGAGCTGGTCCTGCGCTCACGGGATCGAACGATGGCGCGCCGATTGCGGGTGCAGCACCGGCGGCCATCCCGAGTTCCACCAAAGGTGGCGCGCGCCCCTGCGTGCCGCGTTCGACCGCCTCCGGGATACTCTGGCCGCGCCCTTCGAGGCCGCGGGGGGTGCCCTGCTCCGCGATCCCTGGGCGGCACGCGACGGATACATCGAGGTGGTGCTCCGCGGGGACGAGGCGGCAGTCGCCCGCTTCCTAGAGGCACATGCCCGCCGACCCCTCACCGAGCGGGAGACGGTCCACGTGCTCGAGCTGATGGAGATGCAGCGCCACCTTCTGCTCATGTACACGAGCTGCGGGTGGTTCTTCGACGACATCTCGCGCATCGAGACGCAGCAGGTGCTGCGCTACGCGGGGCGTGCGGTGGAACTCGCCCGCCGTGCGCTCGACCTCGACCTCGGCCCGCAGCTCCGCGAAGACCTGCGCGCCGCCGAGAGCAACGTTCCGCGCTGGGGCGACGGCCGCCGGATCTATGACCACACCGTCTCCGCCGCCCGGGTGGAACTCGGCGATCTCGCCGCCCACTACGTCGTGCGGGCCGCGCTCCCGGCTGCCGAGCCGACGCGCACGGAGGAGGCACGCGCGATCTATGCCGCGGAGGTCCGCCGGCAGCGGTGGGAGGAGGAGGCGGTGGGGACGGCGCGGCTCGTGGCCGGCGAGATCGCGCTTCGGCACCGGCGCACCTGGGAGAAGGATCGCTACCAGGTCGCAGCCCTCCACCTGGGCGATCATGCCCTCCTCGCTGGCGCCCGCCGCCTTGGGGATGCGGAGGGGGGCGAGGTGGGTGCGGCCCTCGCCCCGGCGCGCGCCGCGCTCGAGGCGGGCCGCATCCCCGAGAGCGTGCGCCGCTTCGAGGAATGCTTCGGCGGCAAGACCCTCGATCTGTCCGAGCTCCGCCGAGACGATCGGTACCGCCTGCTCGCGCGGGCGGGGCGGGCAGCGGCCGACGCGGTCGAAGCGGCGGTGGAGGCACTGCACCAACAGCACGCCGCCCTGCTCCACTTTCTGCACGCGAACGCGGTGCCCGTGCCGGCCCCCCTGCGCCTTGCTGCGGCGCTCGCAGTGGAGCGCGAGCTGCGGGAGGCGCTCTCGCAGCGACCCCCCGACGGCGAGGCGGTGCGGCACCTCGCAGCGGAGGGCAGGTGCTGGGGCGTGCCGCTCGGCCGGCGTGCGCTGGCCCACGCACTGCAAGGCACCTTGGAGGCGCTCGCCCGGGCGCTGCTCACCTGCCCCGATCTGGCGCACCTGGAGACCTTGCTCGAGGTGCTGGATCTCGCGGAGAGCCTGCCGGTGCACGTGGACCTGTGGGAGGTTCAGAACCTCGCCTGGGAGTTCCTCCACGGCGCCGGTCGAGGCGCGGCCGGCAGGGAAGGCGATGCGGCGCGAGATGCAGCGAGGCGTCTTGCGTCCGGCGTGGAGGGCACAGCAGCTCCGGGGACGCCCGGAGCCGTGGGGCCGGCGAAGGGGTGGCAGGCGCGCTGCGCCGACTTGGCCGACCGCCTGGGCCTGCGTCCTCCGGACCGCGCCGAGGCGGCAGACGAGGCGGACGGTAACGCGCCCTGACGAGTGGGCGGAGGGATCAGACGAGCGGCCGAGGGTTCTCGACGCAGCCGATCACGAAGCGGCT
>CAYYHA010000399.1:0-1978 GCA_964471535.1 uncultured Myxococcia bacterium | reverse complement strand
GGGTACACCCCCCCCCGCGCAGCCCGGCACCACGGACCCTCTGCCGGCGAAGCCGGACCTCGCCCTCCGAGTGGACGAGAAGGTCCACGACCGTCTCCGCCTCGCCCGTCCCGGTGATCACCACCGCCCGCGCGCCCGCCGCACAGAGCGCCCGAGCCGCTTCGACCTCTGCTCTCGCGCCGTGCAGTGGCCGCCCGGCGAGCGCCGCCAGCTCCGCCTGGTTCGGTGTGAGCACGGGCCCGAGGGGGACGAGGTGGGCGGCGATGGCCTCGGGGACGCCCGCGCTGCCGAGTCGGCCGCCGGTGCTCGCCACCCCGATGGGATCCACGACCACCACCGGCGACCCTGGTGCCGCGCCCAGGACGCGGGCGACCGTCTGGACCAATTCCGGCGTGGGCAAGAGCCCCACCACCACCGCGTCGGCCCCCGGATCCTCGAGCACCGCCTCGATCTGAGCGCGCACCAGCGGCGCGGGCAGCGCGTGGACCTCACGGACTTCGGTGGTGGTCTGCACCGTCACTGCCGTCAGGGCCAGCGAGCCATGGGCTCCCAGGGCCGCAAAGGACCGCAGGTCGGCCGCGACCCCCGCGTGGCCAGCGCTGTCACTGCCCGCCACCGTCAGGCAACGCAGAGGCCGTGCCCTCACGCCCTCGCCTCCGCGCGCACGACGAGGGCGTCGATGGCCTCGCCCTCGAGCACCGCGCGTTCGAGTGCCGGATCCAACGCCGCCTCCACCAGGGCGAGCGCCACCTGCCGGCCCGTGCGCGGCGCGTAGCGGGCCGCGCTCGCGTGCAGCCCCAGCCCCCCGGCGAGGCGCAGCGCCGGCCCCAAGAGCCCTGCCGCCAGCCGCTCCGCCGGACGCCGCTCGGGCCGGTCGGGCCCCGTGATAAAGGACGGGCGCAGGATGGTGAAGGGCTGCGTCGAGGCGCGCAGGGCCGCCTCCACGCGCGTCCGCGCCGCGAGGTAGGCGCCCTGCGCCCCGGCCCGACCCGCACCGATCGACGAGAGGTACACGAGACGCGCCCGTGGCGCCGCCGCCTCGGCCGCCTCGAGCACCTTCAACGTCAGCCCCTCGTCCACCCGCTCGTAGGTGTCCGCCCCGCCACTCTCTTTCTTGCGGCGCCGTGTCGTGCCCAGGAGCGCGAAGATCGCCACCGGTGGATGCTCGGCCAGCAGCGCCTCGAGGGCCGCCGCTTCGAAGGGGGCGACGGCGACCTCCACGCCCAGCGCTCGCCACCGCGGCTCTAGCGAAACACCCGTCCGGGAGCCCGGCCGAAGATGCGCGACCACTCGCAGGCCCCGGCTCCGGGCCTCCTCCACGACGTGACGCCCCGTATACCCCGACGCCCCGAACACCACGACCCGCGCCGCGCTCATCCCGCCTCGCTTTCCGCCAGACGCTTCATCACGGCCTGAAGGTCCTGCCACGCCTCTCGCTTGGCCCCGGGGTTCCGCAGCAGGTAGGCCGGGTGAAAGGTCGGCATGAGAGGGATGCCCGCATAGGTGGCCCAGCGTCCGCGCACCCGTGTGATCCGGGCTCGCGGATCGCCCAAGAGGCTCTGGACCGCGAAGCGCCCGAGCCCGACGATCACCTTGGGCCCGATGGCCGCGAGCTGCGCCTTCAGGAAGGGCTCACACGCGGCGACCTCGTCGGGCTCCGGGTCACGGTTACCCGGTGGACGGCACTTGACCACGTTGCAGATGTAGACGTCCTCGCGCCGATAACCCATGGCCGCGATCATGCGGGTCAGGAGTTCGCCGGCACGCCCCACGAAGGGCTCTCCCTGAGCATCCTCGTTGGCACCAGGCCCCTCCCCCACGAAGACGAGGTCGGCCGCCGGGTTGCCCACTCCGAAGACCAGGTTCTTGCGCCGGGCGTGGAGCTTGCAGCGCGTGCAATCGCCGAGGTCCTCGCGGATGGCGCGCAGCGCCTCCGAGCCGATCCCGTGGCGGTATCCGAGTGGCCCGCTCCCCCCCT
>CAYYHA010000398.1:0-1983 GCA_964471535.1 uncultured Myxococcia bacterium | reverse complement strand
CCTTCATGCCCTGGAAGGGCTACAACTTCGAGGACTCCATCCTCATCTCCGAGCGGCTGGTGCAGGACGACGTCTTCACCTCGGTGCACATCGAGGAGTTCGAGTGCATCGCCCGCGACACGAAGCTCGGCAAGGAAGAGATCACCCGCGACATTCCGAATGTGGGCGAAGAGGCGCTGAAGGACCTCGACGAGGCGGGCATCGTTCGAGTCGGCGCCGAGGTGAAGAGTGGGGATATCCTCGTCGGCAAGATCACGCCGAAGGGGGAGACCCAGCTCTCACCCGAGGAGAAGCTGCTCCGTGCGATCTTCGGCGAGAAAGCAGGCGACGTCCGCGACACCTCGCTGCGCGTGGGACCGGGCGTGGTCGGCACCGTCATCGGCGCGAAGGTCTTTAGCCGTAAGGGCGTGGAGAAGGATGAGCGGGCTCGCTTCATCGAGGCGCAGGAGGAGGCGAAGCTCCTGAAGGATCAGACCGACGAGATCCGCATCCTCCGCGAGAACGCCTTCAGCCGGCTGCGCTCGCTCCTGAAGGGCAAGACGTCGGCATCCCGCCTGGTCGACGACAAGGGAAAGCAACTGCTGAAGAAGGGCGAGACCCTGACGGAGGAGGTGCTCGACCAGATCCCAGAGAAGTATTGGGGCGACATCGTCACGGGCGATGCGACCACGGACGAGCGGGTTCAGAAGATCTTCGAGAGCTACCGGGAGCAGCAGGAACTCATCAAGCTGCTCTTCGGCGAGAAGATCGCCCGCCTGAAGAAGGGAGACGAGCTTCCGCCCGGCGTGATCAAGATGGTGAAGGTCTACGTCGCCATCAAGCGGAAGATTTCGGTGGGCGACAAGATGGCGGGACGCCATGGGAACAAGGGCGTCATCTCTCGGATCCTGCCGGTCGAGGACATGCCATACCTCGCCAATGGCCAGCCGGTGGACATCGTGCTCAACCCGCTGGGCGTCCCTTCCCGCATGAATATCGGGCAAATCCTGGAGACCCATCTCGGGTGGGCCGCCCATTGCCTGGGGCAGCAGATCGACGAGTGGCTGCGCTCGAAGTTCGACGCGAAGGGCTTCAAGAAGATGATGAAGGGGCTCTTCCCGAGTGGGCCAGTGCGCGAGATCATCGACGAGCTCGACGAGGAAGGACTGCGTCGGCTCGCGGAGAAGTTCCGCAACGGGGTCTTCCTCGCGACGCCCGTCTTCGATGGGGCTCGGGAGGAGGAGATCGACGAACTCCTCGTGCGGGCCGGGCAGAGCCGCGATGGTAAGTCCATCCTCTTCGATGGCCGGACCGGCGAGGCTTTCGATCAGGACGTCACCGTGGGCGTGATGTACATGCTGAAGTTGCATCACTTGGTGGATGAGAAGATCCACGCCCGCTCGATCGGGCCCTACTCGCTGGTCACCCAGCAGCCTCTGGGCGGCAAGGCGCAGTTCGGCGGACAGCGACTCGGCGAGATGGAGGTGTGGGCGATGGAGGCCTACGGTGCCGCCTACACGCTGCAGGAGTTCCTCACCGTGAAGTCGGACGACGTGGTCGGCCGGACGCGCATGTACGAGGCCATCGTGAAGGGGGACAACACCCTCGAGTGCGGCCTGCCAGAGTCGTTCAACGTGCTCATCAAGGAGCTGCAGGCCCTCGGTCTCGATGTGGAATTGCTCGAGGAGAGCCAGCTCCCGGAGACCACCGCCCTGCAGCGGCGAGCCGCTTCGTAGCCATCGACCGGCGAACTCCATCTTCCAAGGACACTCAAGACAGAGGTCACCGTGAAGGACATCTTCAATTTCTTCGAGAAGCCGAAGGATCCCCTTTCGTTCGCCGCCATCCGGATCTCACTCGCGAGCCCCGAGAAGATCCGTCAGTGGTCGCATGGCGAGGTGAAGAAGCCGGAGACGATCAACTACCGCACCTTCAAGCCGGAGCGGGATGGGCTCTTCTGCGCGAAGATCTTTGGCCCCATCAAGGACTATGAGTGCTTGTGCG
>CAYYHA010000397.1:0-1994 GCA_964471535.1 uncultured Myxococcia bacterium | reverse complement strand
GAAGAAGACGGCGACCAAGAAGAAGACCGCGAGCAAGAAGAAGACCGCGAGCAAGAAGAAGGCTGCGAGCAAGAAGAAGGCTGCGAGCAACAAGGCTAGGAGAAAGGCCCGCACGGCCAAGGCGGGGGCATCGAAGAAGCGCCCCGCAGAGGAGCCCGCCGATGAGAAGCGCACGGCCAAGCAACGTGCGACCAAGGCGCGCAGCGCCAAAGGGCGAGAGGGCGGGGGCAACCAAAAGCGCTAGGGGCGGCGCGCACCGGAGAGGAGGACGTCCCATGGTCTCGCCCCCATCCAGCCTGCCGCTTGCGGTTCGGCGCCTGGTCGACCTCGCCTTGGAGGAGGACATCGGACCGGGGGATCTCACAAGCCTGGCAGTGATCCCGGAAGGCCATCGTGCGGTGGGGCGGCTCGTCGCTCGGGAGCCGCTCGTCCTCTCGGGCCTCGACGTCGCGGCCCTGGTCTTCGAGCGGGTGGATGGCCGGGTCGTCCTTGAGCCCCGCTGTCAGGACGGGACGGAGGTCTGCGCAGAGGAGATCGTCGCGGAGGTGTCAGGGCCGACCCAGGCGCTGCTCGCAGCGGAGCGGACGGCGCTCAACTTCCTGCAGCGCCTCTCCGGCGTCGCCACCCTGACGCGGCGCTACGTCGAGGCGCTCGCCGGCAGCGGAACGCGTCTGACCGACACGCGGAAGACGACCCCCGGCTGGCGGTGGCTCGAGAAACGCGCCGTGCGCCACGGCGGCGGGCTCAACCACCGCTTCGCTCTCTACGACGGCATCCTCATCAAGGACAATCATCTCGCGGCAGCCGGCGATCTCGAGACCGCGATTGCGCGGGCGCGCCGCCGCGCCTCCCACCTGGCGAAGATCGAGGTGGAGGTGGATTCCATCGAGCAGATCGAACCCGCACTGCGGGCGGGCGCCGATCTGCTGCTCCTCGACAACATGGACGACGAGACCCTGGCACGGGCGGTGGCTCGCGTCGGCGGACGTGTGCCCACCGAGGCCTCGGGCGGAATCACGCTCGAGCGGCTTCCCGCGGTGGCGAAGGCGGGGGTGAGCTTCGTCTCCTGTGGGGCTATCACCCATGGCGCCCGGGCCGTGGATCTGGCCTTCGATCTTGCCCTCGAAGCTGCAGAGCCCAGCGCAGACCCCAGAGGCTCCGAGGCCGAAGCGCCGTGACGAGCACCCGGGGCGCCAACCTGCTAGGGTGGGCCCGTGGTCGATGCGACGACGCGCGAGGCAATGGTCCTGAACCTGCTCGCCGAAGCAGGAGGCGCGTGTCTGCCCGGGGAGGTCTTGAGTTCGAAGCTCGGGCTTTCGCCGGCCGATGTGTTCCGGCAGATCGATCGCCTGCGGGCCAAGGGCTATCGGATCGACGCGTTGGGATCCCGCGGCGCGCATCGGGGATACCGGCTGGTGAGCATTCCCGACCGGCTCACGCCCCTCGAGGTCTCACCCTTTCTCACCACCCACGACATCGGGAGGACGCTGCACCACTTCGAGACCGTCGGCTCGACCAACGAGGTGGCGCGGCAGCTTGCGGAGGAGGGGGCCTTTCACGGTGAGACCGTGGTCGCCGAGGCACAGACACAGGGGCGTGGCCGCCGGGGTCGAAGCTGGTTCTCTCCCCACGGCAAGAACGTCTACCTCTCGGTGGTCCTCCGTCCACCGGTGCCGGCGGCCCGCGCCGCGGAGTTGAATCTCGTTGCAGCCGTCTCGGTGGCGCAGGCGGTGCGGGAGGCCTTCGACCTCGAGGCCCGGATCAAGTGGCCCAACGACGTGCTCCTCGGAGAGCGGAAGCTGGCCGGGATCCTCACGGAGGCGGAGACGCGGGGACAGACGCTCGACTTCGCCATCCTTGGAATCGGCGTCAACGTGAACCTCGATGCCGCGGAGATTCCGGAGGCGCTTCGCCCGCGGGCGACCTCCCTGCAGATTGCTCTTGGGCAGCCTGTGGACCGGCCGCTCTTCACCGCAGCGCTGCTCTCCCGCCTC
>CAYYHA010000396.1:0-2018 GCA_964471535.1 uncultured Myxococcia bacterium | reverse complement strand
TCACCTCGGCGAGGATGTCCCAGACCTCGGGTCGCTCCTTCTCGACCATCTTCTTGGCGGCCTTGATGGTCGTGACGTATCCGCGCTGCTCGAGCTTGGAGTAGATGAAGGGCTTGAAGAGCTCCAAGGCCATGCGGCTCGGCAGCCCGCACTGGTGCAGACGCAGCTCCGGACCCACGACGATCACCGAGCGCCCGGAATAGTCCACCCGCTTTCCGAGCAGGTTTTGGCGAAAGCGGCCGGACTTGCCCTTGAGCATGTCGGAGAGCGACTTGAGCGGCCGCTTGCTCGGCCCGGTGATCACCCGGCCGCGCCGCCCGTTGTCGAACAGCGCGTCCACGGCCTCCTGCAGCATCCGCTTCTCGTTGCGGATGATCACCTCCGGCGCGTTCAGCTCCTGCAGCCGCTTGAGCCGGTTGTTCCGGTTGATGACCCGCCGGTAGAGGTCGTTCAGGTCGCTGGTGGCGAAGCGCCCGCCGTCCAGCGGAACCAGCGGGCGCAGGTCGGGCGGGATCACCGGAATCACCTCGAGGATCATGTGCTCGGGGTTGTTGCCCGACTCCCGGAAGGCGTCGAGGACCTTCAGGCGCTTGGCGATCTTCTTGCGCTTGGCCTCGCTCGTGGCCTCGCGGATCTCCTCCCGCAGGCGGATGCACTCGCCCTCGACGTCGATCCGCGAGAGCATCTCGCGGATCGCCTCGGCGCCGATCCCGTACTCGAAGCTCTCCCGGCCCCAGGTCTCACGGGCCTCGGCCAGCTCCTCCTCGGTGAGCAGCTCGCCGGCCCGGAGCTCCGTCTCGCCCGGATCGATCACGATGTACGACTCGAAGTAGAGCACCCGCTCGAGATCGCGCAGCGAGACCTCGAGGATGTTCCCGATCCGCGAGGGCAGCGACTTCAGGAACCAGATGTGGGCCACCGGCGCGGCCAGTTCGATGTGGCCCATCCGCTCGCGCCGCACCTTGGACTGGATCACCTCGACGCCGCACTTCTCGCAGACCACGCCCCGGTGCTTCATCCGCTTGTACTTGCCGCAGTTGCACTCGTAGTCCTTGACCGGGCCGAAAATCTTGGCGCAGAAGAGCCCATCGCGTTCCGGCTTGAAGGTCCGGTAGTTGATGGTCTCCGGCTTCTTCACCTCGCCGTAGGACCACTCCTTGATCTTCTCCGGCGAGGCCAGCGAGATCCGGATGGCATTGAAGGACAGCGGGTCCTTCGGTCGTTCGAAGAGATTGTAGAGATCGCGCACGGGGTTCTCCCTAGGAAGTCTTGTCCTCGATGAGCTCGACATCGAGGCCGAGGGCCTGCAGCTCCTTCACCAGGACGTTGAAGCTCTCCGGCAGGCCCGGCTCGAGGCTCTCCTCGCCCTTCACGATCGACTCGTACATCCGGGTCCGCCCGGCCACGTCGTCCGACTTGACGGTCAGGAACTCCTGCAGGCCGAAGGCGGCTCCGTAGGCCTCGAGGGCCCACACCTCCATCTCGCCGAGGCGCTGCCCCCCGAACTGGGCCTTGCCCCCCAGCGGCTGCTGCGTCACCAGGCTGTAGGGGCCGATGCTCCGGGCGTGGATCTTGTCGTCGGCGAGGTGGTGGAGCTTCAGCATGTAGAGCACCCCCACCGTCACGTCGGTGTCGAAGGGATCGCCGGTCCGGCCGTCGAAGAGAACCGTCTGCCCGCGGGTGGGCAGCCCCGCCCGGTCGAGCTCGGCCTTGATCTCCTCCTCCTTGGCGCCGTCGAAGACCGCGCTCGCCATGTGGATGCCGGTCCTCGCCTTCTCGGCCAGCCGCAGGATGGCCTCGTCGCTGGCGCCCTCGAGCACGCGCCGCACCCGCTCGTCCCCGTAGAGCTCGCCGAGCCGCTTCCGGAGCACCGCCGGGTCCGACTGCGCCTCGAGCAGCTCGCCCAGGCGCGCGCCGAGGCCGCGGGCGGCCCAGCCGAGGTGCGTCTCGAGCACCTGCCCGATGTTCATCCGGGAGGGCACGCCGAGGGGGTTGAGCACGATGTCCACCGGGGTGCC
>CAYYHA010000395.1:0-2020 GCA_964471535.1 uncultured Myxococcia bacterium | reverse complement strand
CATCGGTCAGGCTCCACAGCTCGGTGGAGGGCGTCCCTTGGGCGTCGCGCCCACCGTAGACGGCGACCCGATGTGACCGGGGATCGTACCCGCCCCAGGCATCGCGAGCCGCAGACAGGGCGGCCGCAGGGTCCACCGTCCACACGGCGGTGGCGCGCCCGACGAAGAGCTGGTAGGTGGCCGCCTCCACTGGCCGGGCCGTCGCTGCTTCGGCGCCGTGGAAGAGAAAACCCCGACCCTCGCCGGGTTGGGTGCCCGGTTCCTCCTGCGCCACACCGAGGGGCACGAGCAGCGCTCCACTGACGGGGGCCGGTGGGCCGGGGAGGATCGCCTCCCAGCGATCCGCCGAAGGGATGCCTTGGCGCTCAGCGAGGTGGATCACGTCCCCGTCCACGGCCCCGAGCGCCGAGGCGTCGGGGCCCGGCGGCAGCCCCTGCGCCGCGAGGAGGTCGGCGAGGGACATGCGGTGGGAGTAGAGCGTGGTCGCCGTCGCCACGAGGGCCTCGCCGGCCGACGAGACATCGACCACGTAGCGCACCACGCCAAGCGGGCCGGTGCACGGATTGCCCGCCGGGTCCACGACCTCGACGGCGTAGGAGGGTGGGACGGGTGGCGGCTCGCCACCTGCAGGGCACACGGCGAGAACGGGGTGCGGCTGGCAGCCCAAGGCGAGCGTGAGGGCGCCATCGAGTCCCACGGTGCCCTCGCCGAGCCGTGCCGCCGAGGGACTTGCGTCCGCGTAGAGGGTGACGTGGGTTCCCGGATCCAGCGTGCCGGGCTCGGCGGAGACCGTGACCTGGTAGCTCCCCGCCGGGCAGGTGGCATCCCGCCGGAGGAGGACGGTCAGGGGACGGGGCGCGGAGAGCCGGCAGGTATCGCGCACCACGAAGCGCACCGTCTCCTCCGCCTCGTTCGCCGCGCAGTCCCGGGCGCTGACCGTGGCCTGCACGCTGGCCCCAGCGGTGAGCGTCGCCTCGCAGGTCCAGCGCGACGGGTCCTCCTCGGCCTCGCAGCTCGTCCACGTGAGGCACGGCCCGCCTCCCGGACAGGTGGCGGAACTGTCCACCGCCACCGCCTCCACCGCCTCGTCGAAGGTGAAGGTCACCGTCTCCTGCTGCGTGGTGCCCCTCGGGGGCTTGGGAAAGCCCTGGGGCGTCACCGCGAGCAAGCGCGGCGCGGTGAAGTCGACGTCGAGGGTCGTGCTCGCCGTCGTGGTCTCACCGTCGGCCCCGGCCACACGAACGGTGACGAGGAGATCGTCCCCTTCGGGGTCGGAGGCGGTGGGACGGTAGACGAAGCGGTAGTGTCCCCCGCTCTCCGCCTCGAGGCGCGCCGGGCGACCTGCCACGTCGACCACGGGGGGTGCCGCGGGAAGGCCAGAGAGATCGAAGTCGATGAAGACCTCGCTCGCCAGCCCGGCGCAGGGAGGCGTCAGCTCGAGATTCGCGATCCGAAGCGTGTTACCGCTTCCTGGCAGCGCGAAATCGCGGCTGCAACCCGCCAAGAGACCCGCCGCCGCGACCAGGAGGAGACCGGGCGTGCACGCAAGCCGTGCCTGCGACCGCACCGGCCGGCGGCGCCCGGCCCGGACGACACGAACGATCCCGCGTTCACCCCTCACGATGCACCACCTCCCTGTTGCTCCCCGGGCTTCGCCACGTTAGCAGAGGGGGCCGCTGCATGCAGGAGCGGCGGCCGGTGTCGCGCCCTGCCTCCTGCCACCGGCGCAGGGAAGCGAAGTGTGGCGCATTCGAGGTGGGGCCGCCTACCCAGCCCGGGGGCCCGATGCGCCGCAGCGGCTCCGCGCACCCGGCCGGGGACCGCCTCCGGCCGGGCCCACGCGGGCGTGCTGCGCGAGGCCCGCACCCGCCGACGCCTCGCCCGCGGAACGCACGTCCGTGGACGCGCTGCCCACCGGGCCTGCCGAAGGTCCGCCCCTTGACCGGGGTGGGGGGCCTCGGCATACTCCGCGCCCGTTTCGCTGACCCGAGCGACGCCCAGGTAGCTCAGTTGGTAGAGC
>CAYYHA010000394.1:0-2020 GCA_964471535.1 uncultured Myxococcia bacterium | reverse complement strand
AAGTTCACCTGCGCCTCGGTTCCGCTGGGATCGAGGTAGGTGGAGAGGACCCCGTCGGGATATCCGTCGGCGTTGGCATCGGCCTCGATGTCGCCGCCGGGCGCCATGACATCGACGGCAGCGCCCCAGTTCGAGTAGGGGGCACGGTGCCCGCGGTAGTCGGTGGCGCCGACGACGATGACGTTGTCGTAACCGGCCAGGGATTGGTTGGAGGCATCGCGGTTCTCGTTTCCGGCAGCGACCACCACCACCGCGCCGCGGGCCACCGCCGCGTCGATGGCGTCCTGCTCCGCCTGGTTGAGCGGGCCGCCGCCGAGGGACAGGTTGAGCACGTCCGCCGGGTTCTGGTTGAGGGGCGTTCCCGGCACCTCGACGCCCACCGCCCAGTTGATGCCGGCAATGATGTCGATGCTGGTTCCACCGCCGATGCCCAGCACCCGCACCGGCAGGATCCGGCAGGCCCAGTCCACCCCGGCGACGCCCCGCTGGTCGTCGGAGGTGGCGCCGATGGTGCCCGCGACGTGCAGGCCGTGCCAGACGCTCTGTCCACCCACCGTCCCCGGCACCTCCGAGGGGTCGGAATCCCGCCCGTCGCCGTCGCCGGCGATCTCCGGATCACTGATGAGATCGTAGCCCGGAAGCAGGCGCGGAGAGACCTCCAAGTGGCTGCTCACGCCGTCGTCGATCACCGCGACGACCACCGACTTGGACCCCGTGGTGATCTCCCAAGCCGCCTCGAGGCCGATCTGTTGGTAGTGCCACTGCAGCTCGTAGTAGGCGTCGTTGGGCTGCGCGAGGGCCACCCGCAGGTAGTTCGGCGAGGCGCCGCGCAGCGCCGGGTGCCCGTCGAGGCGTTCGGCGAGGAACGCCGTCTCCTCCGGGCCGATGGGCCGGGTCGGGTCGGCCGCATCCTCGATCCCCACCGAGAGCACCTTCGGACCGCCCCACACCCGCGGCGTGAAGCGGTAGGCGGCGAGCACCGGATCGGTGGCCAAGCGATCGAGGTCCTCGAGTCCGTCGCGCAGCATCACGATGGCCTCGCCGGGGACGAGGCGCCCGCGATCCGGCGTGTCGGTGCCGGGCAGCGCGGGTTGCGGCGTCGTCTCGTTGGCCGTCACGGGCAGGGCGAGCCCTTGGCGCCGCGAGCGCAGGCCGGCGGGCGCCTGGCGAAGCAGGGCGCGCCCCGCCTCGACGAGGCTGGCGACGGGGAGCCCGGCCCGGCGGGCGGCTGCCGCGAGATCGGTGCCTACCGCCCCCTTCGCCTGCGTGGACAGCGGGCGCACGCGCCCCTCCACCTTCGCGCCTTCGAGTCCGCAGCTGCCGCATCCGGCGCCCGATGCGAGGCCGGCGAGACCCAGGAGCAGGCAGAAGGGCCGCGCCCCGCGCCGGTGGGCGAGGCCGCGCGGCGAGGTTCCACGACGAAGCGCAAACAGACCCAGCATGCGTTCCCCCTTTTTCTGCGGGATCGCGCCCAGCGAAGTGCGCGAGGCCCCATCGGTACACCCCTTTCCGCCGAGCTGTCCACGGGTGGTTCGCCTGAGCGTAGATCCGCTTCGAATGGCGGCCGCAGGAGGGCCTGTGGCAGCCGAGATCCCGGTGAGGCGTCAACCGACGACTTCGGTCGAGGAGGGGGGAAACGCGCGCTCGAGGGCGACCGGTCGCACTCGCACCACCCCACGTGGTCGACGGTCAGGCGGGGCGCGCTTGGCAAAATCCGGACGGCCTTTGTGCTTGTGGTTGGCGTCCATTTCGAGGGTGAGACCAGCCGGGGGCAATGCGATGAACGTCGGGGGACTTGCGTCGTGGGGTCGTACGTGGTTCGCGGCTTGCGCCGTAGCGGCGCTCCTTGCCGCAGGATGCCCAGGGCCCTCTGACGAAGCGCCGCATCGAGGGCGCGGTCAGAGTCGGCACTTCCTAACGACGGCAGCTTCCGAGGGTGTCGGGCGCGTGGTGGCGGTGCAGCGGCCCGATGGGACGAGCACGCGCTACGAGGACCAGAACCTGCTCGGGTGGCCCCGAA
>CAYYHA010000393.1:0-2030 GCA_964471535.1 uncultured Myxococcia bacterium | reverse complement strand
CCCCTCGACGAGGCCGAGGCGGCGGAGGAGCTCCTCGCTGCGGCCGACGAAGCGATGGAGGCAGCGGGCGAGTAGGGGCCGACGGCGGGGTTGGAGCCGGGACTGCCCGCCGGGATCCACCGGCGGGCGCGGTGCACCGGGCTCCGGGGCGCTCGTTGTGCCGTGTGGCCCCGACGAGGCGCCTCGGCGGGGCAGCGGCGGGTCGCCGCGGCCCCGCTCCACACCGGCGGCAGGCGGTCTAGCTGCCGCAGCGGAAGTTGAGGCTTGACAGGGGGGTGGGGAAAAGGCTAAAAGCCGCGCTCCCGATCGTCGGCGGCACCCGAGCGTCGCCGGCAGCCGTCGAAATCGCCGTCTCCCCGCATCTCGCTCCAAGGGAGGCGGATCATTTTTTTCAAGTAGACGTCTTACGCAGAAGAACGCAATGCCCACGATTCAGCAGCTCATTCGAAAGGGTCGCAAGCGGGTGAAGGCCAAGGAGAAGGCGCCCGCGCTTCAGAAGTGCCCCCAGAAGCGCGGCGTCTGCACCCGCGTGGTGACCACGACACCGAAGAAGCCCAACTCGGCGCTCCGAAAGGTGGCCCGTGTTCGCCTCACCAACGGGATCGAGGTGACCTCCTACATCCCCGGCGAAGGACACAACCTGCAGGAGCACTCGGTGGTGCTCATCCGCGGCGGCCGCGTGAAGGATCTGCCGGGCGTGCGCTACCACATCATTCGCGGGACGCTCGACGCCGTCGGTGTCCAGGACCGAAAGCAGGGTCGTTCCAAGTACGGAACGAAGAGGCCGAGCTGACGAGGATTCATCGATGCCCCGCCGTCGCGAAGTTCAGAAGCGTCAGATCATCCCCGATCCGAAGTATGGCGACCGCTTGGTTGCCAAGTTCATTCTCTCGCTGATGCGGGATGGCAAGAAGTCGGTCGCCGAGCGGATCTGCTACGGCGCCTTCGACCTCATCGAGCAGCGGACCAGCGAGGACCCCATCCGGGTCTTCAAGAAGGCCCTGGACAACACCAAGCCGGTGGTCGAGGTGAAGAGCCGCCGTGTGGGTGGTGCCAACTACCAGGTCCCTGTCGAGGTTCGGCCGGAGCGGCGGGTGGCGCTCGCGATGCGTTGGCTCAAACAGTACGCGCGTGAGCGGGGCGAGAAGACCATGGTGGAGCGCCTCGCGGGTGAGCTGATCGATGCTGCCAACAACCGGGGCAACGCGGTGCGCAAGCGTGAGGAAACGCACCGGATGGCGGAGGCGAACAAGGCGTTCTCCCACTACCGCTGGTAGCTCGGCACGGGAAGAACCCGACGTGCCGCATCAAGACGAGACAGTCTGCACAGATCCCTGGAACGAATCTCTAGAACGAGCCTGGGCGCCCGAGGTGGCAGCCCGAGCATCCGCGCAAGAACACTGAAGTATCGACGTCATCAAGGAGGAGCTGGCCCGTTGAACACCTGAAGGCCTCGAAGTGGGCCGTCCCCCTCATTCACGGGGGGTGCTCTTTGGAAAGAGGATCTCGCTTGGGACAGCCCGAGTTTCGCTGGCCGCGCAGCGGTGGCAGTGAAGCGCGGTGCCTCTTGGGGCGTTTCGCCCGAGCCCTTTGCCAAAGGCGGGGTCTTTGCCAGGGGCAAGGCCCGAGAACGGAGCGCAACGGCCCGGCCCCGAAGCCCATCCGAGAGGTCACAGCTTCTCAAGGACCCTGCTTCGCAAGAACCCGCTTCTGAACGACCCTCCGACAGCACGAACGAGGAAGACCCGTGGCTCGCCAGTACCCACTCGAAAGAACTCGGAACATCGGCATCATGGCCCACATCGATGCCGGCAAGACGACCACCACTGAGCGAATCCTCTACTACACCGGTGTTCAGCACAAGATCGGTGAGGTCCATGAGGGCGCCGCCACCATGGACTGGATGGAGCAGGAGCAGGAGCGGGGGATCACCATCACCTCCGCCGCGACCACCTGCTTCTGGAACAACCACCGGATCAACATCATCGACACGCCGGGCCACGTGGACTTCACCATCGAGGTGGAGCGGT
>CAYYHA010000392.1:0-2033 GCA_964471535.1 uncultured Myxococcia bacterium | reverse complement strand
CGAGACCGAGGGCATCCCCATCGTCCTCATCTCCAGCCTGCCGGACGAGGAGCTCGCGAAGCGTGCGGCCCGCGCCGGGGCGGACGGCTACGTCTCCAAACAGCACGGACCCGAGCGTGTCATCGAGCTCTTGGACGATCTCCTCTCTCAAATCATCTTTTGAACTGCTGAATGGCCAGGCGAAAGAAAGGGCAGCCGCCGAGTTCCGCGGCGGATGAACAGGGTAGCGGCGAGCCGGCAGCGGCCGAGAGCGTGCGGGCCCTGCTCGATGCGGCCGAAGCGGAGCGCGCGGAGGCCTCGCGTGCCGAGGTGGAGGAAGGCGCCTCCGAAGCAATCGAGAGTCTCTTCCTCTTCGAGGTGGCAGGGCTGCGTCTCGCCACACAGAGCGCTTACGTCGAAGCGGTCTCCGAGGTGGAAGAGGCGACACCTGTCCCTGGGTGTCCCGACTACGTCTTGGGCGTCGCGCCTCACGGGGAGGAGATCCTTCCCATCTTGGATCTCTCTCGCCTCCTCGATCTCTCCGGGGAGACGACGACCGACCCGCTCTACCAACGTACGCTCGTGGTGCGGACCCGGCGTTTCGTCGTCGGCATGCGCGTGGATCGCGCGCGAGGCTTGAGCGCAACGCCTGCGTCGAAGATCCGGCCGCCGTCAGTGCTCATGGGCGAGCGTCTCCGCCGCTTCACGAACGGTGAGATCGAAGAGGAAGACGGGGTGATCGGGGTGCTCGACGTGCCGGCCCTCCTGCGTGCCGCGGCGGTGACATGATGGGGCAGCGGGTTCCACTGCTAGTCACCCGGATCGAGTCCTTCCGCCTCGCGTTTCTGGTCGAGGCCGTTGCAGAGATCGCAGAGGAGGCACCACAGGCCAGGGAGAATGCCGTGGACCTCGGGTCGATCCTTGGGCTCGAGAATACGCCGGAGCACGGCCGCTTGCTGACGTTGGTCGGCGGCAAGGACCGGTGGCTGGTCCGAGTCGGCGAACGCCTCGACTTTCGCGAAGTCGACCGACGGGCCCTCCACACGCTGCCTCTCTTCCTGCGCGGCCTGTGCGCCGAATGCATTGCTGGCGTCGTGCGCAGCGAGGAAGAGGAGCAGCTCACCTTTCTCCTCGACGTGGAACGATTGGAACAGCCATGAAGCTGGATTCGATTCGCTTGAAGATCGCCGGGGTCGTCGCCGCAGTCGTCGTGGTCACGGTCGTGTTCCAGATCTCCTTCTTTCCGGCGCGACAGATCGACAACTTGACCGATTCCCTGGAGAAGAAAGCGCTCTCCCTGACGCGCATGGCGGCCCACGACATCGTGTCTGCCTTCGAGTTCGAGGATCGCCCGGCGATGCAGGAAGTTCTCTCCGGCCTCATCGAGGATCCCGATGCCCGCTTCGCGGTGGTCTTCGATGCCGCGGGAAAGCCTCTGTTCACCCTGGGTGACCCGGGTGGTCCGACGCCCGCTGGGCCCGCGGAGCCGCCTGCGACACTCGTCGTTCAGCGCGCGGCCGAGCGCCTCTCGGTGCTCGCTCCCATTCGGAGCCAAGCGACCGCGCCGGGATCCCTCCTCGTCGGCTTCGGGCTCCACTCGGTCGATCGCAAGAGTCGGGAGATCTGGACCGCCTCGGTCGTCTCGGGTCTCGTGATCGCCCTGGTGGGGCTCTTCGTGGGCGGGCTGCTCGGCGGTCGCATCGCCTCCCGCCTGGCCAACATCGCCGAGGAAACCGAACGTATCGCCGCCGGAGACCTCTCCCGCGCCAAACTTCCCGAGGATTCCAATGACGAGGTGGGGCGCCTCGCCCGGGCGTTCAACCGGATGGTCGGCAGCCAACGGGAGCTAGTCAGGCAGATCGCCGACACGGCGTTACAGCTCAACACCTCGGCGGAGGAGTTTCTGGCCACCGCGCAGCAGCAGGAGCGTGGTGCGACCGAGCAGTCGAGTGCAGTCGAGGAGACCCGGCGCACGCTGGAATCCCTGCTCGGTTCCGGCCGTGAGATCGCCAATGCGGCTCAGGGCGTGCTGAACAACGCCGAGCGGACGCAGA
>CAYYHA010000391.1:0-2039 GCA_964471535.1 uncultured Myxococcia bacterium | reverse complement strand
CGTCGAATCGCCGGCCACGACGTCCCAGGCCGGCCCCACATTGGGAATCGAGAGGTCCGCCTTGGCGAAGTAGGCGGGATTTCGGGCCATGAAGACGAGTTCGTCGCTGCTGTGCGGCGAAGCCCCAGTGAAGTTGACGGTACCCGTCGCGTCGATCTGCGGGCCCGACGCTCGGTTGTTCCGCGTCGTGGCGGGATCGCAGTCACCTCCGCAGTCGTAGAACTCGAAGTCGAACGCGAACTCCGGTCCCATGCCGTAGCCCGCCATGGAGAGGTAACGAGCAATCACCGACATGGCCTGCCGCGCGCTCTGTTCCGCCTCCCTCCCCTCGTTCATTTCCTTGTACAGGCGGTTGTTGGCGAGAAACGCGGCCATCGTGGACGCGAGAACCACGCCCACGAGGCCGACGGTTACCATCATCTCCAGGAGGGTCACGCCCCTTTGATCCCGAAAGAATCGCTTCGTATCGAACATTTCTTGCCCCACTCAGCAGATGCTTGACCCGCCCGGGGCGGCGCAAACAGGGTTGTTCTTCACCCGAACGAGCGTGACGTGTCGGTACCTTCCAAGGGCTCCATCTCTCCACCGAACGACGACCGAAATGATTTTTTTGGAAACCCCACCACTCGGGCTCGGAATCTCTTTCACCTGCCAAAATCGGACGAAGTCGTAACGCAAATCGCCGTTGAAGTCCGTAGTTGGCCAACCGGGCGATGGCATGGGGCCAGGACCGCCTACACCGTAGGCTCCAAAGAAGCAGGTGGAAGTCGACGGGTCGCACGAGCCCCCGACTGAATTCGGAAGATAGTCGGAGAGCAGGTTGCCGCTGTCGAACTCCCAATGATCGACAAGGGAGGCGAGCGAAGGGTCATCGAGGTCGGAGAACTCGAACCCTTGCGCAAGCATGTCGTCGCCAGCAACGGTATCCGAAAGGAGGGCGTCATCGAACGGCAGCGTGAGCAAAAACTCCATGAGCTCGGCTGCGAGCTGCTGCGCCCGATCGGTTTTGGCCGCCTGCGCATTGCTCCCGCTGGCGATGATCTGCATGCGGGCGAGCCCCAGCATGCCGATCATGAACACCGCCATGGAGATCATCACCTCGAGCAGAGAGACGCCACGCGGGTCCAGCGACCCTACGCCGCGCCACTTCCGGTTACCAGCGTTGCAATCAGCCATCGGCAAAGCTCCTCACCAGACCGTAGGGCGCCGTCACGACCACGGCACGCACCTCTCGAGTCGCCTCCTGCGCATAGTCCGCTTTGAACACAAGCGCTCCTCCGGTGGGCACCGAGGTGCTCGGTAGTTCCACCTCTCCCCGGGGAAGGAAGCGAATCCAGCCAGGCTGTCCCGCACCGGTGCAGAACGAGCAACCTGTGGCCACAGTCGCGAGATCGACCGCGTTGCGGAAGGCCGCCGGCAGCTTGGTCACCGTGGTGAACGCGGTCCCTGGCGCCTCCTGGGTTGCGGGAGGGATCTCCCCTCGCTCGATGAGCTGCGCACATTGCGAACCGCCGGGGCAGGGGCCACACGGATCCGCCGGATCGTAGCTGGCCGGCGGCCGGTAGTCGGAGCGCGGCGACGCGCACACGAGGAAGCCAGCGAAGGGCGGCGTGCTCGTGTCGAGCCCACGCGGGATCCATCGAAAGAAGACGTACTGCCCTTCCGAGGTGGCCTGGTACCTCGCGTTCGCAAGCGCCGTCGTCACCTGCGAGGCGAAGGTCGCCGTATCGGCCTTCGGCCGGAGCGTCTCGACCGCCGTGAGCGTAATGCCCGCGAGGACCGTCAGGATGGCGAGCGTCACCATCATCTCGATGAGCGTGAAGCCGCGGCTTCGGGGCCGTCGAGCCCTTCGGCACCTCCGCGATACACCAGAACTCCAGTTGGGGTGGGCCATGGCAGCCATGGGCACAGCAAGGCCCATGCCGGCCCTACCTTGGCGCAGATGCGGCCGCAGGCGGCGTTCGCCGCCGCAGCCACTATGAAAAAAGTTCAACCCCGCAGACTCGTTCGGGTGGGAGCACCGGCGCGCATGTGGGTGT
>CAYYHA010000390.1:0-2043 GCA_964471535.1 uncultured Myxococcia bacterium | reverse complement strand
GCGCCGCGGTGCGGGAAGGCGTGTGCACGGGCCTCGAGATGATGGGCATCTCCCTCGACGTCGAGGCCAACCGCGCCGCCGAGCCCGGCGTCGAGGTGGACGTGAGCGACCCGTCGAGCTGGGTGCGCGTCTTCGTCATCCCGACCGACGAGGAGAAGATGATCGCCCTGGACACCTGGGCGGTGGCCACCGGCGGGGAGGCCTGAAGCGCGTCCTCTCGCCGGGGAGGGCGCGGGTGCCCCTTGCGGGAGGCCCGCCACGGGGGCATGGTTTCGCACCGTCCCGGGAGGCTTCCATGCGCCCGCTCTCGACCCTCGCTCTCGTGTCCATGCCGCTTCTCATGGCCGCATGCGGTTCTTCCACCCCCGGCGCGGGTGCCTCGAAGCCTGCGTCCTCGGAGCCTGCGTCCTCGAAGTCCCACGCCACCGTCACCCTCGATCTCCACGTCATGTCCCAGTGCCCCTACGGCGTGAAGGTGGAGCAGGCCCTGGTTCCGGTCAAGGAGAAGCTCGGCGACAGCCTCCAGCTCCACATCGACTACATCGGCAAGGGCGAGCCCGGGTCGCTGACGTCGCTGCACGGTCCGACCGAGGTCAAGGGTGACATCGCCCAGCTCTGCGCTGCCCGGCAGGTGGGCGGCTCCGTGCTCGACTTCATCGCCTGCCAGAACGAGGATCGGCGCCACGTCGACACCAACTGGGAGAGCTGCGCCGAGTCCGAGGGTCTGGACGTCGAGGCCCTCCGGACCTGCATCGAGGGGGACGAGGGCCAGCGGCTCCTGGCGGCGTCCTTCGAGCGCTCGCGCCAGAAGAAGGCGACGGGCTCTCCCACGATGTTCCTGAACGGAAAGCGCTACCAGGGTGGCCGGTCCACCACGCAGCTCATGCGCGCGATTTGCGCCGAGTACGGGGACGACGCCCCGCAAGCCTGCGCCGACCTCCCGGAGCCGCCAGCCGTGGACGTGGTCTTCCTGTCCGACGCGCGCTGCAAGTCCTGCGACCTCCACCGCGTCGAGCCGCGCATCAAGGGCGATCTCGCCGGAGCCAAGGTCCGCTACCTCGACTACGGAACCCCCGAGGGCAAGGCGTTCTACGACAAGATCAAGGCGTCGGACCCGACGTTTGCGATGCTGCCGGCCATCTTCGTCTCGCCGGACGTGGAAAGGGACGCGGACGGCTACCCGCAGCTCAAGCGCTACCTCGAGCGCTCCGGCGACTGGTACCGGGTCAAGATGAAGGCCACCTTCGATCCCACGGCGGAGATCTGCGACAACGGGGTGGACGACGATGGAAACGGGGCGGTGGACTGCGCCGATGCGTACTGCGCGGAGCAGCTCGCCTGCCGGGAGGAGATCCCGGGCAAGCTCGACCTGTACGTGATGTCGCACTGCCGGTACGGCGACAAGGCGCTGATCGCCGCCGACGCGGTGATGAAGGAGTTCGGCGACGACATCGACCTGGACCTGCACTACATCGGGAAAGGCGATGCCTCCTCGCTTTCCTCGATGCATGGCCCCTCGGAGGTCGACGACGACATCCGGGAGGTCTGCGCGCAGGAGCACGCGCCGGACCGGGCCCTCTCCTTCGCCGCCTGCATCAGCCGCGACTACAAGCACGCCGACTGGGAGGCCTGCGCCGACGAGGCCGGCATTTCGCGCGACGTCATCGCGCGGTGCTTCGACGGCGAGGGCCGGGAACTCCTGGCAGAAAGCTTCCGGGCCACCCAGGCGATCGGCTTCTCGGCCAGCCCCACCTTCCTGGTCAACAACAAGCGGTCCTTCAACGCGATCGACGCGAAGAAGCTCCAGGCGGAGATCTGCAGGGACAACCCAGGGCTGTCCGGTTGCAGCGCCGAGATCGCGGTCGGCGGGGACGACGCGAAGCCGGTGCCGCCGGGGCAGTGCAACTGATCCCGGTCCGCGCGGGACGGCGCTACGGGAGCATGTCCAGGCCGAGGCCGGCCTCCAGGGTGGCGGCGGCCAGGGCGGCGAGGCCCAGCCAGGGGTGCAGGGCGGCGGCCCGCCGGTCGAGCCCCGGCCGGGGG
>CAYYHA010000389.1:0-2046 GCA_964471535.1 uncultured Myxococcia bacterium | reverse complement strand
TTGCGGGCGCGCTTTGGGCACTCAACCTGGTTGCCCATATTCTCCGCGCGCCTCCCGCTGCGAGAAGCCTGTCGGCCGGCCGTGCGGCCGGCTCGACCGGATAGCGGAAGGAAGGCGATAAACCGCATCGGGAAGGGCACGAGCGGCCTGCGCACAGCCTCGGTCCTTCAGCGGAAGCATGCCCCGGGTCCTAGAACGTGGGTTGCCGTTCGCTCCGTGGACCTCAGGATCGTCTTCCCGTGGAACAGATGCGTATTGTCCACGTGACGCCCACCTTGGGAAAGTCCGCGAAATATGGTGGCCCGCCAGCGACGGTTGCTGCGCTATGCGAGGCGCTGTATCGAACAGGGGCGCACCTGAAGGTGTTGTCGACCTCCGCTCTCCCTATCACCGAGACAAGCTATTCGTATTGCTGCGAGGTACTGCGTCCCTGGGTCGCGCCCGACATCACGCCTTTGTTCTGGCTGCCGGCGATGAAACTCGCCAAGTGGGCGGACGTCGTACATGTGACCGGCGTGTTTTCGGCGCCGTCCCTGCAGGGACTGATCGCCGCACATGTGTTGGGCACGCCGGTGGTGTTGTCCACACGCGGCGTGCTGTCCCGTGCCGCGTTGTCGCAGGGCCGGATCCGGGCAAAGAAAGCGGTCATTCGGCTGGTGAGCCGTCTCCGGACCTCGGTCGCCTGCGTTCATGCCACCACGAAAGAAGAAGCAGAGGATGTTCGCAGGATCTGGCCGTGGGCACGTGTCGCCGTGATTCCCAATGGCGCGGACCTCCCGAAGCAGGTGCCGCCGATGCCAAAAGCGCCGGTGGTGGGTTGGCTGGGGCGGATCCACCCGATAAAGAACTTGGAGCTTCTCATCGATGCGATGGCTGAGCTTCATGATTGCCGGCCGAACACGGTCCTGCGGATTGCCGGTCCCATCGAGGACCAGCGCTACTTCGAGCGCCTGCGGGCGCAGGTGATGCAGCGTGGCCTAGGACAATGTGTACAGTTCATCGGAGCGGTCGATCCGGAGAGGCGGAGTGAGTACCTCCAGGAGATCGCGGTTCTTGCACTGACCTCCCACTCGGAAAATTTCGGGAACGTGGTGTTGGAAGCGCTCGCTCACGGCCGGCCAGTCGTCGTGACCGAGAACCTTCCGTGGGGCCATCTGCGGGACGAAGGGGTGGGGCTGGTTTCCGAGGCCGATCCAAGCGCGGTGGCGCGTGCGCTCTCGGAGGCGATCTCGTCGCCATGGCAGGACAGGGAGCAGCAAGGGCGCATGATTGCGTTCGTACAGGGCCGCTATGGCTGGGAGCGCATCGCTGCAAGGATGCTCGAGGTGTACGCGGAAGCGATCGCAGAGCATCGAACCGAGCGATGAATCAAGGCTTGGCGCGTCGATGGGACGGGTGCAGCGCGGCCGCGAGCGGTGTGAGGCGCTTCACGCGCCGCTGCGGAGGAGCGTGCTAGAAGGGGACCTGCGATGACCTCGATTCCGCTCGCCTTCGTGATCGCGCTCGGCGTGGCGCTGGTGGTGACGCCGGTCGTGCGGGGGCTGGCGCCCAAGCTCGGGGCGCTCGATCCGGCGGGGCAGAGCTTTCGGAAGTTCCACCTCAAGACGGTGCCGCGCCTCGGGGGCATCGCCATCGTCCTGGGATTCTACGCGCCCCTGGTCGGCCTGCTCCTGGTGGATGCGGGCATGGCCACCGTCTTCCTCCGCGAGGAGGCCAAAGCACTGGGCCTCCTCCTCTGCGGGGTGCCGCTGGTCGCCCTGGGCGTCTTCGACGACCTCTTCGGCGCCCGGGCCTCGCAGAAGCTCCTGGTGCAGCTCGCCATCGCGCTCGCCCTCTACGCGCTTGGCTTTCGCATCGGCACGGTGAGCACCCCCTGGGGCGCACTCGACCTGGGGCCGCTGGCGCTGCCGGTGACGGTGCTCTGGGTGGTGGGGCTCATCAACGCGATGAACCTCATCGATGGGCTGGACGGCCTGGCCGGTGGGGTGGCCTTCTTCGCCGCCGCCACCACCTTCGTGGTGGCCTGGGCCAACGGCAACGACCTGA
>CAYYHA010000388.1:0-2102 GCA_964471535.1 uncultured Myxococcia bacterium | reverse complement strand
ACTACAAGAAGATGAACACCTTCTTCGCCGACTACACGAAGAACATCTCCAAGGGCGGGACCTTCATCAAGACCGAGCGCCCCCTCGGCGTGGGCACGGAGTTCGTCTTCAAGCTGGTGATCCCCAAGCTCGACGAGCCGGTCGAGCTGAAGGGAAAGGTCATGTGGGTGCGTACCCCCGAGGAGGCGGCCGGGGGAACGGGCGAAGAGGCGGAGCCGGGCATGGGAATCCGCTTCGTCTACGACTCCGACGCGCAGCGCCGCGCCTTCGAAGCGTCGGTGGAGGCGCTCATGAAGGAATCCCTCGGAGAGCACCTGTACCGAAAGCTTCTCGGTCGCGAGTAGGCGGGCGGCCTCGGCCGCCGTCCCTTCAGCGGCGCAGCGGCCGGCCGGCGAGGAGATCGGGGGCGATGTCCTCGAAGGTCACCGTGGTCCCGGTGTCGATCCCCCCGGCCCGGCAGGTGCCCCCCGGCACCTCGAGGACGTACTTCGAAGCCTTCCCCACCGTGCGCGGCGTCGTGGTCAGGGGTTCGGCGGAGTGGACGATTCCCGCTACCGTGCCGTCCTTGCGGATGAAGATCATGTCCAAGGGGATGAGGGTGTTCTTCATCCAGAAGGTGCGCACCTCTTCGTCGGGGAAGATGAAGAGCATCCCGCGCCCCTCGGGCAGGGACTCGCGGTGCATCAGACCCCGGGCTTTCTCGTCGCCGGTGAGGGCGAGCTCCACCCGCACCCGGTGCGTCCGCCCGTCCCGGGTGTGCAGGACCACCGTGCCCTGCGGCCAGTCGAAGAGCGTGCGTCCGCCACCGGTGCCCTCCGGCGCCTCGTGTGCCACGGGCCGATGCTCGGGCCGGGCGGCGGCGCGCTGGCAGGCCAGCCCTGCGCAAAGGGGCAGCCCGAGGCAGAGGGGCAGGGCGAGGGCGACGGGGCGGGGCAGCCGGTCCATGGGGCGCCTTCTACCACGCCCGGCCCCGCTGCGTCTCCGCGCGCCTCGAATGCCCTGGGGCGGGCGGCCCGCAGGCCGGCCCTCCCTCACGCGCCCGGCCCGGAGCACAGCTCGAGGACGGCGCGGCTCTCCGCCTCCATCTCGCGATTGGCCTGGCTCAAGACGTTGCTGACGTGCTGCAGCTCCGAGGCGAGGAGGTTCGAATCGGAGCTGCGCAGCGCCACCAGGGACAGGCGGGTCTGTTCGAGCAGCGCCAGCTGCCCGTGCAAGGCGGCCAGGACCCGCTCCCGCCCGGTCCGGATGCGCTGCAGCTGCTCGTGCTGCGCCCGCAGCGTCTCGAGGGCGGCGAGGTAGCCGCGGCGAGCGACGGGGTCCTCCGTACGCTCGATCTTCGCCCCGAGGTGTTCGAGGTCGTCCTCGAGGCGTCCCGCGGTCCCCGCGTCGAGATCGCGGTCGATGCTCTGCCACTGCTCGGCGAGGTGGAGCAGCCGCAGCGCGACAGCGCGGATCTGTTGCGTCAGTGCCCGCACCTCGTCGCTCGGACCCCCACGGAGGCGCAGCGCCCGAAGGGCGGCGCGGTACAGCGTCATTCCCCGCTCCACCAGGGCCCCGAGTTCTCCTTCGAGGGCGAGTCCGGCGTAGCGGCGCTCCACCGGGTCCCGGGTGGAGGCGAGGTGCCCCCCACCCAGACCCACCGCAGCGAAGAGGCCGAGGATCGCCCCACCCGCCGCGAAGGCGAGGGGGCCGGGGAGGAGGGTGGCAAGGAGTCCGTGGGCCTCGAGGCGCCCGAGGGTGAAGGCGCCGACCGCGAGTGAGGCCGCCGTGGCGAGCGCGACGGGGCCCCGGCGGCCGGCCGGCGCCCCGGGGCTGCGCACGGGGAGCCACCCCAGCGCGACGCCGGTTGTGGCGGCGACGGCGAGGCCCTGCACGGGCGAGAGGGGAAGGGCGAGCCCGAGGGCGGCGCCCGCTGCGAGGGCAACGAGGCGCAGAGGCCACCTTCCCCCGGGCAGGTGGGAGGCCAAAAGGGCGAGGCAGACGGCCGGCACCATCGGCGCTGCGCCGGCGAGGAGGAAGAGCGGCCAGAGGGCGGCGCCCGACAGGGCCCCTGCGAGGAGGCTTCGCCCGAGGAGACGGTGGAAGCGGGGGTGGTCCTCGAA
>CAYYHA010000387.1:0-2117 GCA_964471535.1 uncultured Myxococcia bacterium | reverse complement strand
CTCCTGCTCGGCGGCCTCTGGCGCCGCTTCGGAGGGCGGCTTGCTGGTACACCCGGCAGCCCTGCGCGCCGCCTCCAGTCCGGCCCGCCCTGATCGGCACCACCCACCCGGCGTTTCGACGCCTTCTGTAGCCCTTCGTGTCGGTGTAGCTCGGCTACATCCTTTGGCATTCGGCTTGGACCGAGGCCTGGCGCTCGTCCCCCCACTTTGCCCCGTTCGCTTGCGCAGCTGTTCGAGGAGGCAGCGCTCGGTGCGGCAGGCACGCTCGGCGGCAGGCCGCTCCTACTCACACGACACCTGCGGCGTCACGCCTGTCTGGGGCGCTGCGTCCTGGGCGGCTGTTGACTGCGTGCGGGAGCTCGCGCTGCGATCGCCTCCCGCACGGAGCGCCGCGCATCGCGCTTCCACTTCGTGGTAGGCCCCCTACGCCGTGGCGATCCGTCCTAGGATACCCCGCGGCTGCGGCCGCCCGCTCCCATTTCGAGGCGGTGCACGGGTGCGATGCCTGCGCCTGTCGACTTCCCCGATTCCGACCCACCACCGACCCGTCCGGTCATCGAGCCTTGAACCCTTCGGGCCGGAATCTGTTCCGTGCTACCGTCCGTACCATGCGTGCCAGGACGCTGCTCTTTCTCGCCGTATGCTCGTTTGCACTTGTGGCCTGTGGGCGTCCGGATGGTCCCCCCGTGTCCGGAGATCAGCCCAGCGCACTGGGCGATGCCGTGGACCTCAAGATGCGGTCGTACATGGCCGAGCACGGCATCCCGGGGGCCACCGTGGCGGTCACCAAGGGGGGACGGCTCGTGTTCTGGAAGGCCTACGGGTGGGCCGACGTGGACGCCAAGATTCCCATGGAGCCGTGGCACCGCACCCGCATCGGCAGCGTGTCCAAAGTGCTGACGGCCATCGGCGTGTTGCAGCTCGTGGATGCCGGCGAGCTTCGGCTGGATCAGCCGGTCTACTCCAGCCGGATCAGCATCACCTGGCCCTCTACCGGTGGGGATCCCCTTTTGGTTTTCCAACCCGACGGCGCCCTGGCCGACGTCGGCATGTACCTGAAGGCGCTCGCCGAGGCGCCTTCCAACCTGACGCCCGATGCCAATGCCCCGGAATATCTGACTGGCGCCACGTACGAGGAAAACGTGGAGACGCTCATGGAGTGGGCCCGCCAGATCCAGATCCAGCATGTCCTGAGTCACACGGCGGGCTACCTGGAAAACGGCAGCGCCCCCAAGGCCCGGACCTACTGGGGCCTCGGCGACAGCGATCCCCTCACCTACGCCCAGATCCATGCGGCCATGCTCGCCGGCACCAACGGGCTTCCGCTCCTGTTCGAGGCGGGAAGCGACTGGGATTACTCCAACCACGGCTTCGGCGTGTTGGGACAGATCATTGAGGACACCTCGGGCATGCCCTACGCCGACTACATGCAAGAGCACGTTTTCGGCCCGGTGGGCCGCTTCGACGTGGTGAGCGCCGATGTGGTGACCGATCGGGACGCGACCTCGTATAAAGAGGACGGGACGCCGGTGCCCCTTTCCCAGCTGACCGAGCCGGTCGCGGGTCTGGCCACGGGTGGCTGGGCGGCGAGTGCCGGGGACCTGGCGCGGATCCTGTGCGCAGTCGATGAAAAAAGCGACCACCAGCGCCTCCTGTCTCCCGAGCTGGCCAAGGCGATGACGATCCCGAGGTTCCCGGCGGTGAGCTCGAATAGCGTTCTGGGATGGGATGGCCGTAGCGACCTCGAGCTTTACGTCGCAAAGAATGGCCGAATTCCCAAGCGCGGTGGGGCGGCGCGTATCGTCAAGTATCTGCCAGGCTATCCACTGTCCATGGTGTCGACAGAAATCAACGTGGCTGTTGCCTTCAACATCGCGAAGACGCCGGGCCGAGACCTTGTCAACGAGATCGCCAAGCTCATCGAGGATACGCCGGTCGCGCCCTCCTTCGATCTCTTCCCGCCGCAGTACCGCTGCATCGCATCGCCGCCCCTTACCATTCCCGAGGAGGAACCCTTGTAGCGGGGGCCTTCGCGTTCCCCGTTCCTGGTGCTCCCGGCCGCAGCCGCCGACGGAGCGGGCGAGCCGTCCTGGGGGCCCCAGTGCCCCGTGCGCATG
>CAYYHA010000386.1:0-2208 GCA_964471535.1 uncultured Myxococcia bacterium | reverse complement strand
GGCCCCGAGGGCGAGCAGGGGGAGGGGACCGGGGAGGGGCGGGCGCGCCACGGGCCCTGCGGGAGCAGGGGGCGTGCCAGCCGTGCCAGGACGTGGGCATGGCGGGATCGCCGGAGTTTCCGTGCGTTCGGACCACCGCGCGCGGCGTGCCCCCCGGTCGTGGAGACCCCAGGGGTTCGAGGGGACCCCCCGGGGGGCCGGGGGTTCGGCGCGTCGTCCGCATCGCCACCCTCCGGGGGCGGGGGCCGGGTCCGGCCGAGGTACCGTCGACCGGCGCCCTCGGTGCAACCGGGGCCGCCGGCGCCGGGCGGCCGCCCGGCGGCTGCTATAGTCGAGGGCGCGCCATGTCCCATCCCGCTCTCCCGATCCTCGGACAGCGCTTCGAGGTGGACGCCCGAAGCGCTCCGGCGCCGCGCCCCCTCCGCTTCGTCTGGCTCGAGCTGACCCACCGCTGCAACCTGCGCTGCGCGCAGTGCTACACGCACTCGGCACCGGGGCTGCCCCTCGACACCCTCCCCACGGCGCGCTGGCGCACGCTGCTCGAGGAGATCGTGGCCGCCGGCGGGCAGACGGTGCAGTTCACCGGGGGCGAGGCGACCGAGCACCCCGACCTCTTCGAGCTGATGGCCCACGCCGCTGGGTTGGGGCTCGGCGTCGAACTCTTCACCAACGCCACGCGTCTGTCGCCGGCAGAGCTCGACGCCATCGCCGAGCTGGGTGTGACCGTGGCGACCTCGCTCCACTCCCACCGCCCCGAGGTCCACGATGCCATCACGGGGACACCGGGCTCCCACGCGGCGACGCTCGCGACGCTCCGGGGCCTGGTCGCACGGGGGGTGGAGGTCCGAGTGGCCGCCGTGCTCATGGCCGAGAACGCCGACCACGGGCCGAGGATCGAGGCGCTGATCCGCAGCGTGGGGGTGCTCTCGCCGCTGAAGACCGACCCGGTGCGTCCCACCGGACGGGGCCGGGTGGCATCGCCGCCCGGGGAGGTGGCCGCCTGTACCGCCTGCGACGAAGAGCGCTTTCGGCTCCTCAACGTCGATCCGGCGGCGCCGCCTCCCCCGACCTGCTGGGACGGCCGGCTCGCGGTGACCCCTCGGGGCAAGGTCTACCCGTGCATCTTCTCCCGGCAGCTCGAGGTGGGCTCGGTGGCCGAGACGCCCTTGCCCAAGGTGCTCGCCAGCGGGCCGCTGCAGCGCCTCTGGGCGCTCACCACCGGCGACGTGGAGGCGTGCCGGGGCTGCGACCGGCAGGGGGTGTGCTTCGACTGCCGGGCGCTTCCCCTCGCGGTGCACGGGGATCTGACCGCGAAGAACCCTCGCTGCGACTATCTCCCCCCGGCGCGGCGCGCCCAGAAAGCGCGGCCCCCTCGCTGCCGGCCGGCGCCCGATCTGGCGCGCGCTGCCTGCGGCGAGGAGACCCTCCTCCTCGAGCCCCGCGGTGGGGGCGTCCACCGTCTCAACTCCACTGCGACGCTCGTCCTGGACCTCCTCGGCGAGGGGCTCGGTCCCGAGGAGATCGCCGAGCTCTTGGCCGAGACCTGGGGCGTGGAAGCGAGCGCGGCGCAGGCGGACGTGGAGGCGACCCTCGAGCGAGCCTGGGCGGAGGGACTGTTGGTGGACGAGGCGGGGTGTGACAGGTGGGGACTTGAATCGTCGCGGGCCAACCTGCCGCCTGCTGCCCCCTGGCCCGAGCCCTCCCTCGAGCGGCACCCGGCCTCCACGGCCGAGGACCGCGCGCTGCTCTGCTGCGGCGAGACGTGGGTACAGCTGGCGGCGGATTCGGAGGCCTGGGAGGTGGTCGCCCCGTGGGTGGAGCCGCTGGTGTGCGATGCGGGCGAGGGGGCAAAGGGGCCGGCGCGCCTCGGCGCCTACCGCCTCGAGATCCTCACCCGCCGCCAGAGCCCGCGGCTGCGCCCGCTGCACCATCTCCTCCTCGGGGGCCGGCAGCAGCGGTCCACACGCACCGTCGCCGGTCTCTATGCCGCGTTGGAGGACCTGCTCTCGGGCCTCGCCACCCGCTCCACCCGGGCGCTGACCGTGCACGCGGCCCTCGTCGCCGGCCCCGCCGGCGCGGCGCTCGTCCCCGGGCCCTCGGGGCGGGGCAAGTCGGTCTTCGCCGCCTGCTGCGCCAGCGCAGGCCTCGTCGTGGGCACGGACGAGGTGGTTCGCCTCGATGGGCACTCGGCCACGGGCTTTCCCAAGC
>CAYYHA010000385.1:0-2264 GCA_964471535.1 uncultured Myxococcia bacterium | reverse complement strand
GCGCAGCCCGGATCGTCGGGGTAGTCGACGAGGCCGTCCCCGTCGTCGTCCATCCCATTCGCGCAGGCGGCCAACGGATCGGGGAGCAGGTCGACCTCGTAGACGGGCTTTTCGGGATCGTCGCTCTCGATGACGAGGCGGCCCGGCGTCGCGTCGAGGCCGCGGGTGTACTCGAGGACGAGCGTGCGGCTCATCCCCGGCGGCAAGGCGAGCGGCGTGGGCACGGGCTCCATCGCAAAGTCGGGATTGCCCGCGGGGGAGAGGGACACGGCGTCCACGTGGAGGATGGCCAGCCCGTCATTGGCGAGGGTCACGCTCTTTTGCACCGTCACCTGAGTGGCGGGCGCGAAGTCCACCGGGTTGGGGCTGACGAGCACCGCCGGCGCGATGGGCCCGCCGGAGAGCGCGACCGAAGCGGTGGGCGCCGCGGCGTCGTTCGAGCTCAGGAGCAGGACGCCCGCATCGCTCCCTGACCCAGAGGGGACGAAGCCCACCTCGATGCGCCCTTGCTCGCCGGGGGCGATCTCGACCTTGGGCTGGGGTAGGACGAAGTCCGTACTCGAAGCGGGATCGAGGGCACCCTCCACGACCAGTGTGCTCTGTCCCGCATTCTCGACCGTGACGCCTCGGGTCTCGCTTTGTCCCTCCGGGACCGGCCCGAAATCGACGGCCGTCGTCTGGAGGACGAAGATCGGCCGGCCCTGCCGGAGCCCCTGCTCGCCGCAGTTGCAGGCGGAAAGAAAGAGCGCGGTCAAAGCGGCGGCGAGGGCCTGGGCGGAAGGGCGAGCCACGCCGCCCGATTCTAGCAGAGCGATCAGAAATCGGGGTCCCAGTCCGATGCGGGGAGGATCTTCCAGCCCGAATCGTAGGCCTCGGTCTTCAGGCGCAGGACGCGAAGGGGCCAGGTGCGCTCCTCCTTGGGGCCTTTCTCACGCACCAGGAAGCGGTGCACCTCGAGCTCGTAGCGCCCTTCGTGGGGGATGGACTCGAGGAGACGACGGAAGGGGTTGCGGGGGTGCCAGTAGACGGCCTTTCCCACCCGGGCGACGTAGGCGAAGACGGGAAACTCCTCCTGGAAGCGTCGAGCCTTGCGGCGGGTCGGCTCGAGGATCTCCTCGGGCGAGGGGGCCTTGGCCGGGCGAGAGGTGCGTCCCTTCTTGCCGGCGCCGCCCGATGCGGCGTGGGGCTCGGTGAGGGCGAGTAGCTCGTTCAGAGCCATCGCCCCCGCCTTGTCGAGGTCGTGCATCCGGCGCACCGCCACGGCGAGATAGCCGCTCTCCTTGCGCACCGGATCGCGGCCGACGAGGGTCCAGTTGGGGATGCGCACCTCCTGGGCGGTGAAGGTCACCCCTCCGAGGAGGTAGGCCCGGGCGGATTCGTCGCCCCGGCCGGAGAGCGCGTTCAGGTAGGCCACCGCCACCTGGTAGGGCGCATCCTCGGGGCCTGCCGGGTGCTCGGGCCGCTCTCCCTTCGCCGGTTTTCGGGCTGGCTCGTGGGTAGGGTTCGAGGCCACGGCCGGCGTCGCCTGGGCAGCGGTGCCCCCGGTCCCCTTGCTGCGGCCGGAGGGGGCCGCCGAGGCGACGGGTGCGGCCAAGAGCAGCACCAACAGGAGGAAGGAGCCCGCGGGAGACCGGCAGCACGTCGTTCTCATCGAGGCGCATTCCACCCCGCAGGCGCGCGGTGGTCAACACGGGGGGCGGGCGGCCGATGCGGCCCGAGGCGGAGAGGGCCGGCTCGCGGGTTCAAAGCGGAAGGCGCAGCGAGAGTCCACCCTGCAGCGCCACGCTCGTGACGTAAACGGTCGTCCAGAGACCGATCTCCTGTACCGTGTCGCGCTCGAGCACGAATGCGTCGAGGTTCGCTTCGAGCCACGTCTCGAGACGCACGCCGCCCACCGTGGCCAGCTCGAAGTCGCTGCCCAGCGCCAGCCCGAGCCCCCAGTCCCCGGTGTTGGCCACGACCACCCGCAGGCCCAGGGTGGGTCGCAGCCACGGTGCAGCCACGTAGCCGCCGCCGAGGAGGAAGTGGAAGAGGGTGGTGGGTGCCTCGAGCGGGTAGTCGCCATCGGGGGCCGGAGGCCAGAACTGCGGCGAGAAGGTGGCCCCGAGTCTCAAATCCAGCCCCTGGATGCGGATTCCCGCCGAGACGCCCGGGGAGAGGCCGCCGCCGTAGGTGAGCGCGGTCTCGCCGACCTTCTTGTCCGCATCGTCGAAGTACTCAGCCGAGTGGGCGCTGCTCCTAAGGTCGAGTCTAAGGCGTACGAC
>CAYYHA010000384.1:0-2289 GCA_964471535.1 uncultured Myxococcia bacterium | reverse complement strand
GCCCTTCGCAGCCTTGCCCTTCGCAGCCCTGCCCTTGCCCGCCTTGCCGGGGCCCACCTTGCCCGCGCGGCCCTTGGGGGGATCGAATGAGTACTTGATGTTGGCCCGCTCGATCGCCGCGATCGGAACGCGCCACTCGTCACCATCCACATCGAGGCGCACCGTTTCCTCCTCGCATCCGAGCAGAACGCCATGGAAGTTGCGGCGGTTGTCGATGGGCTCGAAGGTGCGGATGCGCACCGTCTCGCCCGCGTAGCGCCGGAAGTGCTCGGGGGTGCGGAGGGGCCGATCGAGTCCGGGGCTCGACACCTCGAGGTCGTAGGAGGTCTCGATGGGGTCCTCCACGTCCAGGACTGGGTCCACCAGGTGGGTGACCCGCGTGGTGTCCTCGAGGGTGACGCCCCGCTCGTGGTCGATGAAGACCTGCAGAACGGTGCGCCCACGATCCGAGGTCAGACGCACGTCGACGAGCTCGTAGCCGTCGATGGCCACGACCGGCTCGAGCACCTCGAGCAGCCTGTCTTCCAGCTCGCGTCGACCGTTCATAAGTCCTTGTTTTCCAACAAAAAGAGCGGGCCAGGGTCTGCCCCGCTCTCGGCGAACCCACCGAAATGAGGAGGGATGCTTTAGCACACGCGATGGGGGGCGGCAAGTGCGTTCCTGCCGCCTGGCCACCAGGAAAACCGATGGGAATCCGGCGCTATTCGCACCGAGACGCCGAGGGGCTCCCCGGTGCGCACCGGGAGGGGTAGGGTCGGACCATGGCCCGCCAGAGCCCCTCCCGAACGCCCCTCCTCGCCGCCCTGCAGATGCGCTCCGGTCCGGACGTGGCGGCCAACCTCGACGCCGCCGAGGCGCTGATCCGCGAGGCCGCGGCCCTCGGCGCGACGATGGTGGGGCTCCCCGAGAACTTCTCCTACATGGGCCGCGAGGCGGACAAGCCGTCGCTGGCCGAGCCCCTCGACGGGCCAACCATCGGGCGCCTGCGGGACCTGGCCCGCACGCTCTCCCTCACCCTCCTCGCCGGCGGCTTTCCCGAGCGGAGCCCCGACCCCGCCCGCGTGTTCAACACCGCGGTGCTCATCGACCCCGAGGGGGAGATCCGCGGGGTCTACCGCAAGATCCACCTTTTCGACGTGGACCTCGACGAGGCGCAGAGCTTCCGGGAGAGCGGGCACATCCTTCCCGGAGATGCGGTGGTGGCCGCCGAGGCGGGGGGCGTCGTCCACGGCCTGTCCATCTGCTACGACCTGCGCTTCCCCGAGCTCTACCGCCGCCTCGACCAGGCGGGGGCGGAGATCCTCTGGGTGCCCAGCGCCTTCACCCTCCACACCGGCAAGGACCACTGGGAGGTGCTCCTGCGGGCACGGGCCATCGAGAACGGCGCCTACGTGGCGGCCCCCGCCCAGTTCGGCGTCCACAGTCCGCGCCGGGTCACCTACGGCAACGCGCTCGTCGTGGATCCGTGGGGGAAGGTGGTGGCACGGGCCTCGGATCGGAGCGCCACGATGGCGCTCGCGCCCCTCGACCTCTCCTACCGGGAGGAGGTCCGTGCGAAGCTGCCCACGCATCGCCATCACCGGCTCGAACACTCGAGATCGTAGAGGCGAAGGTGCTCGGCGTCCTCCTCGAAGAGGATGCGACCCTCGACGCGGCCCGCGCCGCTGCCGCAGCGGATGCGCCGCGCCTCGAGGTGCCGGCGCTCCACCCCGCGCCACAGGCCCGCGCGGACGGCGCGCAGCTGGCCCTCCACCGCGGGATCGAGGGCCGGTGGGCGCCTCGGCGCAGGCGGTGGACGCGCGGGGAGCACCTCGCAGGCTGCCGGTCGCTCCTCGACGACACGATGGAGATCGTCGCAGCGGGCAACGAGTGTCTCCCGCAACACCTCCAGGCGCTCAGCGCGGCGGTTGGAGACACCCGGGAGGGCCTTTGCGATCAGAAGCGGTCGCTCCGCCGCCTCGACCTCGGCGAGGCGCAGGAGCAGCAGCCGCTCGTAGGCGCCGGGGAGGGGTGCGTCGGGGCACGGGCCTTGCCCTTCGAGCAGGCAGCCGAGCACCGCGCCGAGGCGCCGCAGGAGCCGGCGCGCCGCAGGATCCTGGGGCCGGCGCCTCGCCTCTGCCTCTGCCTCTGCCGCGAGGCGCCGCTGCTCTGCCTCGTAGAGGGCTGCCGGATCGATGATCTCGCAGCGGAGGTCGCGCACCACCCGCTTCCCGGCCCGCTCGTCGAGGACCACCACTGCCTCTTGGAAGACCACGCGCTCGTCGTCGCCCATCGGGCCGCAGACGACCC
>CAYYHA010000383.1:0-2309 GCA_964471535.1 uncultured Myxococcia bacterium | reverse complement strand
CAACGACCGCGCGGCACGCACCGACGGCGTCCTCCTCGCCGCGGCGCGCGCCCGGGCCGGCGATCTCGACGGGGCACTCGCGCTCCTCGAAGAAGCGGAGCGGCGCGACTTCGCCCCGCCGGACCTCGCCGACCTCGCGGCAGCCATCGCCACCAACGTTCCCGATCCCGCCTCGGTCCTCGAGCGCCTGAAGGGTGACGCGCGCTTTCTGGGGTCGGCCCACCGCGCGGCCCTCTTGGCGACGCTCACCGAGCGCACCGGGCGCATCCGCGACGCTGCCTTCTACTGGGAGGTGGCCGCTCGGCAGCAGCCCGACGAGGTGACCTGGCACCGGCAACTCGCCCGCATCTATGCGGTCACCGGGCAGATGTCCCGCCTCACCGAAGCACTCCGCGCGGTGGTGCGCCTGGCCCCAAAAGACGAGGCGGCCCGCACCGACCTGGTCCGGCGGCTCACCGCGTCCGGGGACGTGGCGGGCGCACGCGCCGCCGCCTGGGTGCCCGAAGGAGACCTCCCGGAGGGCGAGCGCCGGCGCCTCGCCGCTCGGGTTCTCCTGCGGGGGGGGCGGCCCGAGGATGCGATCGCGGTGTACCAGCAGATCCTCGGCGACGCTCCCGACGACTGCGAATCGCAGGTGGGCCTCGCCCGGGCCCAGATCGCCGCGGGACGTACCCAGGCAGGGGCGAAGCGCCTGTGGCGCCTCCTCCTCGATCGGGGTCCCGCTCCCCCGTGCCGCCCCGCGGAGGTGACCCGCCTCCTCCTCGCCCACGTGCCCGGGGCAGCGCGGCGGCTGCGCCGCCTGCTGCGGGTGGGCAGGCTCCGAGATGCGGAGACGGTCGAGTCGGTGCTCGCCGCGGCCGGGCCCAAGCCCCGGCGCTGAATAGTGCTGCCGCCCCGGCGTCGATGCCCCCAGGATGTGCCCGCCTGCCCGAGCCGGCAGGGGATGGGCCCCTGGGGCAGGCGGTGCACATCTTTGCTGCCCGGGTGGGCGTGCCGCGGCGAGCGGAGCCCCATCGAAGCGCCAGCCAGACCACGGCGCCCGGTTGCATCGCCGGCCCGGAGGCGAAACACTCGAACGAGGTCCCATGCACGCGCCCACGCACCGCCGTCTCCTCCTCTCCCTCCTCGCCCTCGCGCTCGGTTCCGTGGGCGGGCCCGCGAGCCACGCCGACGTGGCAGCCTCGTCCCCCACGAACGCGGCGGGCGCCGGTCTGCCGCGTACGCTGCCGGTGGCGCGCGCACGCATCGGCGCACCGGCGGCGGCGTTGCAGTCGGCCCGCCCGGCGGTGGTCGCTGCGACGGGGGCGGCCGTGGGGCCGCCGGCGCGAGCCCCATCCCGGCGCGGACGGGGCGTCGTCCCCTGCGGCAGCGCGCCGCCTCCGCCAGGTGCCTGGACCTTCGAGGTGGGCGAACGGATCACCTACGACGTGGACGTGATGGGTGTCCGGGCCGGGACCCTGACCCTCGAGGTGCAGCGCCCCACCGGCGGTGGCCTCGCCTTCGTCGCGCGCGCCAAGACCAACACGTTCTTCGAGAACGTGCGCAAGCTCACCGGCCGGGCGACCAGCTACGCCCGGGAGGACTCCCTGCGACCGCTGCGCTACCGCGAGGACGCCCGGGAAGACGGCGTGGAGAAGTGGGCCGACGTCCTCTTCCCGCAGGGGGGCAAGGAGGTGGACATCCGCTACGCCATCGGCGGCCGAGAGCGACGGGTGCGCTACCCGGTCGCCACGGCCGCCCACGACGTGCTCTCCATCGTCTACTACCTGCGGACCCTGGACCTGAAGCTGGGCCAGACCCTCTGCCTCGACGTCTACGGAAACCGCAAGGTGTGGCGCCTCGAGGGTTCGGTGGCGGCGGAGGAGTGGGTCTCCACTCCGGCGGGCGAGTTCAAGACCTTCCGCCTCTCGGGCACGGCGACCCGCCTCGACCTCCCCAGCTACTCGAAGGAGGTTCACCTGTGGCTCTCCCACGACCCGGCGCGCATCCCCGTGGCGGCGGTGGGAGTCATCGACCTCGGCGCCATCCGCGCCCAGGTCAGTCGCCTGGGCGACGATCCGCGCTCGAAGCCGGACTATTTGGGCGGCCCCTGGTAGCCCGCCCTGGCTTCCACCCCCGCTGCGGCCACCCGGGGTCGCCGTCTCGGCCTCGCAGCGGACGGATGGGGCTGGCGCCGGCACCCGGGACGGCGGCAGCCGGGGTCGGCCGCTCCCGCGGCAGCGTACACGGGCCTAGGCCGGCGCGGGCCGATGCGCCAGGCGAGCAGCCACCTGCACGAGGCGCCGCCGGAGGTTGCCCAGCGTCAGGTG
>CAYYHA010000382.1:0-2319 GCA_964471535.1 uncultured Myxococcia bacterium | reverse complement strand
TCGGTGAATACGTTGTCCACCACCTGGCAGGCCTGACACGGCTCACCCCCCGCCGAAGAGAAGAACTTCACGATGGCGTAGGGGCCGAAGAATCCGCCGGAGAGCGACGAGGTATCGAGCTGGGTGAAGGTGTTTCCGATCACGCTCAAGCCTCGATGCGGAGTGCTGCCAGCCCCGAAGTAGACTGGCATGGAGACCCCAGAAGTCGGTCCCTCCATAACGTTCGCGTTCACGACGACCTCGCTCGATCCGGGAATGGACGGGTCCGCAAAGCCTCGGATGAAGTGGTTGGTTCCTGGTCCGGCCCGCAGGACGTTCCCGGTCACGGTGACAAGATGGCTCGCTTGGATCCGGATGGCGGCGTTGCCCGCGTTGACCACCGTGTTCCCGCTGATGGTGACACCGCTCGAGTAACTGACGGCAATCCCGTCGGCTTTCGTATTTTCGATGTAGTTCCCGGTGATCGACAGATCGCGTCCTCCGGTCACATAGATGCCGTTGTCGTCCCAGGCGTTGAGAATGACGTTGCCTGAGACCACGCCATGCGTCGGCGCGAGGATGCCACCCTGCATGCCCTCGATCTGGTTGCCGAGAATCTGGAAGTAGCCGCCGCGGACATAGATCGCATGGCCGCCGCCGGAGCCGACCCGCGTCGTGGCCCGCGTGCTGTGGATCCGGCATCCCGTGATCGTGTTGCGACCGCCCGGCCCGACGACGGGATCGTGGAAGGACACCGTATCCGTGCCAGACAGGCTCATGGCGATGCCGAAGCCGATGAGGGTGAGGTCCCGGATCATCGCCCGCTCGAGGCCTGCGCCCTCCTCGGTGTAGAGGGCCACCGCTGCGTCCACACCTCCCGCCGGGGCGCCGAGGTTCTCCAGCGTGAGCCCCTCGATACGCAGATCCGCGACCGGCGCGGTGATTTCGAAGACCCGGTCCGAGGTGGATACGATGCGCCCCGGCCCTTCGAGGACCTGCCCGTCGTGGGTGATGCGCAGCTGGCCGGAGGTCTGGAAACGGAGCCCAGGGAAGTAGAGGTCCCGTCCCGAATCCAACGCCGCCTGCAGGGCACTCGTTGCATCGACGGATTCCGGGTCGACGCCCTCGGGAAAGAAGGCCAGGACGGTGGTGAGCCCGGCGGGACCAGGCGGACCTTGCGGACCGGGCGGGCCCTCTGGACCTGGGGGACCCTCGGGACCCGGCGGGCCTTGCGGACCCGGTGGGCCCTGGGGACCCTCCGGACCTTGGGGACCTGGTGGACCCTGCGTCGCCGGACATCCGGATGCCGCCAGCACCGCCGCCAGAGCAGCGCGCCCAGGGCCACAGCCGGGAATCTCCCGCCATACCCGCGGGCACAGGCGCGGGCACCCTGGGAAGTTCGTCGTGGATACACCTCTGGCGACGCGATCACCCTTCCGTCCGCACCGGCGAGGGCCGCTGCAGGGACGCCGAGGCAGCCCGCGGAGGGCACCGCGGCCAGCCTGGCGCTCCCGTGGTGCGCCCCATTGGAAGCCGATCCCCTCTCGTCTAGTCTGTCTCCCATGCGACGCACTCGGATGGGACTCGTCTCGATCCTCCTTGCACTGGCCACCTGCGCAGGCCCGGGACAGATCGACGTGACCGAGACGGCCCGGACGACCATCCCGAAGGGCAGCCTCCTAGAGCAGCTGGCTGGGGATCTCGGCTTTGCCGATTTCGCCACAATCGACCTGACCCAGAGCCAGGAGCTCCAGAATCAAGGGGTGGAGCGGCACCAGATCGAGCACGTCTACCTCCAGCGGCTGATGCTTCGGATCGTCGACGATCCCTCGGAGGGCCGCGACTTCACCTTCATCGATTCCATCGCCTTCTTCGCCGAGGCGGATGGCCTGCCGCGCCGGCGCATCGCGCACGGAGGACCCTTCGAAGAAGGGGCGCGAGAGGTCGGCTTGGACCTCGACGACGTCGACCTGGCCCCCTACGCCACGGCTCCCTCGATGACCCTCACCACCGAGGTCAGCGGGCGGCGACCGTCGATGGACACCACCGTCGAGGCGGAGGTGGTCCTGCGGGTCCATGTGAACGTCGGCGGCCTCCTATGCGGCGGTTAGGGTGACGGCGCCAGCGTCACCGTGGAGACGCACGCCGGAGCCTCGGGGCCGGGTCCCGCGACGCCCATCCGTTCCGAGCCTGGGACGAACTCGCCCCGATGAGTGCCAGGCGAAGCGGTGGCAGCTCCGCCCGGCGCTCCGCTCGGCGCCGCGCGGGGGAGGGAGCGCAGCATCCCAAAACTCCGAAAGGGCAGGGGGTCTCAGGAGCGCTGATCTGGGGCGCCGGCCG
>CAYYHA010000381.1:0-2351 GCA_964471535.1 uncultured Myxococcia bacterium | reverse complement strand
TCCGGGAAGTGGGTCTGCCGGGCAGGTGCCACCCGATTGTCCCCTCCGCCGCCCCATGGCGCCGCTTTGCCCGCGCTACTCGGCGTAGCGCGCACGGAGGGCGCGCAGGCGGCGGACGAAGTCGCTGCGCACCGCCTCGGGCGCCTCGAGGACGACTGCGCCACGCTGGCAGCGGACCTTCGCCTCCACGGAGGGCAGGCTCGCGGTGCGCCAGCGCCACCGCGCGCCAGTGTCGGCGCGCCGCAGCACCACCTCGGCCTCGGGCTCGCCGTGAAAGATGCCCTGCCCGGGATCGTAGGCGAGGACCTCGTCGGGGGGGCGCTCGAAGGGCTCGTCCGTGAGGGTCGCCTCGCGGATGCGGTCGAGACGGAAGCGGTAGCCCCGCTCGTCGATCACGAGCCACGCGCCGAGGTACTGCACCAGCAGGCAGGGACCGATGCGGTAGGACTTGAGGGTCTGGGAGCGCTCGCTGAAGTAGCGAAGCGCCACCCGCCGCCGTGCCTCGAGGCCCTCTCGGAGCACGGCGAAGTGGGCGGAGACCCCGCGGTCCGAGGGCCACACGGCGAGGGGCTTCGCCCGCTCCGCGCCGGCGCCCCCGGCGGACTCGCCCTCGGGGAGGCCGTCGTCCGACGGCTCGGCTGCGGAGAGGGCGAGGAGGCGCCGGCGCAGGCGCCGCAGGGTCTCGCGCAGGCGCGCATCGACCTCGCCCTCGAGCACGGCGGTGAGCGCCGCGTCGAGGGCCACCACCTCTTCGGTGGAGAGCCGCAGTGGCGCGAGGGCGGGCCGGGGCGGGGAGTAGACCTTGATCCGCCGCCCCTCGAGCGCCAGGTCCACGTAGGCGCCGGGCCGCGTGACGTCCCCCACCTGCCCCAGCCGAGCGATGAAGCGGCCGACCTGCCGCGGCCTCACCCCCAGGACGTGCGCCGCCTCCTCCACCGGGATGCCCTCGCCCCAGACACGGGGGTCGGCGAGCAGCAGCCAGTAGCCCTGCAGGGCCCGCGACGACTTATCCATCGTGCGCCTCCAGCAGCGCATCGAGGGCCTCTCGCATCGCCTCGCGTGCCAGGCCGGGTCCCAGGATCTCCGCGTGCTCTCCCAGATAGAGGACGAGCTGCACCACGGCATCGAGGTTGGAGGTGGTCACGACGAAGGTTCCCGGGGGATCCTCGACGGCGCCGCGGAGGTGGCGCCGCACCAGGTGGGCCACCGCCTCGCTCGCCCGCACCGTCACCTCGAGGGGCGCGTGGAGGGGGAAGGAGGGGGGATCGAGGTCGGCGACGGCAGCGAGGTCGAAGTCCTCGGGCACGTCGAAGTCGGGGGTGGTGCGCTGGCTCCTTGGCACCTCGAGGGCGGTGATGCGATCGACGCGGAAGACGCGTAGGGAATCGCTCGCGTGGCAGTGTCCGCACAGGTAGAGCTGCCCGCGGGAGAGGAAGAGGGCATAGGGATCGACGAGGCGCTCGGAGTCCCGGCCCCGGGCGCTGCGGTAGCGAAGGCGGACCTGGCGCCGCGCCTGAACCGCATCGGCGAGGCGCCGGCCGAGCTGGGCGACCTCCTCGTCGCCCCGCACCGGGTGGAGCACGGCGATGGGGGCACGCACCGCCGCCTCGGCGGGCGTCTCGCCAGCCTCGCCGGTCACGTTGAGCTTCGCGAGCGCCTGAACGAGCGCATCGCGCCGGGGGAAGTGGGGATCGGCGGCCAGCCCGCCGCACACCGCCTCGAGGAGCGCCCGTTCCTCCGGCTCGAGCTCGACGTCGAAGAGGAAGGTGCGCGCGTCGTCGAGGCGATAGCCCACCCCACCTTCGGTCTTCACGACCTCGAGCGTCACACCCAGCGAGCGCAGGCGATCCTTGTCCCGCTCGAACTTCCGCCGGGCGCTCTCCTTCCGCTCGTGGCGGTACGCGTCGAGTTCGGTGCGGAGCTCCTCGAAGGGCACCGGCCGCCGCGCCGCCTCGAGGTACAGCATCAGCTCCAGACAATCCCGAACCGGATCCTGCCGGCGCCCCGACTCCGCCATCGCCGCGATTGTACCCGCCCTCGGGCCTGCCGGGACCGCCGCTGGACAGCCGCCAGCGGATCACCGCCTTCGATGACGTCCAGGTGCCGCCCGCATGCGCCTGGCGCCCGAAGGTCCGCGAGGGCGCCGCCCTCCGAAGCGGCGCCAGAGGCCGCCGAGCAGGAGCAGCAGCGCTGTGACCGGCGAAGCGGATCCGGCTGCCGCCTGGCAGCCGCACCCGGAGGCGCTGCCCCCTCCGACGTCGGAGTCGCAGGCGTCCCCCGCCCCGTCTCCGTCGGTATCGGTCTGGTCCGCATTCACCACCAGTGGGCAGTTGTCGGCACCATCGTCCACC
>CAYYHA010000380.1:0-2375 GCA_964471535.1 uncultured Myxococcia bacterium | reverse complement strand
AAACCCCCCTCGGCCCCCCCTTTCCCCTCCCCGATCCGCGCCTTCGCTGACCGGCCGCAGCCATCGGATCGGTTGCGCCGCCGGGTGGAGCACCGCAGAATGCGCCGGAAGGAGGGCCCCATGACGCGACACACGTCCATCGTTCTTCTCGCTGCTTCCGTGTTCGTCACCGCCTGTCCCGGCGGTGGAGGAGGCGGTGGTGGCGGCGGCTACGAGGACCCCTTCGCTGAGCTGACGCCCGACGTGAAGCTAGAGCTCACTGGCCTCGAGGGCCGGGTCGAGGTCCTCCGCGACACCTACGGCGTCGCCCACATCTTCTGCCAGTACGAGCTCGACTGCATCCGCGCCCAGGGCTACGTGCAGGCCCGCGATCGCTTCTTCCAGATGGACTTCTTCCGCTCGCTGGCCTCGGGCCGCCTCGGCCGGGCGGTGGGCGCCATCCCTCAGGCGCGGGGGCCCGATCGCTTCTACCGGCGAATCATGACTGCCTCCGACGGACGTCCCGTGGTCGAGCACATCGAGGAGAACCTCGATCCCGAGGTGCGTGCCTTCGTACAGGCCTTCGCCGACGGGGTGAACGATTACCTGCGCGACATGGGGAAGGAGCCGTGGGCGCCCATCCCCGACGAGTACGAGAGCCCCTACATCGTCTACGGTCAGGACATCCTCGACGGCACCTACCGCCCCGAGCCGTGGACGGTCGCCGACACCCTCCACATCGCGCGCTTTTTCACCTTCGTCCTCTCCGACAGCTTCGACGAGGAGCTGAAGCTCGCCGACTACGCCACGAAGCTCGATCCCAAGGTCTTCGCCGACCTCCTTCCTTCCCGCCCCCTCGATCCCACCTTCGCGGTGCCCGGCTTCTACGGGCGCGGGAACCTCGGCCGCCCCTTCCGCCCCGATCCAGAGTGGATGCGCGCCCTTTCGGCCCACCGCGGGCTCCTCGAGTCGCTCGCGGCGCAGCGGGAGGCGATGGGGCCCTACCGAAAGCCCTTCGGCCCCTTCCCCGGTTCCAACAACTGGATCGTGCACAGCAGCAAGAGCGCCACCGGCAATCCCCTGGTGGCCAACGATCCGCACTTGAGCCTCAGCGCGCCGGCGCTGTGGTGGGAGACGCACCTCGATGCGGTCTCGCTCCCCGGCGCCACCGGCGACCTGAAGGTGAAGGGCGTCATCTTCCCCGGCACCCCCGGCGTCATCATCGGGCACACGCAGTACCTCGCCTGGGGCGACACCGTCGTCGGCTACGACGTCACCGACCTCTACCTCGAGGAGGTCGCGGGGGTGGACCAGGTGCGCTTCGACGGGCAGGCCGTCGATGTGGTGAAGGTCGTCGTGCGCTTTCCCATCGGCCCGGGGCCCGACGAGTACGACGAGGAGAAGATCTGCGTGGTGCCCCACCACGGACCCATCATGGCGGTGGAGGGGATGAGCGACGACGAGCTTGCCGACCCTGCTCTACCCTGCGTCGATCCGGCGCGGGGCCAAGGCGCCCTCTCGGTGCGTTGGGTTGGCCAGATGCCCACCCAAGAACTCGACGTGGTCTGGCGGCTGCTCCACGCCAAGGACGTCGACGAGGCGAAGGCCGCCCTCGACGACTGGGGCGTCGGCGCGCAGAACTGGGTGGTCGGCGATACGGCGGGCAACATCCTCTACTACCCGCGCGCCCTGGTCCCCATCCGAGACGGCGATCTCGAAACCTACCCGCCCTTCCTCCCCCGGCCGGGCACGGGGGGCTTCGAATGGAAGGGGTGGATCCCCAACGAGGCCATCCCCCAGGCGAAGAACCCGGACACTGGGTTCATCGTCACCGCCAACGCCGACATCGCCGGTGTGACCGAGGATGGAAACCCCCTCAACGATCGCTACTACCTCTACTTCACCGCCGACTTGGGCCTGCGTGCGGGACGCATCACCCGCCTGCTACAGGCGGCGATGGCCGACGGCGAGGTCACCGTCGAGGAGATGAAGGCCATCCAGAACGACGACTACTGGGAGCTCGCCGAGCTCCTCGTCCCCTACCTCCTCGACGCCGCGGACACCCGCCCCGACCTGGTCGATGCCATGGAGCTTCAGCCGGCCGTCGCCCGCCTGCGGGCCTGGACCTTCGCGACGCCGACGGGCCTGGCCACCTCCGACCCAGACGGTCCCTTGTCGATGGATCCGCAGGTGCTGAACGATGCGGTGGCCACGACGCTCTTCGGCGCCTGGTACTACAAGGTGCTCGATCGCACCTACCTCGACGAACTCAAGAAGGCGGGGGCCGCGAGCGGCAACACGGCGCCCACCGATCAGCCCTTCCAGAAGGCCTTCTACTTCCTGCTGAAGGAGGGCAACGATGCCTACTGGGACGACGTCGAGACCGAGCCCGTCGA
>CAYYHA010000379.1:0-2377 GCA_964471535.1 uncultured Myxococcia bacterium | reverse complement strand
GCCCCGAAGGACGCACCGCGCGCGGCTTGCAAGCCTCGCGGCGCTCGTCACGCCCGCTGCCACCACCGGCGGCCTCGTCGCCGCCGCGGGCACCGGCCCCGTCACGGGCCGGCGTGCCGGCGCCAGGGCACGTCCCCTCCGGTGGATCGCCATCGGCGGCGGCGCCTTCCCCGAGGAGAACCAGATTTCGCTGGAACAGGACCTGGGCCTCGCACGCGAGGTCTTCGGGCCTGCAGACGGCCGGGTCTACTTCGCCGGGGGTCCAGGCGCCCACGGCGTGCAGGTGGTCGAGGGCAACCGCCGTCCCTCGCTGCGGCGGCGTCTCGGCGACCTGTTCGCACCTCGCGGCGGACGGGACGCCACCTACCGCCGCGTCTCTCTCCCCGCCGACGGCGCGGCGTCGCCAGAGTCCTTCCGCACCGTGCTACAGCAGGCCCTCGTCGCCGAGGGGCCCCCGCTCACCGTCTTCCTCGCCACCCACGGCGAGGCCGGTGAACACCCCGCCGAGACCACGGTGCGCCTTTGGGGCGGCCATCCCCTCACGCCGGCCTCACTCGCGGCGTGGCTCGAGTCCTGGCATCCCCGCCGCCCCCTGCAACTGGTGGTCGCCGCCTGCCATGCGGGGGGCTTCAACGAGCTCGCCTTCGCCGGCGCCGACGAAGACGCGGGCCCGACCCCGCAGGACCGCTGTGTCCTTGCAGCCACCACCTGGGAGCGCCTGTCGAGCGGCTGCGATCCCAACCCGGACCGCGCCGCCCACGAGGGCTTCTCACTCCACTTCCTCGAGGCGTTGCGGGGCCGCGACGCCCGAGGACGCCCCCTACCCCCCTCGGAGATCGACTTCGATGGGGATGGTCGCATCTCGCTGCTCGAGGCCCATGCGCGCGCACGCATCGCCGGCGCCTCTCTGGACGTACCCTCCACCAGCAGTGAGCGGTGGCTTCGAGCCGTCGCCCCGCAGACAGGACCGCGCGCCCCGGTGGAGCTTCCCATCGAGACCGCGGTGTTGCAGCGCTTGAAGGCCCGCCTCGGCCTGAACGTGAGGCAGGCACGGGCACACCTCGACGCACTGCAGTCACGGCTCGACCGGCTCGCCGCTCGCCGTGACGCGCACCTCGACAGCCTCGACGCGGCCTACTACGACCTCAGCGGCGCACTGCTCGCCCGCTGGCCGGTGCTCGACGACCCCTGGCATCCCGACTTCGAGGCGACGCTACGGCGCGACGGCGAGACCATCGAACGATTCCTCGACACCGATCCGCGCGCGCTCCGCTACCAGGCCGAGCTTCGGGCAGTCGAGCGGCTCGAGGACGCGATGGACGCCATCGACGTGAGAATGGCGCCGCTCCTTCGCCTCCTGCGCACGCACGAGAACCTGCTGCTCGCAGGCCGGCTCAAGGCGCAAGATCCCGCGGGCTGGCGTCGCTTCCTCGCTTTTCGCGCCTGCGAAAGCGCACCGTTCCCTGCGCGCCCGGCGCGGTAGGTGCGCCCGCGGCGGCGGCGGCCGCCAGCGCAGGGCCCTCCGGCCTCGGCATGGCCTCTGCACGGGCCCAAAGCGTATGGATCGACGCATACAGCCTGGCCAGGCGGGCCGTGCCCGGCGCCCCGGAGTGTGGCCGTGAAGCGTGTCCCAGAGGACACGACCGAGCGCGTCGTCCTCGTCTGGCTCGGCGAGTCCGAGCACAGGGCGCCGCAGCGTCGCCGGTGGAGGGCCGCCGGCCCAGCCGTTGCGACGGTCGCGGAGGCGCTGCGCGCCCTGCGTCGCCTTGGCGCCCGGTTTCGGCGTGCGTGGCACTCCGCGACGCGGCGCCAGAGGGCCCTGCACCTCCGGGGATGCGTCCGCGCTGCCGGTCGGACCGTCGCGACGGCAGCGCGCGTCGCGGCGCTGGCGGTGCTGGCCCTACTGCCGGCAACGTTGCTGCTCGCCGCCGCCGGCCTCGTCTGGAGTCGCGTGGCCGGCGCCCCGCCCCTCCCCGATCGGCGCTTCGCCCGCGCCGCAGGCCCCGGGACGAGGCCGGGAACCCGCCGTCACAGCGACGGAAGGGGGCGCTCGCCGCACGCCGCGGCGCCACGCGCACCGGCCCCTTCGCCGCACACCGATCTCCGCCGCACCCCCCGCGCTTCCGGGCCGCGGGAACCCCTTGCTCCCAGACCCATCCCCCCTACGCCGCCGGCCCCCGCGTTCGGCGCACCAGGCCAGGCCCCGGCTGGCAGGGCCCCGACCGAAGAGCCGGAGCGCCTCACCGCCCCGGAGGAGGCGGGGGCGGGCGAAAGAAGCTGCTCTGCTGGCCGACGCGCCGGCGGGCACCTGCTCTCGCCGGCCCGCGTCCCCGAGGTGGGCCCCGGCTTCCGGCGCCTCTTCCCCCACCGGAACCTA
>CAYYHA010000378.1:0-2407 GCA_964471535.1 uncultured Myxococcia bacterium | reverse complement strand
GGCACGCACCTTCTCCCGCAGCGCCGCCTCCCCGTCGCCGGTCCCTCCGGAGGGCAGGCGGCGCGCCAGCTCGAGTTCGGCGGGACCGTAGCCGGGGGCCACAGCGCGCCGCTGCCGGAGCGCCTCGAGCTTCGCCGGTGGCCCCTCGGGCGGGGGCCCCAGATCCTCCGGTCGGATGGGCTGCGGCGGCGGGGGCGTGGGAGGCGGCGGCTCCTCACAGGCCAGCCCGACGAGGAGCAGCGCCGCGGCGAGATTCGTGGGCCAGCGCAGCAAGGCCCCTAGGATAGCACCCGGGCGCTCAGCCGCCGGCGCCGGCGCGTTCTCCGCCGCCCTCGCCCCAGGAGGCCTCGGCGATCGCCGCGTCGAGCAGCGCCTGCTCCCGGGCCCGCCTCGCCTTGGCGCGGCGGGCGTAGCCCAGCCCCACCAGGAGCCCGCACAAGAGCGGACTCACCGCGGCGATGACCGCCAGCCCCTTGTACTTGAAGAGGAAGTCACCCAGCCACACGAAGGCCTGGTCGAGGGCCTCCACCTCGAGGAAGGCCCAGTAGATGCCGCCACCGATGGCGACCGCGATGAGGTTGGCGACGAGGAAGTACAGGTAGGGGTTTCTGTAGCGCACTCGGGTGGACGCGGGCCCCGACTCGGCGCAGCCCTCGCGGGGCGCGGCGGGGGCGGTGGAACCGGGATCAGGACGCTGTGTCGTAGGTTCGAGCGATGCACCGGCGGGCTGGGACATGGGGGGACCTCCCTGAAGCGTCAGCTGCGTGGGGTGCTCCGTTCTGGTGGGGTGTTCCGCCGCCGTGGGCCGCTCGAGCGGCGCGTGCCGGCGGCTGGCGCGGGCATGGCGGCGTGGGTCTGTGGACGCTGCATTCGTCTGCAGGTGGTCTCTCGCTCTGGCTCTGGATGCCGTGTCTCTGGAGGCGGGGTCGGTGGATGCGGCGCCCTGGGCGCGGCGTGCGCCGGCCCTGGCGCAAGAGGGCTGGCGTCCGGTGGCCGGCGCCGACTGGCAGCCGCGTGCCGCGGGCGCACGCTACGTAGTGCACCCGCGACAACTTTTCAAACCTTTCTTGCCTCGGCCCACCAGGCGCGCCACCGGGCGACGGCGGCATCCCGCTCCGCCTTCGGGGCGTCGAAGTAGTAGCCGAAGGTCTCGCCGGTCATCCGCTCGAGCTCCACGGCAGCAGAGAAGCGGACGTGGCGGTGCTTGTGCTCGAGGCCCTCGATGAGCCAGGCGAAGCGCGGCTCCTCCCGGTGGGCCTCCCACCACTTGCGCCACCTGCGCTGACTGCTGCCAAAGGACTGCTTGGTGATGTCCACGAGCGCCTGCTCCGCCTCGCGCACGATGTCGCGCTCCCGGTGGTCGAGCAGCTCGATGAGGCGGGGGATCGACTCCACGTCCCGAAGCTGCCCCACGGTGCGGATCACGTCGCCGAGCCGCAGGAGGGCATCCCGGCGCCCGAGCTCGGCACGGAGATCGGAGAGGGCGGCCGCAAAACCGGGCACGTCCCGGTGCGCCTTCAGGGCCTCGCGGGCCATCGCCGCCACCCGGGGCTCTTCGTCGGAGAGGGCCTCGAGGAGCAGGGGGAGCGACTGCGGCGAGGGGATGCGGGCGAGGAGATAGAGGGCAAAGAGCCGCCGCTCCCAGCGCGAGGGGTCGGCGGCGAGGGCGAGGAGGACCGGCCGGGCGGTGGTGCCGAGCCGGGCCATCGCCCCGATGAGGGGCCCGTGCTCGAAGGGGTCCTCGGCGAGGTGGGCCGCCGCACCCACGCGCTTTCGCAGCGGGCCCGGGAACTCCCGAGCGAGGGCCCGCGCCGCGAGGATTCCGCCGGCGGCGAGGCGCTCGAGGGCGGCGAGGGCCTCCTCGGGCCGGCCGTGGGCGAGGCGCTCCACGTCGGCGTGGAGGCGCGCCGAGGGCTCGCTCGCATCGAGGGGCGGGGCCTCGGCGGGCGGACGCAGGGCCGTCGCTGCCGAGGAGGGGGCGGCAGTGGAGGAAGGTGCGGCGGACGCGGAGCTCTCGTCCGAGGAGGCGGGTGCGACGGAAGACGGCGCCGCAGCGGAGGTGGTCGCCCCCGTGGCCTCGCCGGCCGCGGGCGCGGCCAGGGGCGCCGGCCCCCCGTCTGCGGGCGGCACGCCCGGCGGGGGCCCTTCCCCCTCGCTCGGCCCGCGGGCGGGCCGAAGCCCGCCACGGGATGCGCCGGGTCCGACCCGCGCGCCTGCCTCCGCCTGCCTCCGCTCCGCGGCGGGCGCGGGGCCCGCCGCGGCCTCGGGTGCGGCCGCGGCCGGCTTGGCACCGGGGACCTCGGGCGCTCTCATTATCTCAAGACCGAGGTCGCGAGCGTCATCTTCGCGCGCCTCCCGACGACGATGCTGCTCGGCGCCTGCGCCCTCTCCTTCGCCCTCGCGCTCT
>CAYYHA010000377.1:0-2422 GCA_964471535.1 uncultured Myxococcia bacterium | reverse complement strand
GTGTTCCAGCGCGGACGAAGATCTTCCGGAGCCACCGGCGCACGCCGCTCACTGGGCGACCTCCGCCAGACGATCCCGGCGTAGCAGCCACTCGGTCCACGTGAGGAGGAGGAAGAGGGCGCCGGCGACGGGACGCTCCTCCGGGCGGGCCTCTGCGGGCCACATCAGGTAGGCGATGCGGGGGAAGGGGCCGGGGATGAGGGTCCCGACCGGTCTTTCGTCGGCGAGGAGGGTGCGGCCGCGCAGCAGAAAGGCGTGGCCCGGTAGGTGGATGCGCCACTCCCAGGGAAAGCCGAGGCGGCGCTCGGCGGTGGGCAGCATGGAGCCCACCCGCGCACCGTCGGAGAGAAGTGCGACCTCTTCGGACAGACGTCCTGCCGTGCGCCTACGCTCGGCAGTGAAGAGGAGCTGGCGTTCGTCGGGTGGCGGAGCTTCGGATGCGGCGGCATCGAAGTCGGCGAGGAAGAGGTGGTAGCGCGCCGCCTCGGGGGTGCTCTCCCCGCAAGCCCAGAGGACCCGCCCATCCCGGAGGTTGAGCCGCAGCCAGTGGGGGCCGTCCTCACCCGCCTCGATCGCCTGCTGCACCGTCGCGTCGTGGTCCTGCGAGGTGGCGAAGAGGCGGTCCTCCCGCGTCCGCGGGCCCTCCCGGATCCGCAGGAGCAGGAGGCCGGTGACGAGGCCCACCGCCAGGGTGAGCAGCACAAGGGTCACGATGGCCGCGCTCACCCCCGCCGCACCTCGAAGAGAGCCTCGCCTACCGTGATGCGATCGTCGACCAGGACTTCGATGGAGGTGCCGGCGGGAAGCTCGCGACCCTCGAGCCGAGCCGGGCCCGAAGGGGTGAGGACGAACCAGCCCGACCGTTCGGCCAGGCGCGCGTCGAGGTCCAGGCCCTCGAGCTCGGCCAGGTCCACGGGACCGGCGAGGAGGAGGGCGAGGGCGCCTGCGGAGAGCCCCTTTTCCACCCGGAGGAGCAGGCCGGTGACCCCAAGCGGCGCCACCTCGATTTCGCAGCGTTCACCCAGCCCGATGCGCAGTGCGCCCTCCACGGTGAGGGGGGCGCCGAGGAGCAGGCCGTCGACGAAGGTGCCGTTGCGGCTGCCCAAGTCCTCGAGCACGAAGCGTCCCGCCTCCACCGAGATGCGCGCGTGGTGCCGCGAGACACCCGGATCGCGCAGTGGCAGGATGCTGTCCTCCGCCCGGCCGATGCGCACCGGGAGATCGGCGGCGACGGTGAGCGCATCGCGCGCGGAGGCAAGGGAGAGCGCGATCCGCCCCCGCGGGCGGCGCGCCTCGAGGTCCGCCAGCAGGTTCTCCACGTGCCGTCGCATCTCGGGGTCCATCCGTGCCTGCCCCTTCAAACGCAGCAGGGCGTCGAGGGCCCGGGCCCGCCGCCCTGCCGACAGGTCCGCGTCCACCTCGGCCAAGGCCGCGCGGGCTCGATGCAGTGCCGACTCCCGCTCCGCTTCCCGGCGGTCGACGTCCTCGAGGCGCTCGAAGTGGCGCCCAGCGGTGAGGGCGCGGCGGGCGAGATCGAAGCGGCCGAGGGCGAGTAGGGCGTCGGCGGCGGCGAGGAAGTCACCGCCCTGCTCGAAGAGCCGCGCCGCCTCCTCGAGGTGCGCCGGGCCGCGCGTTGCCAGGGCCCGCGCGAGATCGAGGCGCAGCTCGCGCAGGAGCGCCTCGTCTTCGGCTGCGTGCGCCTCCGCGAGCACCAGGGCGCAGCGCAGGTGGTGCGCCCGCTCGGCCGGGTCCTCGGTGCGCCCCGCCTGCAGGCGGTGGATGCGCACGAGGTCCTCCTCGCGTCCCACGCGTGCATAGGCCTGCGCCGCCTCCTTCAACTTTCCCGCCGCTTCCAGAGCGCGGGCCTGGCGGTACTCGCGCGAGAAGATCTTCGCCCACAGCGACATCGAGGCGAAGTTTCGCAAAGGTTGGGGGCGGCGGTACACCTCCGGGTAGAATCGGCGGCGATGCTCGTCCCGGTCGCCCAGCACCAGACCCGTTTCGTGTTGCCGGGGCTCCGGGTCGATGCCCGCGGCGTGGCGGCGGGGCGGACCGCCGTCGTCCTGCTGCCCAGCCTCGACCGAGTGGTGGGCGCGCTGCGTACGATGACGGCGGAGGTGGACCTGGAAGATCTCTACCGCGACCTCGAGATCCATCGGGTGCGCGCAGGCCTGGGGGCGATCGAGTTTTTGATGCGCTTTCCCGCTGGCGACGTCCACCTCCTCGATCGCCTCGCCAAGGTGGCGGGCCTCTACGGAGGCGAGCTGCTCACTGGCGAGACGCGCCACTTCGTGCGCTACCGGGATCGGGAGTCGCCCCTTGGCTACGACGTCGACCGGCTGGCGGAAGGGGAGGCCGACCTGATGCTCTACGGCCGGGTCGCCGAGGGGCCCTACCGCATCGACGAGACGATCACGCTCCG
>CAYYHA010000376.1:0-2422 GCA_964471535.1 uncultured Myxococcia bacterium | reverse complement strand
TCCACGTGGATGTGCTCGCACACGTTGTGCTCGACGAAGGTGAAGTTGGGCGCGTCCTTCAGGTGCGCCAGGTTCTCCGCCCGCCCCGTGATCAGGTTGTCCATGCCGATCACCTCGTGCCCCCGGGCGACGAAGCGATCGCACAGGTGCGAGCCCAAGAACCCAGCAGCCCCCAGGATGAGCGTCCGCGGCATGGCCCCTACCTACGCCGCCCTCGCCGCCGCGGTCAACAAAGGCTCCCCGCTGGCTGTACAGCGCGAGGAGGAGGGCGGTAGCTTTCCCGCATGTCGCACGGCCAGCTCATGGAGCGCATCGAGAATCGCACGGCTCAGGTCGGCGTCATCGGACTCGGCTATGTGGGGCTGCCACTTGCGACCACCTTCGCCCAGGCCGGCTTCTCTGTCTTAGGGTTCGACATCGACCCCACCAAGGCAGCGGCACTCTCACGCGGCGAATCCTACCTGAAGACGGTGCCCTCGCAGCGAGTTGCACCGCTCGTCACACAGGGGCGGTTGCAGGCCACGCATGATTTCAGCCGCGCCGGGTCGTGCGACGCACTCCTCATCTGCGTCCCGACCCCCCTCGACGCCCACCGTGAACCGGACATGCGGTTCATACGCGAGACCGCAGAGACGCTCGCGCCCTGCCTGCGGCCTGCACAGCTCGTCGTACTCGAATCCACCACGTGGCCTGGCACCACCGAGGAGTTCCTGCGGCCGATCCTCGAGGCGGGCTCGGGCCTCGTCGCCGGCGGGGACTTCTTCCTCGCCTACAGCCCGGAGCGCGAAGATCCGGGCAACCCCAGCTTCGAGACCCAGCGCATCCCGAAGCTCGTAGGCGGCCTGACGGAGGCATGCACCAAGGCCGCCGTCGCGCTCTACGGCGCCGCGATGGAGCAGGTGGTCCCTGTCAGCACGATTCGGGTCGCCGAACTGGCCAAGCTCTTCGAGAACGTCTTCCGGGCGGTGAACATCGCCCTCGTCAACGAACTGAAGCTCCTTTGCCACCGCGCAGGCATCGACGTGTGGGAAGTCATCCGCGCCGCTGCCACGAAGCCCTTCGGGTTCATGCCCTTCTATCCGGGGCCTGGACTCGGTGGCCATTGCATCCCCATCGATCCCTTCTATCTCACGTGGAAGGCACGCGAGTACGAGATGAATACCCGCTTCATCGAGCTCGCCGGTGAGATCAACACCTCGATGCCCGCCTACGTCGTGGAGCGCGTCGTCTCGGCGCTCAACGAAGATGGCAAGGCGCTCAAGGGCGCGCGCATCCTCGTACTCGGGGTGGCTTACAAGCCCAACGTGGACGACATGCGTGAATCACCTGCCGTCCGAATCCTGGAGCGCCTCCAAGCGGGCGGCGCCGTGGTGCAGTACCACGATCCGCACGTTCCAAAGATTCCGCCGATGCGCCGGCACGCGCTCGACCTCGAGTCGGTTCCGCTCAGCGATCGAGCGCTCTCCGAAGCGGACGCGGTGGTCGTGGTCACCCACCACGACGCCATCGACTTCGAGCGGGTGGCGGCGCACGCTGCGCTCGTCGTGGACACCCGCGGGGTGGTGCCCTCCGGGCGGAGGGCGCGGGTCGTTCAGGCCTGACGCGCCAGCTCGGAGAAGAGGGCGTGGTAGCGCCGTGCGGCAAGGGTGCGGGAGTAGCTGCGCACCGCCGCCGCCCGGGCGTAGCGCCCCATCTGCTCGCGCAGGCGTGCGTTCGCATAAAGTTCTCGAATCGCCGCGGCCATCGCCTCGGCGTCGCCGGGCGCCACCACCCGGCCCACTTCGTGGTCGCGAACCGTCGCCGCCAGCTCGCTGCCTTCGGGCGCCGCCGCCACCACCGGACGCCCCGCAGCGAGGATGCCATAGATCTTCGAGGGCACGAGCAGGCCGTGGGTCTCCTGCCGCTGCAGGACCAGATGCAGGTCGGGCGCGCTCAACGACTGGTCGAGCACCGCCTTCGGCTGGTAGGGCAGGCGCACCACGTTGCGGAGCCCGCGGCGGCGAACCTCCCGCTCCAAGGTGGGACGCGCGGGACCGTCACCCACGATCACCATGCGGAGATCCTCGAGATCTTGGAGCCGTTCCGCCACCGCCGGGAGCATCTCCGCACCGTGGGCCATCCCCAGGTTCCCCGAGTAGCCAACGACGAAGGCCTCTTCCAGGCCGTGGTCGCGGCGGAAGGTGTTCCGTTCCCGGTCGATCGGCTGCACCCGGGCCGTGTCCACCCAGTTGGGGATCACCTCCACCCGCCGGGGCCGCCGCGATGCTGCCTCGACGTGCCGGCGCATGTCCTCCCCGATGGTGACCACCACGTCCGCCTGCGACCGCAAGAAGCCCTCGGCCGCCGTCGACGCCCGAGTGAGCGGCCGGCCCTCACCGAGCACGCCTAGGGCGACCGCGATCTCCGGATAGACGTCCTGCAG
>CAYYHA010000375.1:0-2433 GCA_964471535.1 uncultured Myxococcia bacterium | reverse complement strand
TGGGTGCGGTGGGCCCTCGAGAGTCCGGGGCGCTCACCACGGCCTGGAGGGCGGGACCGTAGGGCGGGCGCAGCACGCCGCGCTCGGTGACGAGCGCCGTCACCAGCTCGGCCGGCGTGACGTCGAAGGCAGGGTTTCGCGCTGCCACACCCGGCGGTGCGATGGGCACGCCGGCGAGCGTGGTCACCTCCTCGGGGGGGCGCTCCTCGATGGGGATCGCCTCCCCGGATGGAGTCTCGAGGTCGAGGGTGGAGGTGGGCGCGGCCACGTAGAAGGGAACGCGGTGGCGGGCGGCGAGGACGGCGAGGGGATAGGTGCCGATCTTGTTGGCGACGTCGCCGTTGGCGGCGATGCGGTCGGCTCCCACCACGATGGCCTGCACCTCGCCGCGGGCGAGGAGGTGGCCCGCGGCGGCATCGGGGATCACCGCCACCTCGATGCCATCCTGCTGGAGTTCGTAGGCGGTCAGCCGCGCGCCCTGCAGGTAGGGGCGGGTCTCGTCGGCAAGCACCGAGATTCGTTTGCCCGCCTCGACGGCGGCGCGGATCACCCCGAGGGCCGTTCCGTAGCCCGCCGTCGCCAGGCCGCCGGCGTTGCAGTGGGTGAGCACCGTGCCCTGTTCGGGAAGGAGCACTGCGCCGTGGCGCCCGATGGCGCGACACATCTCGAGGTCCTCCCGGTCGATGGCCTCCGCCTCTTGGCGAAGGCGCTCCGGGTCGGACCCCGCCCGGACCATGCGGTCGACGGCCCAGGCGAGGTTGACGGCGGTGGGCCTCGCTTCGCGGAGGAGCCGAGCCGCCCGGTCGAGATCGCCGCCGTGCGCCGCCTCCATCGCCAGGCCATAGGCCGCGGTGATCCCGATGGCCGGCGCTCCCCGCACCACCATCTCTCGGATCGCCTGCGCGGCGTCCTCTGCGCTCTTGCAGGTGACGTAGACCTCGCGGGTGGGCAGGGCTCGCTGGTCGAGGAGGCGGAGGGTCCGCCCGTCCCACTGGATGTGGCGGCGCTCCATCCGACGGCCGGCTGTGGCGCGATCTTCCATTGGGTGCTGCTCCATCGTCTGAGGGTGCTCGCCTCGAGTTCGCGAATCGACACGCGGGCGACCTGTCCGATGCCGGCACCGGGAGAGGCGGCCCGTGAGGGTGTGCGTCGCCCCTGGCGGCCAGCGGCAGGGACCCTACACCCGAGCGGCACCCCGAGCCAGGCCGCCCGAGCCGGGCCGCCGGCCCTCCGCCGCGTGAGCCACCGCCCGCCGCCGCGGCGGTCACCCGGCGCGCGGGCTACCCGTGCCCCACACCCGCCTCTTTCAGGCGGCCGAGCGCCTCCTCGAGGTCCGCCTCGCTCACGCTGGTGAACGAGACGCGGACGTGGGTGGTGTAGGCCTCGCCGCAGGCGGTGCCCGGGGTGAGGAGCACCCCCGCCTCCAGGCAGCGGACGAGAAGGGCCTCGAGGTCCTCCCCCGCGCGCATCCAGGGGGAGACGTCGGCGAAGACGAAGGTGCCACCCTGCGGCGGGGGCTGCCCGAAGGCCCGGGCGGCGCGGGCGCCGGCCCGGGCGTAGCGTGCCCGCGTCTCGGCCACCCACCCGTCACCCTGCTCCAGCGCGCGCACCGCGGCGGCCTGCATCGGCGTCGGCGCGCAGTAGGTCGTGAAGGTCTGCACCGCCCGGACCGCAGGGGCCACCGCCTCGGGCGCCTGCACCCAGCCGATGCGGGCACCCGAGAGCCCGTGGCTCTTGGAGAGGGTGTGGGCGCTGACGACGCGATCGGCCAGCTCGGGGCGGCGCCAGAGGGGCGTTGGCAGGTCGGTGTACGCGAGGCGCTCGTAGGCCTCGTCGGACAGGATCCACAGGTCGTGGCGACGGGCGAAGTCGGCGAAGACGCCGAGCTCCGCGTCACTCAGGATCCGCCCGGTGGGGTTGTGGGGGCTGTTGACGTAGACGGCGACGGTGCGGGGGGATCGCGCCTGCTCGAGGGCGGCCTCGAGATCGAAGTCCGGTGCATCGAGTCGGTCGAAGATCGGTACCTGCCGGGCGACGGCGCCCCGACCCTCGATGATGCCGCGGATGAGGGGCCAGAACGGCGCGGGGAGGATCACCTCGTCGCCGGGATCGAGGAGTGCGCCGGCGACCACCGCGAGGCCGCCGGTTGCACCGCAGCTGATCTGCAGGCGGCGGCGCGCGATGCCGGGCATCACCGCCTGCACGGCGTCGAGGAGCTCGGGCCGCCCGGGAGGCGGCGCGTAGCGGTGGAGGTCGGGCCAGTCGGCGATGCGCTGCGCCTCGGCGCGGGCGGCGGGGTGGGGATCGAGGGTGGTGTCGCCGACGTGGAGGGGGAAGATGCGCCCGGTGGAGGCCCGGGCCCGGCGGTGGAGCTCCGAGAAGATGCCGGCGGAGAGAGTGGCGGTGGTCTGGGCGGGGTGCGGGGGACGGGGC
>CAYYHA010000374.1:0-2459 GCA_964471535.1 uncultured Myxococcia bacterium | reverse complement strand
GTGTCGCTGCTGCACATGCGGTAGCATGCGCCCTGGTTCCCGGAACCGTAGCAGTAGCCGAGGGGAGAGCAGTCGGCGTGGGTGGTGCACCCGCGGCTACAATAACCGTTCGGGATCCCGTCGCCCGACGCACAGGTGAGGCCGGTCTGGCAGGTGCCACAAGAAGAGCCCAGGGTGCCGTCGGAGAGCTCGGTCTGGCCGCCGCCCCCGCCGCCGCCTCCGTCTCCCCCCCCGTCGTCGCCCGACGGAAAGCAGCCGGGGAGGGCGAGCACAAGGAGGGAGAGGAGGGTGAGGAGGAAGGGGTGGGCGAGTCTCATGGTATCTCTAGCGGTCAGATGAGGCGGGGAAGCCACATCCGTACCGGAACGACACGCCCGGTCGGGTGCCCCCCTCGTTTCGTTGGAGCCCGATCATTCTATTCACCCGGGACCCGTTTGTCTCGACCGGCTGGCGTCTCTCCCCCAAACAGTCGCGCATATGGAGGACACTGGTGTCGGTGGACCTCAAGCTGAAAGGAGGCCGCGGCGAGAAGGTCATCCTTCTGGACGGCGCGATGGGGACGGCCCTGGAGGCGGCGGGGGTGGTGCTGCGTCCACCGGCGTGGAGCGCGACGGCCGTGCTGGAGCACCCGGACGTGGTCGAGGCCTTGCACCGGTCGTATGCCGAGGCGGGGGCCGACGTGCTCACGGCCTGCACCTTTCGTACGACGGCGCGGGCTCTCGGGGACGCCTGGGAATCGGCGGCCCGAAGGGCGGTGGCGCTGGCCCGTAAGGCTGCCCGGGATCACCCCGGGGTTCGAGTGGCGGGCTCCATCGCACCCCTGGAGGATTGCTGGCATCCGGAACGTGCGCCGGGCGACCCCTTCGAGGAGCACCGCGCCCTCGCAGAGGTGCTCGCCGAGGCGGGGGCCGATCTCCTCCTTTGCGAAACCTTCACCAGCGTCGAGGAGGGGTTGGCGGCGGCACGGGCGGCGTCGACCACCGGCCTGCCCGTCTGGCTCTCCTTCAGCGCGGGCCCGGCGGGCGACCTCCTCACCCTGGAGGAACTCGGAGCAGGCCTGGCGCGGGCGAAGGAGGCAGGTGCAACGGTCGCGCTCGTCAACTGTGTGCCCCTCCCCTTCGCCGAGCGGTGCGTGCCGCTCCTGGCCGAGAGTGGCCTGGCCTGGGGCCTCTACCCGAACACCGGCCTCGAAGGAGGGCTGGGGCCTCGCGTCTCTGGGGCGGCGCTGGCCGAGGCCGCCGCGGGCTGGGTCGCCGCGGGGGCGAGCGTGGTGGGGGCCTGCTGCGGCTCGCGGCCCGATCACGTCCGCGTGCTGGCCGCTCGTCTTGGGCGTGCGAAGACGAGGTAGCGCGCGCGAAGGTTCGATGCGCCTTGACCAGGGGTGGGGGCCGCGCTACCGAGGAACGTCTGTTTCTTTCGAGGGAGGATCGGGATGCGAGCGGCAAAGGGATGGGCGATCGTCGTGGGCCTCGGGCTCCTGTCGAGCGGGTGCGTCACCCAGAAGAAGTACGACGCCTTGCAGGCGCAGCTCGACGCCACGACTCGAGCCATGCAGACCCAGATCGACGATCGCGACGCGCGCATCGTGGACGCCGAGCGGCAGCTTGCCGCCGAGCGGGAGAAGGTCGCAGAGCTTCAGAAGCGCATCGAGGAGCTTGGCCGGCACATCGTCGATCTCGAGAGCCAGAAGAGTGCGCTCGAGAAGGAGCGCCTCGACTTGCAGGAACAGCTCGCCCAGACCGTGAAGGATCGTTCCCGCCTGAAGGGCTCCATCGATGAGATGCGCGAGGCGCTCGCCGATCTCAAGGCTCGCAAGGCCGCGGCGGAGGCGCGAGTCGCCGAGTTTCGAGGGCTCCTCGAACGCTTCAAGCCCCTCATCGACACGGGGCGCCTGCGGGTGAAGATCGTCGACGGGCGCATGGTCGTCGCCATGGCCACGGACATCCTCTTCCCGTCTGGTTCCGCCGCCCTCTCGAAAGAGGGGCGGGACGCCATCGCCGAGGTGGCGAAGGTTCTCGCGTCGATCGAGGGCCGGCGCTTTCAGGTCGAGGGTCACACGGACGATGTGCCCATCCGCACGGCGAAGTTCCCCTCGAACTGGGAGTTGGCCGCCGCGCGGGCCATTCACGTGGTCAAGGCGATGATCGATGCGGGGATGCCCCCCGAGCGGGTCTCCGCAGCCAGCTTCGCCGAGTACAAGCCCGCGGCGAGCAACGACACGAAAGAGGGTCGAGCGGCCAATCGTCGCATCGAGATCGTGCTGGTACCGGACTTGAGCTCGCTCCCCGGTTTCGGAGAGCTGCAGCGCATGAGCGAGGCGGGCTCCTGACGAACGCCTGAAGAGACGGTCGCCTGCGCGGTGCACGTGTGAGACGCCCGGGCGCCGCGCGTTCGATCAGCGGCGCGCGGCCTTCTTGGCCGTCTTCTTCGCGGCCTTCTTGGCCGTCTTCTTCGCGGCC
>CAYYHA010000373.1:0-2505 GCA_964471535.1 uncultured Myxococcia bacterium | reverse complement strand
GTGGCGCAGCGCGCGGGCGCTAGGCGGGGAGAGCCGCGGCCGCAGCGGTGCAGCGTGCCCGGATTTCCGTCGCCGGCCGTCAGGCGCCGGCGCTGCCCCCGGGGGCGGTCTCCCCGGGCGCCATGCCGGGTGCGGCGGCGGCATCGAAGCAGATCCGCGCGAACTTGCAGCGGCCGCACGCGGCCGGATCGGGGCGCGGAGGCAGCCGCTTCGGATCGGCCGTCTCCTCGTCGACCAGCGCCGCCCGCATCGTCCGGATGCTCTCGCGCAGGTAGCCTTCGAACTCGGTGAGACGCGCCGGGTCGACCGCTTCGGTATGGACCTCGCCCCGGGCGAGGTAGTGGAGGGAGACGACGATTTCCTCCGGCCGTGTCCCCCAGGCGCGCTGCGCGAAGAGGGCATAGCCATAGAGCTGCCGCAGGTCCTTCTCCTTGGGCTCGCCGGTCTTCCAGTCGACGATGCGGGTGCGGCCCGCCGCGTCGCGGAAGGCGAAGTCGGGCGCGAAGTAGACCGGCGTCCCCTCGAAGTCGAAGGTGTTCCGAGCCTCCAGCGCGTACCAGTGTTCCCGCGGCGTCGCGAGGATCTCCTCGACCACCGGCTCCTCGTAGAAGCGCTCGAGGCAGCGCTGCGCATGGTCGTAGAGCTCGCGCCACGCCTCGTCGGGTACCGGGACCTCGTACTCGTGTTCGAGCAGGCTCAACGGGCGTGGCCCTCGGTACGGCCGCCGGTAGGCCTTGGCCCGCGATTCCCGAAAGCCCTGCACCATCTGCCGCCGCAGGTGCGCCTGGGCCTCCTCTCTATGGGGCAGCGTGGGCGGCTCGCCGCCCCCGGCGGCGGCAGACCGCAGCGCCCATTCGATGGCCGAGTGCACGGCGCTGCCCGCCCACGCGTGGCGGGAGCAGAGCTTCTTCAAAAGCCAGATCTCCGCCGCCACCGGATCGGCGTCGCGCGCCCACCCACCCCAGGAGCCATAGTATTGGTACCAGTACGCCCTGGGGCAGACCTCGTAGAGCGCCGCTCGCGACGCGGACCAGGACAAGGTATTGACCAGATCGCCCACCGGAGCGCTTGTAGCACAGCCCCCGGACATCGCTGACCGGTCGTGAACCAAGAAGCCTCGCCGACCACCGAACTCCTCGCGCGCATCCGTCGCCGCCGCGCCCAGCTCATCGCCTTCCTCCGCGAGCTGGACGGGGCAGGCGTCTTGCCGGGTCAGCTGCCCGAGGGGGCGGTGGAGTCGCTGGCCGAGGCCGATGCCGCCCTCGCCCGCACCGAGTCGGCGCTTGCGCGCAACGAGGCCACGGCCGCCGAGGCGGCGCGCTGGTCGGAGCAGCTCGAGTCGGTGGAGGCGCACATCCGGGAGCTGCAGCAGGAGATCTGGAAGGCGGCGGTGGCGGGGCGGGGTCAGGGGTGAGCGTCCGCTGTGCGCCGCCATGGCCCCGCATCCGCTGGGGCGTCGCTGCCGCCCTCGTCACGGTGCTGGGTGCCGCGGGCTGCAGCAGGCTGCCCATCTACCGCTCTCCGCCCTGGCGCTCGGTGCCCCTCGATGGGGCGGGCCCGGGGGCTGCGGGCGCACGCGCCACCGAGGCGCCCGGCTGCCCGCCCGAGGCACGGGGCGGGCCGGTCCACAGCGGCGTCCTCGCAGTGCGGCTCCTCGAGGATGCCCGGCCCCTCGCCCACCGGAGCGCCCGGCCCACCTATCTCGTCGAGTACGGGGGCTATACGGGGGAGGCGGTGACGCGGGACGAGATGTGGCAGGCGCCGCCGGCGCGGCTCGTGACCGATGCGCTCACCCGCGCGCTGCGCGTTTGCCGGATCTTCACCGACGTGCGGCAGGTGGCGGCGGAGGCGGCCCCCGGGCCCGAGGTCACCTATGTGCTCACGGGACGCCTGCGGCGCTTCCGCGGGTGGCAGGCCTACCGGGCCGAGGGACGTGCGCCACCGCGGGTGCTCCGCAGCCTGGGGGACGTCTTCGTCGACCGGATCGAGATCGTGCACCGGCCCACGGGGCGCCGGGTCTTCGTGGGACAGCTGGGGGCGATGGTCAAGGAGGCCGATACCCTGGATCCCTATGCCGTCGCCCGGCGCGCCTTCCAGCAGGGAGTAGCGCGCTTCCTCGCGCGGCTCGCCGAGGCGCCCCTCGAGGGACGCGATCTCGCACTGCAGGTCTCGCTGTCCGGCGGCGCGGGCACGGTTCCGGCCCTCCTGGCGGAGCTGCCGGCCGGTTGGACCGGGGTGGCAGGCGCGCCGGCGGCGCCGAAGGGGTGGGATGGCGCACCGGCCTGCCGTGCCTACCACCTGGAGGACGCCACGCGGTGGTTCTTCCACCCGCTCCTCGGCGAGTACCGGCCCTTCGTGGATCTCTGGTGGTGCCCGCCCGGTTACCGGGCCCACCTCACCCGCGACCCGGACCGGCGCGAGCGGTTCCCCGCCGAGTTCCTCGGGATGGGCCCCGAGGGAGACGCCGTCTTCCTCCTCGCCCTCGGACAGACGAGCTGGCCTGGG
>CAYYHA010000372.1:0-2533 GCA_964471535.1 uncultured Myxococcia bacterium | reverse complement strand
GCGAAGAAGACCGCAGCGAAGAAGACCGCAGCGAAGAAGACCGCAGCGAAGAAGACCGCGGCGAAGAACACCGCGGCGAAGAAGACCGCGGCGAAGAAGACTCCGGCGAAGAAGACCGCGGCAAAGAAGACCGCGGCGAAGAAGACGGCGGCGAGGAAGACGGCGGCGAAGAAGACGGCGGCGAAGAAGACCGCGGCGAAGAAGACCGCGGCGAAGAAGGCCTCGACCGAGACCGCCGCCCAGGCCTTGGCGGACCAGGGGGTGGCACACGACGGACCGGAACCGGTTGCGGCCGGGCAGACGGGTGAAGCGTCAGGGCCCACTGCGTCCGAAACTCCGGCGCAGACCCAGGCCTTGGAGGCACCGACGACGTCCCCACGCCCCGAGCCGGCCGGGGAGGCGGCCGCGCAGCCGGCAGCGGGGGGAGAGGCGGCCTCCGCGTCGGGGAGCAGCGAGCGCCCCAAGCGTCGCCGTCGCCGTCGCCGTCGCCGGCGCAAGAAGGGACACGACTTCGACAGCTTCGAGCCCACCCTCGAGGGCGCCCGGCAGCTCGCCAAGGCGCGCTTCGGCATCGAGACGCTCCATGAGGAGCAGGCCAAGGCGATTGAATCGGTGCTCGCGGGCAAGGACACGCAGGTGGTGATGCCCACGGGCTTTGGCAAGTCGCTCATCTACCAGCTGCCGGCATGCCTGAAGAAGGAGCCCACCATCGTGATCTCCCCGCTGATCGCGCTCATGCGCGATCAGGAGCAGAGCCTGCGCAAGCGGGGGGTGCCGGTGGTGCGCATCGACAGCACTCTGAAGGTGACCGAGCGGCGAGAGGCGCTCGAGCGGGTGGCGCAGGGCGGGCGCCTGGTCATCCTCACCACGCCCGAGACCCTGGAGTCGGAGAAGGCGCGTCCCTACTTCGAGCAGGCCAAACCTTGGCTCCTCTGCGTCGACGAGGCCCACTGCATCTCCGAATGGGGACACGACTTTCGCCCCGCCTACCTGCGCCTCGGGACCGAGCGGCGCTTCCTCGGCAACCCGGTGATGTTGGCGCTCACCGCGACCGCCACGCCGAAGGTGCGCGAGGACATCGCCATCCGGCTGGGGATGCGAAACCCCAACGTGATCACGGCGCCCCCTCACCGGGAGAACCTGCGCTTGGGCGTCGAGGTGGTGCCCGGCAACATGAAGCCCGAGGCGGCGGGGCGCCTTTTGAAGAAGCTGCAGCGTCCCGGCATCGTCTACTGCTCCACCACCGTGGAGGTGGACAACATCTGGCTCGCGCTCAACAAGGCGCGCATCCCGGCGGCGCGCTACCACGGCAAGATGAAGCCCGAGGAGCGCAACGCGGCGCAGCGCCGCTTCATGAAGCCCTCCAAGCGTCTGGTCATGGTGGCCACCAGCGCCTTCGGGATGGGCATCGACAAGCCCAACATCCGCTACATCCTCCACTACCAGGCGCCCGGCTCCCTCGAGCAGTACATCCAGGAGGCGGGGCGCGCCGGGCGGGACGGGTTGCCCTCGCACTGCATCTTCCTCTTCGACGAGGCGGACCTGCAGACGCAGGTGCACCTGCAGAAGCAGGGCCGGCCCAACATCCGCCAGTTGATGCGTGTGGCCCATGCGCTGAAGGCGTGGGCCGACGAGGGGAAGACGGTCGGGGTCTCGGACCTCGCGCTTTCTGCCGAGATCCCGGCGACCACCTGCCGCTCCCTGTGCAACTACCTCGAGGACCTCGGCCTCATCGAACTCAACGACGCCCGGGAGTACGAGGTGAAGGTCAGCGGTGAGGAGCTCCTCGCCGGAGCCGAAGACCTCGCCGGCCGCCTCGAGACCTTGCGCACCGAGGACGCCAAGCGTCTGACCGCCGTGCGCGAGTATGCGCTGACCGAGGAGTGCCGCTCGAAGTTCATCCGCCGCTACTTCGGCGAGGAGAACCCGCCGGAGTGCGGGAAGTGTGACCGCTGCCGGGCGCGGAAGCGCTACGATCAGACCTTGAAGCGCTTCGAGCGGGCGGCGGACGCCGCGGCCCGCGGCGAGGAGGTGGAGGTGAGTCTGCCGGGCGAGCCCCGCACCGACCGGCGCAAGCGGCGCCGGAGGCGCCGGAAGAAGAAGAAGCGGGGCGGAGCCGCTGCGGCCGCGGCCCAAGCGGAGGGCGCACCGGCTGCGAGCGAGGCAGCGCGGGGGCCGGCCGAGGCCGCCGATGGCGGCGAGACGCGCAGCCGGCGCCGACGGAGCCGGCGGGACGACCGGCGCCTGCCGAGCAGCCCCGAGGTGGCCCGAGCAGCGCAGATCGCCGCCCGCTGGGGCGAGGAGCTCGACTTCGGCGAGGAGAAGCGCGCCCGGTACGAAGCTGCCGAGGGCCGCAGCGAGGCAGCGGACCGCGTCGCTCCGAAGGTGCGAAAGCGAACGCAGCGCGGCCCGGCGAAGGAGGCCACGGCGGCCCCTGCCGGCGCGGACGGCAGCGGTGCGTCCGAGGGTGAGGGGTCCGGACAGGCACCGAAGGTGCTGCCACCTCGGGTGCGGGTCGTCGACCTGAAGGGGA
>CAYYHA010000371.1:0-2623 GCA_964471535.1 uncultured Myxococcia bacterium | reverse complement strand
GGTAGCGCCCCTCGCCCAAGGTCTCGCTGGCGAGATCGAGGAGGTGGCGGTGGTGGGTGAAGTAGACGACCTGGGTCTTCTCCGAGAGATCCGCCAGCACGCGGAGGGCGGCGGCGGTGCGGGCGTCGTCGAAGTGCACCAGCACGTCGTCGATCAGGAAGGGCAGGGGGCCGCGGGCGGAAAGCTCCCGCTCGAGGAGGGCCAGGCGCAGGGCGAGGAAGAGCTGGTCCCGGGTGCCGGTGCTCATCGCCTCGACGCCGAGGGCCTCGCCGGTGGGCCCCGTGCCCGCGCGGACGCCGCGGAGGAAGGTGCGCCCTCCCTCCTCCTCGGCGCGGATGCCGGTGAAGCGCCCGCAGGTGAGCGCCTGGAAGAGGGCGCTCGCCCGCTGGAGGGTGGGGCCGCGGTGCCGCTCGAGGAAGGCCTCAATCCCCCGGGCGAGGAGGGCGCGGGAGAGGGCGAGGCGGGCGTAGTCCTCGGCGCGATGGCGCAGCTGGGCGCGGAGCTGCTCGATCTGCGCGCGCCGCTCGGCGGGGCCGGCGCCGCTCGCTTCGAAGCCCCGCAGGACCTCCTCGGCCGCGCCCAGGTCCCGGTTGACCTGCTCGAGCGCCTCGGCGAGCCGGCGCGCCTCGGCCTCGGCGCGCGAGAGGTCCGCCTGCACCCGGTCGGCGTCGTACTCGGAGACGGCGGCGACCCACCTGTCCAGCGGTTCGCCCTCGGCCTCCTCGCGCAGCCGCGCCTCCACCTCGGCCAGCGCCTGCTCTGCCTCGCGCCGCCGGCGCGCGCGCTCTGCAGCCTCGTCGAGCGCCTCGAGGGAGGGGGCCCGCACCTGCGCCGCCAGGGCCTCGAGGTCCGCGCGGGCATGGGCCTCCTCACGCTGGGCCTGCTCGAGCTCGGCCCGGGCCTCGTCGAGCGCCTCCTCGGTGCGCGCCCGGCGTTCGGCCGCGCGCTTAGCCTCGTTCAGCGCCCGGGCGAGGCGGCCCGCCTCCTCGGCGGCGGCCGCAGGCAGGCGCGCGGCGCGCTCGGGGGCGACCTCCTCTAGGAGCCGGCACAGGCGCGCCTCGAAGTCGGAGCGCCACGCCGCCGCCGCCTCGGCCTCGCGCCGGGCCCGCGCGGCCGCCTCCTGGTGGCCCGAGCGCTCCTCCAGGAGCTCGAGGAGGGTGCGGCCTTCCGTGGGATCGAGCGGCTGGGTGACGCCGAGGGCCGCCCAGGCCTCCCGCCACTCTGCCTCCCACGCTTCGAGCGCCGCCTCCGCGGCCCGAAGCGCCGCCTCCCGCTCGCCTTGCTCCGACCGCGCCGTTTCGAGCTGCGCCTCGAGGCGGCGGCGCGCCTCGGCGGCCTCGGCGAGCGGCTTGGCGGCGGCTTCGGCGGCGGCGATGCGCGCCCGCAGGCCCGTCCCCTCCGCCGCCGCGCCCTCGCCCTCCTCCGGGCCGCCCGCCTCCACGCCACCTGCGCCGGCCGGGGCGCCTCCGAGCGCCCGAAGCGCCGCCTCGATGCGCCGCCGGTGCGCCTCGAGCCTCGTCCGGATCGACTCGGCCTCCGCCGTCCCCTCCCGGCGGCGCTGCTCGGCCTTTCGCACCTCCTCGAGGCGCCCGAGCCACTCGTCCATCGCCGAGGGCTCGAGCGGCGTCAGGCCGGAGGGCCTCCACAGCTCGGTCCACGCCTGCCAGGCCGCCTCGCGCTCCTGCCGTGCCGACTCGAGGGCGCCCCGCGCCGCTTCGGTGCGCGCCCGTTGCCGCGCGATCTCCTCCGCCAGGCGCCGGCGCTCGGCGCCGGCCTGGGCCGCCGCCTCGGTGGCACGAAGGAGCGCCTCGGCCTGGGCGTCGGCCTCGGCCACGGCGGCCTCGTAGGCCTCGCGGAGGGTGCGGTGGCCGCTTCCTTCGAGGAGCCGGGCGACCTCGGCACCTGTGTCCCGATCCGACTGGAGTCCGAAGCGCACCAGCGCCGCCCACAGGGCATCGCGGCGGTCGCGGGCCGCCTGCCAGGCCTCCGGATGCGCCTCGTGCTGGGCGGTGGCTCCGTCTCTTTCGTCGCGCTCGGCGAGGCGCTCGGCCAGGGCGGCCTCCTCGCGCTCGAGGTCGGCCTCCGCCTGCGCGAGGCGCCGGTCCGCCTCGGCGAGCGTCGCCTCGGCCTCGGCCCGCGCCGCCTCGAGGGGAAGGGGGAGGCCCAGGGCGGCCTCGGTGGAGAGGGAGAAGGGGGCCAGGCGGGGATCGGGATCGGCGGGGGTCGGCAGACCCGCGAGGTCACGGGTGAGCGCGGCCAGCTGCGCTTCGCGCCCCAGATCCTCGCGGGCGGCGGCGAGGGCGGCCTCGAGCGGGGCGAGGTCGGGGGCGTCCGGGAGGGCAGCGAGGCGGCGCTCCAGATCCTCGGCGCGGGTCCGGGCCTTCTGCGCCTCCTCCTGCTGGTGGACCCGGGTGCGCTCGAGTTCGGCGCGGCGCTCGAGGGCCTCCGCGAAGCGCCGGCGCGCGGCGGTGTCGAGGGCAATCTCGGTGGTGCCGGCCAGGCGCGCGATCTCCTCGGCGAGGCGCGCCGCGGCGGCCTCGGCCGCCTCGGCCTCGCGGCGACGGGTCTCCAGCTGGTCGCGTTTTTCCTGGTAGACGGCGCGCTTTTCGGCGAGGGTCTCGAT
>CAYYHA010000370.1:2030-2627 GCA_964471535.1 uncultured Myxococcia bacterium | reverse complement strand
CGATGACACGGAGTACGCCACATGCCGCGACCGGCTCGTCTCGCTCTACGACGGGCTGAACCAGCGGGTGTGGACCCTGGGGACGCTGGCGGCGGTCGAGGGGCGGGGGGCGGCCGAGCGCTGGCGCCGCTTCCGTCATCAGTGGCGGGCGGAGCTCGACGCGGCGGTGGCGCAGTGCCGTCTCGCGGCTCCGCCCGCGGGCGATTCCCGCGAGGCGGCGCTCGCGCGCCTCGCCGCGGATCTGCGCACCCTCGAGCGCCTCTACGGATCCTGGGCCGAGACCTTCTTCGAGGCGCACGGCGAGCGGCTCGAGGCGATCCGGCGGTCCGTCGACCGCCTCCCGTGAGGCGGTACCCGTCGTTTCCCACGAAGGCGGCACCGAGGGCTCGTCGTCTTCGCTTCCCAGGACCGCAGGCCGGCCGCCGACCTTCGCGGCCGCACCGGGCTCAACGACCGGTGCCGAGGTCGGCGGGCAGGGCGAGTTCGAAGTGCCCATCGGTCTCGGCTCGGGTCTCCCAGACCAGGACCGAGGCGTTGCTGGGCGTGCGTGCGTAGACCTCGATCCGACTGATATTGCTCGGGAGAATCGCAATGGAT
>CAYYHA010000370.1:0-2020 GCA_964471535.1 uncultured Myxococcia bacterium | reverse complement strand
AGGGGGATGGTGCCCTCCATCGCTTGGTCCCCGAGGACCTTCCCCTCCACCGGCAGCGCCGCCTCGAGCACGATGTCGTCCACCGATTGGTCCGAGTTGGCGAGCTCCACGGCATGGCCGACGCTCCAGCCGAGGCCGCTCATCGCTGGCGGCCGGACGCTCAGGCGGTAGGCGCCGGGGTCGAGGTAGAGCTGGTAGCGTCCTTCGGCGTCGGTCGCCGTCGCCACACGGCTCGGGGCCGCCGGTTCCGGCGCGAGCCGCTCCGAGCTCTGCGGCTCCGCCACCACCTCGGCCGACTCGATGGGCAGGCCGTCGCGGTCGAGCACGCGCCCAGAGAGCTGCGGGCGCAAAGGCACGACGAGCTTCAGGGACGCGCGCCGGCTCCCATCCACGGAAAGCTCCGTCACGAGCGCTCCGTGCGGCGTATTGGCGGGGGGCAGCACCTGCACCTGGTAGTCGCCGCGGAGCAGGGCCACGTCGAAGTGTCCCCGCTCGTCGGTGGTGGCGACGGCGCGGAAGGTACCCTTCGGATCCACGGCACCGGTGAAGAGGACCTGTGCCCCGGGGACGGGCGTGCCGTCCTCGGTGAGCACAGAGTTGGCCGCGAAGAGGATCGGCGTGCCATGGGCGCCCATGGTGAGGTTGCCCACGTCGACCTCCGTTGCCTCGGCGGAGACCCGCACGTCCTCGATCTCCACCGTGGGGCGGTTCTCGCTGGGGCCGATGCGTACCGTGAAGGCCGCCGTCCCGAACTCCGGCGTGGGGACGGCGAGGCAGAACGCGCCCTTTTCGTCGGTTACCGTGGGGAGCGAGAAGTTCCCGGTCACGGGATCCACCGCCTGCACCTGCATGCCGGTGACGGGCGTCCAGTCCGCTTCACTCACGATGACGTGCCCCACGATCCGGGTCACCTTCTCGGGGAAGGCCGGCTGCAGCGGGAAGTCGGCCGACGGCTGCACGTTCCGCTCGATCACCGGGGCGGTACAGGGCGCGTCACCGCCGCAACAGCCGCTCTCGATGGGGACCGCCACCAGGGCATAGGGGATGGGGTCGATGCGACCCGTCGAGGCGTCGACGGTCCCCCGGACGAGGGAGAGGACGGTCTCCTGCCGGGGCGCGACCTCCGCGGAGGCCCGGAGGGGCCGCCGCAGCTCGGCCATACTCTCGAACGAGACGCGAGCCGCCGGTCCGGTCTCGGGGACGGTGACGGTGACGCTAAGCGGCCGCGGGACCACCAGGGTGAGCCCTTCGGGTGCGCCTGTGTCGATGTGGGAGAAGGGCTGGTAGAGGTAGCCCGAGGGCGCGGCGGGCGTGACGTCCATCTCCAACTCGAGGCGGGGGATCCAGGCGCACTCCCCGAGAATGCACTGCTGCCCGCCGAGGCACTCGGTATCGTCGAAGCAGGGCCTCGGCGCCGCCCCCAGGCCGGTGCAGCCAGAGAGGAGCGCAACGAGCGCGGTGGCGGCAATGTGTCCTCGTCGCTTCATGTGGGGCACACGGTGTCCTCCACCTCCACGGCCCAGCGGAAGAGCGCGGGGTGGGTGTGCAGGCAGCCCGGCGGGTTGCCACGCGCCTCGCAGTCGATGAGCGCCCGCCAACGGGGGGGTTGCCCCGAGTCGCCCACCGCCTCCTCCTCGACCACGAAGACCTCGAGGACGTGCAGCCCCAACGAGGGGAGGCGTGCCAGGAGTTCGTCTCCGAGGAAGGCTGCGTCCTCACGGGCCACCTGGCCGGTGGGTTCGAGGTTGTAATCGGCGATAGGCGCCGTCTTGGGATCGTCGCCCCGCAGGTCGTAGTCGAGGAACCAGCGCACCTTCAGGGTCTGCTCCAGGTCCAGATCGAGGACCCCGACCGAGAAGTCGGGCGCCGAGGGGCATTCGGGGTTCACGTTCACCTTCACCGTGGGCGCCGTGGGGCTCACGAAGGCCAGGTCGATGAGCGGCGGGCGGTTGATGACGGCGGGTTCGGGCATGGGCTCGAGATCCTGCGGAATCAGACAACCCCCGAGACAGGCAAGGAG
>CAYYHA010000369.1:0-2640 GCA_964471535.1 uncultured Myxococcia bacterium | reverse complement strand
CTGACACCCTGTACAATCTGGGATTCCTGGCCTGGGTACGGGGCCAGTTCGAGGAAGCCGAAACACTCTGCAAGCGCGCCTTGGAGGTGCGGCGCAAGGCGTTTGGCGAAGAGAATCCAGCCGTGGCGCAAGGCTGGAACCTAATGGGCTTGGTCTACGGAAACCAGGGCCGTTTCGAAGAAGCCGTGAAGGCGTTCGAGCAGGCGCAGGCGATCTATGAAAGAGTTCGCGGTCCAGCGCATCCCGATGTGGCCATGGTCCTCACGAACGTGGCGCGGCTCCGAGAGCGGGACGCCCGCTACGGCGAGGCAGAGGGCTTGTTCGAGCGGGTGCTCGCGATCCAGGAGGACGCTCTGGGGAGCCAGCATCCCTCCGTGGCCACCACCCTCCACAACCTCGCCGAATGTGCCATGAGCCGGGACCTCCACGAGAAGGCGGAAACCCTGTGCGAGCGAGCGATTGCGATTCGGGAACAGAGCCTGGGCCCCGGGCATCCCAGCACGGTGGAGAGTCTCAACCTGCTCGCAACCATCCACGAGTCCGCGGGCCGGATCGAGGAGGCGCGCCGGCTGTACGTGCGCGCGTTGCGGGCCACTCTCGCTTACCTCGACCGGGAGCTGCCCACACTCCCTGAGGCCGATCGGTTCCGGTTCCTGGCTCAAGCTCGGGGGCCGGGAGCCCTTCTGCGAGTCTCCGAAAGCGGGCCCAAGCGGCCCGGGCGGGCACTCTGCGACCTTTGCCTGCAGTGGAAGGGCAAGGCCACCCGATTGCAGGCTGCTGCCCTTCGCTTCGCTAGGGGAGCAGCAGACCCCGAGGTGCGCAGTTGTCTTGGAGCGCTGCAAGCTGCCCAAGCAAGACTTGCATCCCTTGTTTTCCTCCCGGCGTCCGAGCGGGGCGACGACCACGAGGCGCAGGTGGCGGCGCTGCGGGAGAAGCGGCTGGAGCTGGAGCGGGAGCTCCACCGGGACCTCGAGCTGGCCGAGGTCCTCGCGGTGCCCTCGCTGGCCGAGATCCAGGCGGCGCTGCCGGCCGGCACGGCGGTCGTGGATCTCTACGTGGGCGAGGAGGTCTTCGCCTGGGTGCTGCGCCGGGAGGGGGATCCCGCGCTCGTCGCCCTGGGCGAGGCGGCCGCGCTGCGAGAGGTGCAGGAGGCGTACCTGCGCCGCTCGACGACCCGGGGCCGGCCGCTGGAAGCCGGGGACCGCAATCCGGGGGAGGAACTGCGGAAGAAGCTCTGGGAGCCGCTGCGGCCCCACCTGGGGGAGGCGGGAACGGTGCTGGTGAGCCCCGACGGCTTCTTGGGCGAGCTTCCCTTCGGGATCCTGCCGGACGGGGAAGGGGGCTATCTGCTCGAGCACCATCGCTTCACCTACCTTTCCGACGTCACGCGGGCGGCGGCCTGCGACGGTCCCGCCGCGCAGCGGGAGGGGAGCGTCCTCGCCGTGGGCGCGGTGAACTACTACCGCCGGGAGGAGGCGCCCGCGCTGCGGGGGCTCTTGCGCGACGCGCTGGGGTGGCAGGAGGGCCTCACCGCACTCGAGGGCGAGGCGGCCTGCGAGGAGGCGGTGCGCGCGGCGCTGGCGGGCAAGCGCTACGTGCACCTCGCGACCCACGGCTACTTCGAGCCGGAGGGACTGCCCTCGCTGATGGCGAACGCGGAGAGAGCGGGCCCCGAACTCTTCGGCGAGGAGCGCCGCGCGGTGGGGCTGCTCCCCGGCCTGCTCTCGGGCCTGGTGCTGGCCGGCGTCAACGCCGAGCCCGACCCCGCTCGCGACGACGGCTACCTCTCCGCGGAGGAGATCCAGTACCTCGACCTCTCGGCCTGCGACCTGGCGGTGCTCTCGGCGTGCCAGACGGCGCTGGGAAGCCCGCGGGCGGGCGAAGGGCTGCAGAGCCTGCGCCGCGGCTTCGAGGTGGCGGGGGCGAAGACGGTCATCTCGTCGTTGTGGAAGGTGAACGACGAGGCCACCGCCGAGCTGATGACGCGCTTCTACGACGACTACTGGCGCCGCGGCATGGAGAAGCTGGAGGCGCTGCACGAGGCGCGGCTCTGGATGCTGCGGCGCAACCGCGCCGAGTACGGCGGCGACGCCCGCCCCGAGACCTGGGGCGCCTTCGTGCTCTCGGGAGACTGGCGCTGAGAGTGCGCGGCCGGCTGCAAGGAGCCGCGCGGCGGGTCGCCCCCGTCATCGGATCGGCCGGTTCGAGAGGTGTCGGTGGGACTCCCTCGAACGGTCCCTGGCCTCGGGGCGAGGGGGCCGGTGATCCGATCCCGCCGCGGGCGAAGCCCGGCCGGGGGACAGGGCCGGGAGGAGGCGAACCCGCGCGGGGCGCCCGTGCGAAGCCGCGGCCCGACGTCGGGCACGCGTCGAACATATGAACGAAAATTCATGGATCGTCCGCCGGCCCCGCGTCGTTGTCTCGGGGCCGGGAATGAGGCGGCGCACGAGGGGGGACGGCCGCGGGGGCATGGATCGATTGGCACGGCCCTGCCCTCGGGCGGGGGCGCTCGGTTCCTTCCGGGTTCTCGATCCGCGACGCGCTCGCGGCGCGTACGGGTCGAGGCGCGGAGCGGAAGGTGCGGCGGAGTGTAAGGGCGGGCGCGGTTCGCGGGCGGGGCGCCGCTAGACTGGTCCGGTG
>CAYYHA010000368.1:2345-2662 GCA_964471535.1 uncultured Myxococcia bacterium | reverse complement strand
GACCAAGACATCGTGCTTGCACCTCCCTGGTCCGGGACGAGCCCACCGCTCGCCCTACCGGGCCGATCAGGGTAGCCGCGAACCCCTCCGCCAACAAGCACGCGCTGGAGGCCATCGCCCAGGCTTCACCCGGGCCCAAACCCAGCTAGACTGCCATTCGGCAGGGAAAGGACGCCATCCGATGATCCGCACCAAACGGGTTTACGATCCCCCGGAGCCAGAGGGTGGGAGGCGCCTCCTCGTCGATCGCCTCTCGCGGCGCGGCCTCGAGAAGGAGGCGGCCCGGATCGACGCGTGGGCAAAGGATCTTACCCCCA
>CAYYHA010000368.1:0-2335 GCA_964471535.1 uncultured Myxococcia bacterium | reverse complement strand
AAGCCGGAGGCCGGGGCGCCGCTGGTGGATGCCTGTCGCACGGGGACCGTGACACTCCTCTACGCCGCCCGGCATACCCAGCACGACAACGCCATCGCACTCAAAGCATTCCTCGAGAAGAAGCTCGGCCAAAGCGAGCCGACCGTTCCAACAGAAGCCGAACCTGCACGACCGCTGCGACGGGGTCGGTCGAACCGCAAACGCTGATCTCCAGCCGGAACCGTGCGAGGACCACCGCTGATGACTCCACCAAAACGCAAACTGAATGTGCCGCGGGACATAAAGGAAATGCTTCGTTTCATCGCATGCGTGTTGGCGAGGCATGTCGGTGAAAACACACTCATGACGGTCGAGCAAGCGGCGACCGCCATGGATCAGGGCATCTTGGCTCAGTTCTGGTTCAATTGGCGCCCGATCGGGGTGACCCACAAGGTGCTCAAGGCGCTTGCCGACAACAACTTCAGCACCTTCAAGGGGCTAAGGATACAGCGGCACCATCTCATCGATCGGCGCGATTTCAAACACAAAGTCATCGAACAAGCCTGCAAGTGGAGTACTGCCAGATGGTGGAGATTCTATGAAGAACACAACTGGACGGTGATCGGCTTCACCGACGAGAAGGAACTATCGATTTACGACTACGTGCCCTTCGATCAGGACTACTTCGATCAGGAATACGACCCCACCAACCGGATCCTCTTCGAAAACCGGCACACCGGCTTCCGGAGGACGAAGGCCGAGCTCGCCTACCTCGAGCAGCTCTGGAAGCGGACGCGCCGCCGCTAGGAAGGCGCGCCGGCTGGCACAGGCTGCACCCGATTGCCCAGGATGGCCCCGCATAGCCGAGTGTCCTCCGGCCCTTCGCATCGGCGCTCAGGTCGCGGGATGGGTCGCGAAGTCGGCGCTGCGCAGCCGCTTCGAGGCGGGGGCTGGATCACGGGCACGCTGGCCAGCCCGGGGTCCGTGGGCGGCCCCCCGCCGCGGGTGGAGGGCCGCTTGGACGGGCCTGGCCCGAGCCCGCGCCAAGGCACCGGACGCGACTGGAAGGCCCGGCGGAAAGCGGCGACGCCCACTCTGGCTCACCGCCGGCCTCTGCTCCTATGCTTCGGGCCATGCCGCTCTCTGGACAGCGCATCGCCGTGGTCGTGGACGGCGCGCCCGATGCCTACGAGTCGGCGGAGCGGGTGCGGGCGCTGCGCCGGGCCGGTGCCGAGGTGCGGGTGGCGATGACCGAGGAGGCCTTGCGCTGGGTGGGCGCGGCGACCTTCGAGGCGGTGGCCGGTGCGCCCCTGCTGAGAGACGAGGGACTCCCCGGCGACGGGGCCGACTTCGATGCGCTCCTGGTGGCGCCGGCGGGGCGAGACCTCATCGCCCGCCTGGCAGTGGGGCGAGCGGCCGACCCGGCGACGGCCCTCTTCCTCGGGCATGGCGGGCGGCGCGTCCTCGTGCCCAGCCGTGAGGCGCCCCCGGTGGGGCTGACCCGCGTGCACCTCTCCGCGCTCGCCGACGCGGTGACGGTGCTCGAGCCCGAGACGGGGGCGGAGGCGCTGGTGGCCGCGCTCGCCCCGTCGAGCGAGGAGGCCGAGGCGGCGGCCGCCCGGTGGCGATCCCTCGAGGGGCGGCGCATCCTCGTCACTGCTGGCCCCACGCGGGAGCACCTCGACCCGGTGCGCTTCCTGTCCAATCCCTCCTCGGGAAAGATGGGCTACGCGCTGGCCGCGGTGGCGGCCGAGCGCGGGGCGGAGGTGGTGCTCGTCAGCGGTCCCACGCACCTCTCCGTGCCACCGGGGGTGCGGCGGGTCTCGGTGACGAGCGCTGCGGAGATGGCGAAGGCCGTGTGGGCCGAGGTGGGCGAGGGGGCGCCGGAGGGGCGCGCGGGCGCCATCGACGTCTTCATTGGGGCGGCGGCCGTGGCGGACTACACGCCGGTGGAGGTCGCCCCGCGGAAGATCAAGAAGGGGGCAGGTGAGCTCGTCGTGCGTCTGAAGCGGACGGAGGACATCCTGGGTCGGCTGGCGGAACGCAGCGCGGGAAGGCCGGGGCGCCCCCTCCTGGTGGGCTTTGCCGCCGAGACGGAGGAACTCGAGCGCCGCGCGCGGGAGAAGCGGGCGAAGAAGGGCGTGGACCTGGTGGTGGGCAACCTCGTGGGGGGCACCGGCGGCGCCTTCGGGGCGGACGAGAACGAGGTGATCCTGGTGGACCGGGAGGGAATTCGCCGGCTCGGGCGCCGGCCGAAGCGCGAGGTCGCCCGGCCGAGGCGCATCGAGGTGCAGAGCGCGTACCTCGCGGCCAACCACACCCGCCGCGACCCGCGATCGCCCGGCTGACGAGGCCG
>CAYYHA010000367.1:0-2669 GCA_964471535.1 uncultured Myxococcia bacterium | reverse complement strand
TCCCCATCCTGCTCGGTTCCGCGCGCCCCAGTCGCCCCACCCACGCACCCCTCACGGAAGGCGCATGCGCACGACCCCCGCAACGCCTCCAGAGAGGGGTGCGGCCGCCACCTGCGCCGACGCCCCACCGGCGTCCTGCGCCTCGAGAATCCACCACGAGAGGCCCGCGCCCAGGAGGACCGCGGCGGTCGCTCCTAGGGCCACCGCCGCCTGTCGGCGTCCGCGGCCTCGCGCCTCGAGCTCGAGCGCCCAGGTCTCACGTGCCTCGGGCGAGAGGTCCGTGCGTGCCTCGATGGCCGAGCGGGCGGCCTCACTGCGCTCGGCAAGGAGCCAGAAGGTGAGACCCCCGAGACCGGCCGCAGCGGCCGTGGCCGTGAGGCGCCCAGGGGAGGCGGCGAGGCGACGGCTCCACCTGTGCCACCAGGGGAGGCGTGGCCGAGGCCGAAGACGGAGACGGGCCATGGCCCGCGCCACGAAGGCCTCGGAGGGTGGAGGCGCCTCGGCCCAGAGCGCGAGCAGTCGGTCGAGGGCCTCCTCCTCTCGGATCGCGGCCCGCAGAGAGGACGACTCCCGCAGACGGCCGAGCAGCTGCCGTGCCTCGAACTCCGAGAGTTCGCCGTCGAGGTAAACGCCGAAGCAGTGCCTCGTCCCCGCGCCGGCTCATGGATCCACCTCCTCGGCGAGGGCGGCGGGGAGACGCGCCCCCAGCGCCTCCTTCAGCCGCTGCCTCGCCCGATGGACACGCACCTTGAGCGCGCCTTCGCGCACGCCCAGGATCCCGCTCATCTCCTCGTAGGACAGGCCCTCGAGGAGACGAAGGGTCAGCGCCTCGCGCTGGGCGAGGGGCAGCCCGGCCATGGCCTCTTCGACGGCCCGCAGGGCACGGCTGAGATCCACGGCGTGCTCCGGGAGGGGCGCCGGCGCCCCGGCGAAGAGCGGCGCCGCGCCCCGTCGCTCCGGCTCGGCGGTGCTGCGCTCGCCGCGGGCGCTGCGCTTGAGGATGTCCCGGCACAGGTTCACCGCGATTCGGCGCAGCCACAGCCCCAGCCCGCTCTCGCGCCGGAAGGAGCCAAGGCCCGCGTAGGCCCGGGCGAGCGCTTCCTGCGCCGCCTCCTCCGCCTCGGCGGGACAGCGGAGTAAGCGCCAGCAGAGACGGTAGAGCGCCGGGCCGTGGCGCTCCACGATGCCGCGGAAGGCCTCGGTGTCTCCCTCGAGGACCCGCTCTACGTCGCGGCGGTCCGCCTCGGCGAGGGCGGTAGGGTCCGGGGGCTCGGGCGGGATGGAGGTCGAGAGACGGCCAGACCCGTGGGTCATCGTCTCACAGGCGCCCCGGCCAATGCATGGTTACGCGGCTGTGAAGCGGCCGGCGGCGGACGGCCGTGGAGCGGGGCGTTGAAATCTGGGCTCCCGCCGTATATGCCAGCGGCTGCCCAGGTGACCCACCGGGGGCGCGTGGAAGGTCGTCGACGCTCCCGCGCGGCCACCGACGGGCGGGCCTGGCATCCCCTGCCACCCCTTGGATCGAATCGAAGCGACCCCACGCGACTGGATCGAGAGGACCCACCCATGGCCACAGCCACCGCCAAGCAGACCACGCCCACCCAGCCCCACAAGGTGAAGGATCTCTCCCTCGCCGAGTTCGGGCGCAAGGAGATCGAGATCGCCGAGACGGAGATGCCCGGCCTGATGGCCCTGCGCAAGGAGTACGGGCCCAAGAAGCCCCTGAAGGGCGCGCGCATCGCCGGCTGCCTGCACATGACCATCCAGACCGCGGTGCTCATCGAGACCCTCCGTGAGCTGGGCGCCGAGGTGACCTGGACGAGCTGCAACATCTACAGCACGCAGGACCATGCCGCCGCCGCGATGGCGGCGGCAGGGGTCCCGGTCTTCGCGTGGAAGGGCGAGACCGAGGAGGAGTACTGGTGGTGCATCGAACAGCAGCTCAAGGCCTTCGAGGGGGGGAAGGGGCCGAACCTGCTCCTCGACGACGGCGGCGACCTGACCCTGGTCGCCCACGAGAAGCATCCGGAACTCTTCGAGGGCGAGGACGGCATCCGCGGCCTCTCCGAGGAGACGACCACCGGCGTCCACCGCCTCTACGAGATGGCCAAGAAGGGGACGCTGAAGTGCCCGGCCATCAACGTCAACGACTCGGTGACCAAGAGCAAGTTCGACAACCTCTACGGATGCCGTGAGTCGCTGGTCGACGGCATCAAGCGGGCCACCGACGTGATGATCGCCGGCAAGATCGCCGTGGTCGCCGGCTACGGCGACGTGGGCAAGGGCTGCGTGCAGAGCCTGCGTCAGCTGGGGGCACGGGTCCTCGTGACCGAAATCGATCCCATCTGCGCCCTGCAGGCGGCGATGGAGGGCTATCCGGTGGTGACCATGGAAGAGGCGGCCCCCATCGGCGACATCTTTGTCACCGCCACCGGCTGCTGCGGCGTGATTCGCGGCGAGCACCTGCAGGCGATGAAGAACGAGGCCATCGTCTGCAACATCGGCCACTTCGACAGCGAGATCGACGTGCGCTGGCTGGAGGAGAACACCACGTTCGAGGAGATCAAGCCGCAGGTCGATCACTGCATCTTCCCCGACGGCAAGCGGATCATCCTGTTGGCCCGCGGACGCCTGGTGAACCTGGGCTGTGCCACCGGGCACCCCTCCTT
>CAYYHA010000366.1:0-2681 GCA_964471535.1 uncultured Myxococcia bacterium | reverse complement strand
AACCGTCCGACGTAGGACGCCTTGTAGGGAGGAGGGGCGAAGAAGATCTTGTGCGCCTTCTGGCACAGGAGGTTTGAAATGGCGCGCAGGGATCGGCAGGCGTGGGAAGAGATCGTGGAGGCCTACGAGGCCAGTGGCCTCTCACAGGAGGCGTTTTCTGGGCAGCGAGGCCTGCCGCCCAGCTCTCTTCGCTACTGGCTCTCCAAGCTCCGGCAGGAGCGCTCACAGAGCACGGTGGCTGCAGCGGCGCGCTTCATCGAGGTTTCCAGACAAGAGCGTAGACGCCGCGGCGCGGCCAGCTCGGGTGTCGTGCTGCGGGCCTGTGGTGGGATCGTTCTCGAGTTCTCGGAGGTACCCGAGATGGACACCCTGGTCGAGCTCGTCAGGGCGCTTTCGTGCTGAGGCTGCCGTCGTCGGTGAGGATCTTTCTCTCGGCGCAGCCGACGGACATGCGCAAGGGCTTCGACCGTCTTGCGGCGCTGGTGAAGGCGTGGGGCGAGGACATCTACGAGGGGCACCTCTACGTCTTCGTGTCGCGGCGAGGAGACCGGGTGAAGGTCCTCTGGTGGGACCGGGGAGGCTTCGTGCTCTGGTACAAGAGGCTGGAGCGGGGGCGGTTTCGGATGCCGGCGCTGGCCGGGGACGAGGAGACGATGGAGCTGGATGCGGGGCAGCTTGCGATGCTGCTCGACGGGGTGGACCTGACGCGGGTGCGGCGGCAGAGGGTGTGGGAGCCGAGAAAAAGTCGCGCCAGACGGATGGACAGAAGGAAGTCGGCGTGATCTACGCTCCTGCGTGCCAGAGCTGCCTGACATCGAAGAGCTGACCGAGGGGCTTGACCCGTCGGCGGCCGCGGTGGTGAAGGTCGTCTACAGCGCGTTTCGACAGCTCGAGAAGTACCTCGAGGATCAGCGCGAGCAGTTTTGAGTGATGCTCGAGAAGCTCGAGGCCGAGAACGCCGAGCTTCGGCGGATGCTCTTCGGGCAGAAGAGCGAGCGGCGGGTGATGCCGTCTGCGAAGCGGGAGGTCGCGAAAAAGGCCCGGGCAGGCGAGAGCGAGGAGCAGAAGGCCAAGCGGAGGGAGGCGACGAAGAAGAAGCGCGAGGCGAAGAAGGCCGAGCGCAAGAAGCTGCCGGTCATGGAGACGCGCATCGAGGTCCCGGAAGAGCAGCTCGCATGCGAGCACTGCGAGGGGGCCTTCCGAGACCTCGGAGAGGGCCTCGTGACCGAGCAGATCGAGTACGTGCCAGCGCGCCTGGTGCGCCGGCGGATGATCCGTAAGAAGAAGGTCTGCCGGTGTGGCGAGACCATCGTGACCGCGCTCCTGCCGCCGCAGGTCACCGACGGCGCCGAGTACGGGCCGGGGCTCCACGCCCATGTGGTGGTGCAGAAGTGCGCGGACTCGGTGCCGCTCTACCGGCAGGCGAAGGCCATGGCGCGAGCGGGGGCGGAGGTGAGTCGCAGCACCCTGGGCGACCTCTTCCATCGCAGCGCCGAGGTGCTCGCGCCGATCCACGCTCGCCTGCTCGAGTTCGTCGCCGAGGCCAAGCACGTCAGCGCCGACGAGACGCCGCTGCCCGTGCAGGACGAGGGGAAGTGCCACCGTGGCTACGACTGGGTCTTCGTCGCGAAGGACGCGCAGGACCGGCCGATGATCGTGCACGCCTACAGCCCGAGCCGCAGCGGTGAGACGCCGATGAGGATCCTGGGGAAGAGCGAGGGGACGCTGCAGGTCGATGGGTACACCGGCTACAACGCGGTGACGACGCCCGAGGGGCGAACGCGCGCCGCATGCTGGGCGCATGCTCGAAGGAAATTCTGGAACGCGCTGGAGAGTGCCCCGGAGGCTGGGGAGGTGCTGGACCGGATCGTCGATCTCTACGCGGTGGAGTGGAAGGCGCAGGAGAAGGGGATCTGCGGGACCGAGGCGCACCGGCTGCTGCGGCAGGCCGAGAGCGTGCCGGTGGTCGAGAAGATCGAGGCGTGGCTTATGGAGCACGAGCCACAGACGCCACCGAGGAGCCCGCTGGGCAAGGTGATCGGGTACATGCTGGAGAAGGACCCGAAGACGAAGAAGAAGCGGATGAAGCGAGCCATGAAGGTCTTCCTGGAGGACCCGAAGGTGGCGCTGGACAACAACGTGAGCGAGCGGGCGCTGCGGATCGTGGCGCTGGGGAGGAAGAACTTCCTCTTTGCAGGAAACGACACGGCGGCCGAGAACCTGGCGGTGCTGCAGAGCCTGGTGTCGACGTGCGAGGCGAACGGGGTGAATCCGCAGGCGTACCTGACGGACGTGCTGGTGCGGACCCGCGAGCACCCACAGAGCAGGCTCGACGAGCTGCTGCCGCAGAACTGGCGGCCCCCGGAGCCGGCGGCGACGCCCTGAGGGCACCGCAGCCACTGCCCCACCCGATCTTGCCCGAGGCGATCACGCCCCGACAGGCGTCGCACGTCGGACGGTTACACCGAGCCAGAAGGCGAGCTTGGTGGCGATGCAGAGGGTGCGTGCAGTGCCGGCTTCGAGGATGCCAGCGAGGATCCAGGAAAGGGTCTTTTGCTGGGAACGGCGGAGGGGGTGGAGAAAGTCGGTGAGGACGGGGTAAGAATGAAGCGGCTGCACGGGGGCCTCCTTTCGTGCTGTCAACCCGAAAAGATCAGCTCTCGTGCAGCCATTCAAGTGCC
>CAYYHA010000365.1:1424-2711 GCA_964471535.1 uncultured Myxococcia bacterium | reverse complement strand
ACGGGCGGCGCGAGGCCGGCAGCGGGGCGGGGCGGGCGGCGGGGCGGTCGCCCGCGCATGCGTCGCACGGGCGGCGTGGTGGGCCGGCTCCGCGGCCGTCCCCCCTGTCGAGATGTCGAGACGGCGCTCAGCCGGCCGTCCCCCCGGCAAGGCCCCCCCGGAACGGGGCCGTCCCCACCTCAGCGAGCGGGCGATGCCTCCTCTGTCGTAAGGCCCTCGGGCGGGGGATCCATCGCCGCATCGGTGGCCTTCGGAGGCATGCCGAAGCGCGAGAGGAGCACCCCACCCAGGCCCGCGAAGGTGGCGAGGAGGAGGGCGAGGCCGGCGAGAATCCCGAGGAAGGGCACGCCGGTGAAAAGGCCCAGCCCCCAGAAGAGCAAGAGGCCCACCATCAGCTCCACGACCGGCGTGCGCCGGAAGCGGTGGGGCAGCCGGCGGCCGGTGGCGACCGCCGCGACCACCCACCCCGTGAGCACCGCAATGCCGAAGCCAACGAGGGCCAGCGGCACGAGGAGGAGACCGATCCCCGTGATGCCCAAGAGGACGCAGAGGGGGACGAGCGCCAGGCTCGCGAGCAGTCCCGCGAGCATCGCCTTGCCGGGGCTTCGGGCGAGGGCGCGCTGCATCCGGTCCATGCGCCGCGGCATGAGGGCGAGCAGGGCCCAGCCCAGGGTGAAGACGGCGAGGAAGGCGAGGGTGACCCAGGTGCCGCGGGCGAGCACCCGCGAGAGGCCGGAGGGCTCGGCCGAGCGATCCGCGCGGGGCCGGGTCCGCTCGGGCCGCGTGGGCCGCTGCGCGTGACGGGGTGGGCCCACGCGGCTCCCCTCGACGAGGGCCCCCTCCTCGACGTCGATGGCGCCGCCGAAGCTCACGGTGTCGCCCTCGACCAGGACGCCGCGCTGCACGAGGACGGAGCCACCGAAGGCCACCACGTCGCCCTCGACCACGCTGCCCTCCTCGAGGGTGACCGTACCCCCGAAGGCGACGGCATCGCCTTCGACGACGGCGCCGCGTGAGACGGTGACCGTGCCCCCGAAGGCAACCACGGAGGAGACCACCTCGCCCGGCCCGACGACGAGGCTACTGCCCATGGCCACGCGCTCACGGGGATGCCCCCCTGCCTCCGCCTTTCGCTTCGCCGCGTAGGTGCGCAGCCGTTCGGCGAGGGAGGCGCCGGCATCCGGTGCCGCCGCGCCGGTGGCCGGAGGCCGCGAGGGCACGGCGGGGGCCGGCGGCGTCGGAGGCGGCACGGCGATGGACGGCCCCGGCGTGGGCGGTGCGGCGGCG
>CAYYHA010000365.1:0-1414 GCA_964471535.1 uncultured Myxococcia bacterium | reverse complement strand
GCCTCCGACTCCGCCGCGCCCTCACTTCCGGAGGGAGCCAGCACGCCGAGGCGCTCGAGCGCTTCGAGGAGCCGAGCCTTCTCCTCGGGGGAGAGCCGCTCGAAGCGCTCGAGGCGCTGCTGAAGGGGATCGGCGGGCGCCGCCGGATCCTGCGGCTGAGGCTCGGCCGCGGCCGAGCGGGAGAGGAGCAGAAGCGGGCAGAGCACGGCCACGAGGACCGGTGGTTGACGGCTCATGGATGCACCTCCGTCGGCGTGCCCGCCTCGCCCCCGGCGAGTCGTCGCCAGGCGAAGCAGAGCAGCAGGAGCAGGGCCGCCTGTGCGGCCACGAAGAGAAGGACCACGGGGGAAGGCAGCGCGGCCGCCACCGCACGCAAAAGCGCGTCGGCGGAGACGAGGCCGACCAGCGCGCGGCCCGCGCCCGCCGCGAGCTGGGGCAGGGCCTCGGGGCCCACAGCGAAGAGGAGAGCGAGCAGCGCCGCCGCCGCCCCCCCGATGAGGACCAACAGTGTGCTGAAGAACCCGGGCGCCGGGGCGAGCTGCGGCTCGGCTTCGATCCGCGCGAGGACCTGGGGTACGAAGCGCTCGTCCGGGCACGGATCCTCGAGCGCGTCGAGCTCGGCCACGAGGCGCCGCCAGGCCTCGAGCTCGCCGCGACACCGCAGGCATTCGGCGAGGTGCGCCTGCGCCTCTGCTTCGACGCGGCCGCCGAGCGCCTCCTGCAGCGCCCACGGATCGAGGTGGGTCGCCTCGCGGGCCGTCATGGGGCCACCCCCTTCTCCTCCAGCTCCTCTTTGAGCGCGGCGCGGCCGCGATAGAGCCAGGTCATCACCGTCCCGGGGGGTCGCTCGACGATCTCGGCGATGCGCGCGACGCTGTAGCCCTGCAGGTGGTGGAGGATCACGACCTCGCGGTACTTCGGGGGGAGGGCCATGAGGGCCGCCTCGAGGGCGGCCTGGCGCTCTGCCCGGTCGAGGAGCACGTCCGCCCCCGGCCGGCGCTCGGGGAGGCGCGCGAGCTCTTCGCTCGGGTCCTCCTGGTCCGTCCCGCCGCGGACCCTCCGCCGTCGCAGGCGGTCGCGCGCCTCGTTCCGCGCGATGGAGAGGAGCCACGGACCGAAGGGCCGGGTCTCGTCGTAGCGCCCGAGATGCTTCCAAGCTTTCACGAAGGCCTCCTGTGCTGCGTCAAGCGCCTCCTCTTCGGTGCCCAGGAGGCGAAGGACGAGCCCGTAGACCGGCCGCTGGTAACGGCGGACCAGCGCCTCGAAGGCCCGGCGATCCCCCTCGCGGGCACGGAGCGCGAGGGTGCGGTCGGGGGGGCCGGCGCCCTCCCCGCCCTCTGGACCCTCACGAAACGCCCTGGCCATTGGCAGCACACCCTACCCCTACGCGGTCCGGCCCGCGCCATTTCATCGG
>CAYYHA010000364.1:0-2727 GCA_964471535.1 uncultured Myxococcia bacterium | reverse complement strand
CATCATGCCCGAAATCCTGAAACTGGCGTAGTTTGCGCATGGTGACAGTATGTCCAAGATGGAGATCAGGTTTCGTCGCATCGTATCCACAATACACCCGCAAAGGACGGCCTTCCGCTTCTGCTTCGCCGATTCCACGATCACGGGCACGGCGGCGATCGGCACCACGGGCTGCGATACGACCTCGGGCGCCCCGTGCCGCAGTGGGCTCTGTCTCAGTGATGCGCTCGGGACCTTCTGCTCCGACACCTGCTGCCGAAACAGCGACTGCGGCCCCGACATGCGCTGCGTGCCCATCCCCATCACACCGCAGGGGGCCACCTCCCCCACCGAGTACGTCCCCATCTGCGTCCGCCGTTAGGCGCCTGTCGCGCATCGGTGTGCCCCGCACCGGTGACGTCGTCACGAGGGCGCGGCGGCGGCGAATTCAGCCCGCAGGCGTACCCGTACGACCGGCGAGGAGACGCCGACCGAGCCGCAAAGGCCGCAGCAGACGGCCATCCGCGGCTGGCGGCGGGTTCGAATGCCGGTGCCCTCCGGATCAGGTCTCGAGGGCGCCGGTGAGATCGGCGATCCGAGGCAAACCGTGACGCAGGGCGTAGGCGCGCAGGTCCCGAACGATCTGCGCGGGGACGTCCGGACCGGCGAAGAGCGCCGTCCCCACCTGCACGGCGCTGGCCCCCGCCAGGAGGAAGGCGACGACGTCCTCGGCCGACGCGATGCCGCCGATGCCGACGACCGCAGAGGAGACCTGGTGGACCATCCGCAGCGCCACCGGACGCAGCGCCGGACCCGAGAGCCCGCCGGTGACGTTGGCGAGGACGGGCCGGCGACGCTCGACATCGATGACCATCCCGGAGAGGGTATTGATGACGCAGAGCGCATCGGCGCCCGCCTCGGCCACCGCCTGTGCCACCTCCACGATGGCGTCCCCCGCGTTGGGCGAGAGCTTCACCCAGAGGGGGCGCTCCGTCGCCGAACGGGCCAGCGCGGTGACCTCGGCGGCCGCACGGGGGGACCGCCCCAGTTCGACCCCGCCCGCCTTCACGTTGGGACAGGAGATGTTCAGCTCGAGTGCCGCGATGCGCGGATGCGCCTCGCAGCGCTCGGCCAGGCGCGCGTAGTCCTCGGGCGCCGTGCCAAAGAGGTTTGCCACGAGCACCAGCGCGGAATCGACCCCCGCGTCGAAGGCGGGCAGCTTCTGCTCCAGGAAGGCGTCCACCCCGATGTTCTCCAGACCGATGGCGTTGAGCATCCCCGCCGGGGTCTCGACGATCCGAGGCGGCGGGTTGCCCGGCCGGGGCACGAGGGAGAGCCCCTTGGTGACCACCCCTCCCAGGGCGTCGTAGTCGACGACGCCCTGGTACTCGAGGCCGTAGCCGAAGCAGCCGCTGGCCGCGACGATCGGCGTGCGCAGGTGCAGGCGCCCCACCCGCACCGAGAGGTCCACCGCCTCGGGCCGCTCACTCACAACACCACCGCCTCGGCCGGGAGCACCGGCCCATCCGCGCATACCATGTGGTACCCCGGGCCGTCGGCCCGGCGTACGGCACAGCCACGACACACACCGATCCCGCAGGCCATGTGTGCCTCGAGGGAGAGCCAGAGGCGCAGACCCGCCTGGGCTGCCAGCGCCTGGGCCGCCCGCAGCATGGGGCGTGGGCCGCAGGCGAAGACCTCCACCTTCTCTTCCGGGGTCTTCGCCAGCCACGCGCGCAACGCACCGACGTTGGTGCCGGGGACCCCGAAGGAGCCGTTGTCGGTGCTGGCCACCAGGGTCACGCCGAGCGCCTCGAAGCGCTCGAGGAGGAGCAGGTCGCGACGCCCGCGCCCTCCGTAGAAGACGACGACCCGGCGCCGGCGGGCTTCCTCGCTCGCGAGATCGAGGATGGGCGGCATCCCCACGCCCCCGGCCAGAAGGAGCAGGGTCTCGGCCCTGGCTTCGGGGAAGCCCTGGCCGAGCGGCCCGAGCGCCTGAAGGCAGACACCAGGTACGAGTCCCGCCAACGCTGCCGTCCCGCGCCCGACCACCTTGACGAGCACCTCCACCCGCCCCCGCTCGGGGTCACGAGAGAGGAAGGAAAAGGGCCTCGGGAGGAGCGGATCGAGGGCGCCGGCGCCCCGCGGTCGTACCGAGAGCAGGGTGAAGGTACCGGCCGCCCCCGCGGCCAGGGGTGGGGCCTCGAGGCAGAGGCGATGGTAGCCCGCGCCGAGATCCTCACGTTCGAGCAGGCGTGCGCTCACCCAGCGAGGCCTCATGCCCTCCACTCCATGAGCAGCGCGTCCTCTCGGACCTGCCCACGATAGTACCCCGGTCGCTCTCCGACGCACCGAAACCCGGTCGCCCGATAGAGCGCGATGGCCGCCCGATTCGAGCGCCGGACCTCGAGGGTCATGCACTGCGCTCCTTCCATCCGGCCGATGCGCTGCAGGTCCACGACCAGTCGCCGCCCCAGCCCTTGCCGACGCGCCGTGGGATCGACGGCCAGCTCGAGGAGCTGGATCTCTCCGGCCACGAACCAGGCGACGGCGAAGCCGAGGACGCCCCCGTCCGCTGCCCGGGCGACCCGGACGCGAGACCAGGGGTGGGCCAGCTCTGCCTCGAGCTGCGCGCGCGACCAGGGGTGCGGAAACGCCCTGCACGCGATGGCGTGGAGCGCATCGAGATCCCCCGTGACGGCTTCATCGATGAACGCGCCCGGTCGATGCGCGGACCCCGCCTCTACG
>CAYYHA010000363.1:0-2729 GCA_964471535.1 uncultured Myxococcia bacterium | reverse complement strand
CCGAGATGAGCGCTTCTGCGGCAGCCACCACGTCGTTCGTGTGGTCGGCCAGTCGACACCACCACCCCGTCACGCTTGGCTGGTCCGCATCCGCCGCGTCCTCCTCCGTGGAGTCGGCGGGAGCGGGCAGCACCGGCACTGGCTCGGGCCTCTTTCCTGGTTTGTCCAACCAGCCCCGCACGGGGTCGTAGCCCCCTTGTGCCGCGGGGGCCAGCAGCGTCAGCCCCGGCACAACGTCGCGGACGCGCACCCACGCACGATCGTGAATATCCCACCGCCAGAAGCGGCTCCCTGGCTTGCGGATCCGCTGGGCCACGCACGCCGCAGGTACAGGGCAGAGCTCCTCGCGGCGCGGGGCCGGCTCCTCCGCCGTCGGGCCCTCCTCTCCCAGCTCCCGCCAGAACACGAACACGTGGTGATCGGCACCTTCGCGAACGTAGGGTGAGACATCCACGTCGCGCCCCGAGAGATCGGGCGAAGTGTCGAACAGGTCGAGGAGATCAACGCGCCGCAGAACGGCGGTTGCTTCCGTAGGCGCGTCCACCGGGGGAAGCTCGGCCGGAGCGGCCGAGCCCAGGCTGCGAAGACGCGCGATCCCCATTTCCACCTCCTCGGTCCGATAGGGGCCGGCAAGCTTCGCCGGCGGCCCGTCGAGCCAGAAGACCCGTGCATCCGGCTGCTCGCCTCCACGGTTGCAGCGGCCGAACCTCTGCACCAGGGAGGCCCACGGCGCCGGATCGGTAACGAGGAGGTCTGCAGACACATCCACCCCCGCCTCCACCACCTGCGTGCAGACCCCGATAGTGCCTCCCTCGTCCGGCTCGGCCAGCAGGGCAGCCAAAGCGGCCTGGCGGTCGCCCGGCCGGAAGCGGCTGTGGATCAGAATGATCCGAGGCGAGGGCTCGTGCTTGCCAAGCGCGCGGGATACCGCGCCGTGCAGCGCGACGGCCCTATCCACCGTATTTACCACCACCATCGTCCGGGTTCCGGGGCGGTGCGCCTCGAGCAGCCACTTCGCCAGGGACCGCTCCTGCGTGGGGTCGCTCACCGGTGCGTTGGCAAGTGGCTTGCGGGCGCGGAGACGCCTGGCCACATGCGGGTCGGCCCAATCGGCGGGCCCGAGCTCGAGCGGGTCCGGGGCATCGACTGCCTCGTCGAAGTCGACGGTGTGCAGCCAGTCTGGCCGAACCGTAGCGCTCATCCACACGCTGGCAGTGCGCCGCGCCCCGAGCTTGCGCCGTAGGGCTTGGAGCTGAGCCGTGGTCGTGAGGCCGCTTCCCATGAGCTGCACCTCGTCGAGCACCCATAGGGTATCGGTGTGGAGCAGGCCGAACTGAATGGGCCATCGGAACCGGCTGCAGGCATACCCTCGCATGAGTGCGCGGGACAGAAGCAGATCCTGTGTCCCAACGAGGATGAGGTCCCGGTCAGGGAGTCGATCCCAGTCACGCTCGACGTCGCCACCGAGCAGCAGGAAGACCGGTATCCCAGACCGGTCCTCCCCCGCCCACGGGTCGTACGCTCGGACCAGCCCATCGTCGCTGTAGTCCACCTTCCCGGCGAGCAGCCCCAAGCGATCCAGCCAACGAAGTGCGGCATCCCGAGTCTGCTCGACCAGGACCCGCATCGGAAGGCAGTAGACGAGACGGCGGGGTGTGCAGGCGCGCACCGGCTCGGGTGCGAAGCGCCGCCGCCACAGCCAACCAAGAACCGCCATCGCGGTCTTGCCCAGCCCGGTGGGCACCGAGACGACGGCCGGCAAGCGCTCGCTCTCCGCGAAGACGCGTTGGAACGGAAAGGGTGCATGACCCGTAGCGGTCTGGAACAAGCCGGCGAAATCTGCAGGAGATGGGCTCGTGGGGGGCACAGGACACCTCCGGTTACCACGAGGAAATGTGCTTGGCGGGCGCCGTCACGAAGCGTCGGCGTAGGTGCAATGGAAGCGGTGTGTGTCCAGATTTGCGCGATCGGTCACGGGACGGTCTGGTTCAGATGGGGTTGCGGTTCGGATGAGATCACGGGTCAGGTGCCGTCCATCGCGGAAGCTGAACGGCGTCTCGCGCCGGGTCTCGTCAACCGGGGGTCGCACGACCCCAGAGGACGGCAAAGCCCGAAGCTACTACCGCCGGTCCCGGCACCCGTGCTCCTACTCGTGCCGGCCGGAGAGGTCAACGCGTGCTGCATCACGGCGCATTCGCCGGGTGGGGCGCGCCGCCCGCGGGCGAGGCGACTCCGCCCTCCCAGCGCACTGCAATGGCGAACACCTCGGCACGGTAGGGCGGGAGAGGGGAGGAGCCGGCACCGGGTCCAGCGGAAGCTGTACTCTTCCTGCATCTGGGCCTGGACGATGCCGTCGGCGCCCATGGCCTGGGCCTCGGCGAGGGCCTCGCGCAGGGCGGCGTTCACCGGGTCATCCCAGGCCCAGGAGGAGCCGCGGACCGCCCCGAGCTCCACGTAGGACCGGTCCTGCGGGAGCGTCTGGTAGACCGCGCCGGGCCGAAAGGGCTTCCGATCGTGGATGCACCCGGCCCGCCTGAGGGCCAGGAGGCACGGAAGGGCCAGGCGGACGGCGGTGCTTCGAGAGTGCATGGGCATCGCTCACCTCCAGGAATGCACGCTGCTGGCCCTACCACGGGGGTGTGACGACTCAGGACAAATCTTTCGGCGGTGGCTTCCCTGGCGCGCGTTCGGACGTCCGCTCGAGGGGAGCACGGGCCGCGGGGGCCCGG
>CAYYHA010000362.1:0-2729 GCA_964471535.1 uncultured Myxococcia bacterium | reverse complement strand
ACGAGCGCGACTGGGTCGCCCCCGGCTACGACGCGGGCAAGGCCGGGCGGGTGGGGGCGGGTGGTGTGATGCTCGGGCCGGGCCGAGGCGTGGGATAGGCGGGCTGCGCCCGGGGGGCCGTGGCCTCGGCAGGCCGCCCGCGGGCCGGCGCCGGCTCGCCCACCGGGCGCGTGCCCTCCACCACCCCAAAGTCCACCGGCTCGGCAGGCCGACCCCGGGCCGGGGAGGTGGCGTGGGGATTGCCGGAGGTGGGCGGGGTCTCTGCGGGGCGACCCCGCGCGGGGGTGGCGGTGTGTGGGTTGCCGTAGGCCGGGGGCGGCGCGGCGGGGCGACCCCGCGGCGGCGGCGCGGTGACAGGTCGGGCCGCCGCAGGACGGCCCCGGCGCAACTCGTCTCGATAGGCCGGCTCCGCCGGATGGTAGCCGCGCGCGGGGCGGCCGCGGCGCCCATCGGTCCAGTAGTAGTAGCGTCGGCCCGCGTCGTAGGCCCAGTGGGTATCGTAGTGGGGGTGGTAGTGGTGAACGTGGCGCCCGTGGATGTGGCACCAGCCACCCCCCTGCTCTGGCGGGATCGGGTGGGCGTCCCAGTAATAGAAGGTCACCGGCCCGGTGTAGTAGTAGAAGCCCGCGGAGACCCGGTAGTACTCGGGGCGCTCCGGCCGGTAGTCGTGGTAGTGCGCGCCCTGCAGGTAGCACCAGCCGCCGCCCTGGCTCGCCGGGATGACGTGGCCGCCGTAATACCCCACGTAGCCGGGGCTCTGGCGGTAGGTGGCGCGGTAGGGGTCGTCGTGCCGGTAGGTGTGGACGACGCACCCCGAGAGAGCGAGCGCCGTCAGCGGCGCGGCGACGAGCAGCGTTCTCCGAGCGTAACGGGTCATGGCGGGCCTCCTTGCGGCCGATGGCGGGGTCTCTCCCCGCTGGCGCGGCGGGTGCTGCATGGGGGGGTGTGGCACGGTGGCCTCCGGGGTCTGGGGGAGCCGTGGGGTGGCCACGGCGCTGGGTCTTTGCGAGGGACGGGCACGGCCCCCCGCCTATTCATCGTGGCCCCGACAGAGGGAGCAAGGCGGATGCCAGGTGCATGGGCCGCTAAGTCGCTGAATTTATGAGGCGTCGCCAGGTTCAGAGGTGTGCCCCCAGGTCACGGCCGTGCCCGCCGCCTCGGGCGGGGTCAGCCGCCCCCGAGGCCCGAGGCCGCCTTGACCACGTCCACGGTGACCTTCGGCTGCAAGGTCATCTTCAGGTGGAGCCGGGTGGGGAGGCTCTCCAGGGCGCTGTCCTTCACCGCGAGCGCCGCTGCGACGTCCGCTCGCACGGGCGTGCCGTTGTTCACCCCATCCACCAGCTTGTCGAGGAGCGCGCCGTCGACCTGCTTCTCCACCGGCCCGTTGGCGAGCGCCTGAATGTCCTCGAGGGTGAACAGGGCGTTGCCGTCGACGAGCACGGACAGGCCGTCGAGCTTCCCTGCGATGTCGAAGGGCGCCCCGGTCTCGTCCTCGAGGGAGAAGTCCTGGATGGACACCGCGACCGCCTTCACGCCCTGGATCTTCCGGCCCTGCAGCTTGTCGCTGGCCTGCCGGGCCTGCTCCTCGTCGAAGAGGAGCACGCCCTCCTCGGCGAAGGAGAGCTCGCAGGCGCTTCCGAGGTCGCGCACGTGGACGGTCCGGTCCACGCCCTCCTGGTCCTTCACCGTGCGGTCCCCCTCCGGACAGCCGCTGAAGGTCCCCTGGTCGATCTGGTAGGTGCGATCGACCTCGATGGTCGGGATCTCGGGGGCGCCCAGGGTGACGGTCGTCAGGTCGCTCAGGTCGCCGCAGGCGGCCACGAGGCCGGCGGCGAGGAAGATCACGGTCGAACGGTGCATCGGGGGTCCCTCCCTTGTCGATGGTGTCTCGAAGGTTGTCGCGAGGCGGACAGCGCGCCTCCCGGCCCAGCCCGGCCGCTCCGGAGTTCGCGGCGGGGGCACCAGGTTACCGCATCCTGCCGTCGACTTTCACCGTGACGAGGACCAGATCCTCCGCCGAGGCCACCTCCTCGAGCGCATCGACGTAGGCCTGCAGGAGCGCCAGCGCCGGCCCCGGCGCCTCTCGGCGCGTTCCGGCGCGGCGGCGGGCTGGCGGCGATGGGCGACCCTGGGGGGTGCGGAGCGGGGGCAGACGCGCGGCGAGCCGCGGGTCGAAGAGGGCGTCGCGGTGGCGCCTTGCACGGTGGGCAAGGTAAGCGGGATCGTGACCCTTCAGGTGGGTGAGGATCCGGCGGCAGGCGGTCGCATCGAGGATACGCGGGGGACGTTCCGGGGCCGGGACGAGCGGGTCCTCCCCTAGCTCGCCGAGCACCTTCGTCACGCCATAGGCGGGATCCTCGGCGGCCGGGACCTTGAGGGTGACAGCCCTGTGGGACCCGGTGCCGGCCAGACGGGCGAAGAGCGGACCGGTGCCCGCGACGCTCCCGGTCCCTGGGTAGGTGCCGAGGTCGCCGGGCACCTGGCGGCGGCGCAGGACGAAGAGACCGTAGGTCACCTCACGCCCGCCGGGCACCCACTCGGCGGAGCGGTCCACGCCGCGCCCACCGGCCCCGGCCCCGGTGAACGCCCCCTGCAGGTCGGCGAGCATCTCATCCATGGCCGCCTGCACCGCCAAGGTGGGGTCCGCTGGCGCCGGGGGTGGACTGGCCCCCGGAGCCGGGCCGGCCGCCGGCGCCGTCGGGACGGCCGAGCCCGCCGCGGGCAGGGGG
>CAYYHA010000361.1:0-2753 GCA_964471535.1 uncultured Myxococcia bacterium | reverse complement strand
GGGAGACCGACGAGGACTGGGACGACCTGGGCGAGACCTGCCTCGTGGGAACGGGCCTGTGCGAGGCAGCGGGCATCCGCATCTGCGATCCGAACGACCCGGCCGGCCCCACCGTCTGCTCGGCGGTCCCGGGGATGGGGGCGATGCCGGAGCTGTGCAACGGCCTCGACGACGATTGCGACGGGGAGACGGATGAAGAAGCGCAGTGGGCGAACAAGAACACCCTGTGCACCGTGGGCACGGGGGCCTGCCAGCGCAGCGGCCTCTATGTCTGCGACCCCGGCAACCCCGCCGGGCCGACCCGCTGCTCGGTGCAGCCGGGGATGCCGGGGACCGAGGTCTGTGACGGCCTCGACAACGACTGTGACGGCCTCACCGACGAGGATTGGCCCACGCTGGGAGAGGTGTGCACCGTGGGCACCGGCAGCTGCACCCAGCGCGGGACCTTCGTCTGCGACGCAGCGAACCCGAGCGGCCCGGCCGTCTGCTCGGCGACACCGCTTGCCCCGTCCACCGAGGTCTGCGACGGGCTCGACAACGACTGCGACGGCCTCACCGACGAGGGGCCGCTGTGGGCCAACAAGGGGGACATCTGTCAGGCGGGGACGGGCGCCTGCCAGGCCGTCGGCAACTACATCTGCGATCCCGCCGACCCCAGCGGCCCCACGATCTGCTCCGCTCAACCCTCCAACTCGCTGACCGAGATCTGCAACGGCATCGACGACGACTGCGACGGGCTCACCGACGAGGAGCCCCAGTGGGCCGACCTCGGCGATGTGTGTCAGGCCGGGACGGGCGCCTGCCTGGCGGTCGGCGTGAAGATTTGCGACGCAAGCGCCCCCGCCGGCCCCACCCTCTGCTCGGCCAGCGTCGGATCGCCGGCCACCGAGGTCTGCAACGGCCTCGACGACGACTGCGACGGGCTCACCGACGAGGGGCCCGCCTGGGCGGATCTGGGTGAGGGCTGCACCTCCGGCGTCGGGGCCTGCGCGCAGCCCGGCGTGAAGGTCTGCAACCCAGCCGATCCCACTGCGCCCACCGTGTGTTCGGCGACCCCCGGCGCGCCCTCCCCCGAGCTGTGCAACGGCATCGACGACGACTGCAACGGGGTGGTGGATGACGGCCTTGCCGCCCCACCCTGCACCCTGCAGGACGGCGTCTGTGCCGGGTCGGTGGCCACCTGCGGGGGCACCTCCGGGTGGCTGCCCTGCGGATCGGCGGAGTACGGCGCCAACTACGAACCTACCGAGGTGAGCTGCGACGGCCTCGACAACGACTGCGATGGGGCCACCGACGACAACCTGCCCGCCCAGCCCTGCGCCGTGCAGGAAGGCGTCTGTGCCGGCTCCTTCGCCACCTGCGGCGGTTCCTCGGGCTACCTCGCCTGCGGGGCCGCCGAGTTCGGACCCGACTACGAGCCCGTGGAGAGCACCTGCGACAGCCTGGACAACGACTGCGACGGCCTCACCGACGAGGGCTACGTCGATCCTGTCTCGGGGAAGTACGACAGCAATACGGCCTGCGGAAGCTGCTTCACCGACTGCACCGCGATCTTCGCCAAGCCCAATGCCTACGGCCGCTGCAACGCCACCGCCGCGCCCACCTGCACGATGGTCTGCTGCACGGTAGGCGACTCGAACCCGGCCTGTGACGGCACCTACGACTACCTGGACCTCAACGGGGTGCCCGACGACGGCTGCGAGTTCCGCGTGGATCCGAGCGACGTCCACGTGGCCACCCCCGCCAACGGAGGGAGCGACACAGCCGGCTGCGGCTCCATCTCCGCGCCCTGCGCGACCATCGGCTTCGCTCTCGGCGAGGCGAGCGCGGCGGGGAAGCGGCGGGTGAAGGTCTCGGCCGGCGCCTACTACGAGTCGATCTCCCTGGTGGACGGCATCGACCTCCTTGGCGGCTACAACCCCATCACCTGGGAGCGCGACATCGACGCGAACACCACCGTCCTCTACGGGGCGACCGGCTCGGGCGACCGGCGTACGGTCACTGCCTCGGGCATCGTGCAGCCCACGCTCTTCGAGGGGTTCGTGGTCAACGGCGAGAACGCCACCGGGCCGGGCGAGAACACCTATGCGATCTACGTCTACGACTCCTTCGGCGGCCTGACGATCCGGAACAACACCATCTGGGCCGCCACCGCCGGGCGGGGCACGAACGGCAGCGATGGGCTCGCTGGAGCCGATGGACCCGCCGGCCAGCCCGGACGCGACGCCTACGAGCCGGCAGGCGCCTACACCTGTGCGGAGGGCTGCTCGACAGCGGCGGAGAACCCCGGCGGCGCCGGTGGGGTCAACGTCTGCGCTGGGATCGACGTGAGCGGTGGGGACGGCGGCCGGGCCGACTGCCCCGACTTCGACGAGACGGTGAACGCATGCACCGCCTGCACCACCGGACCCGTCCAGACGGTGACCAGCAGCGGCCAGACCGCGCCCAACGGCGGCGGCGCCGGCGGGCTCGGTGGCTGCGACGCCTACATCGACGAGTTCTGCAACGGGAGCTGCTCCTGCGTCGTGCCCACGACCGTCTGCCCACAGGGGTTGAACGGCGCCCCGGGTCAGCCCGGTGCCGCCGGGTCGTCCGGAGCGGGCGGCGCCGGCTGCGCCAGCAGCGGCGGCACCGTGATCGCCGGCGAGTGGCGAGGGCAGGCGGGCTCCGCCGGCGCGCCCGGCTCGGCCGGCCGGGGCGGCGGTGGCGGCGGCGCCGGCGGCGGCGTCGAGACCTATTGGACGCTCGGATGC
>CAYYHA010000360.1:1041-2762 GCA_964471535.1 uncultured Myxococcia bacterium | reverse complement strand
CGGCGGGGGCGGGGGCGGCGGCTGCGCCTGTGCCTGCGCCGGGTGCGCCTGCGCCTGCGCCTGTGCAGGAGGGGGGCGTTGAAGCACCCCGAGCTGCCTGCTCAGCGGCAGCTCGAGCGCCAGGCGGCGCAGTTGGCCTCGGTCCGAAGCCGCCTCCTCCGCCGGGCTAGGATTGCCCGGCGCCGCCGCGTCCTCGATCTCGGCTGCGGCTGGGGGGCGGTCACCGGGGACCTACGCCGCCGCGCGGGCGGGATCGTCGTCGCCGGCGACCGACACCTGCGGGCGGCGGCGACGGCAGGGGCCCCGGCGGTGTGCGCCGACGCCCATGCACTGCCCTTCCGCCGCGCCGCATTCGATCTCGTCTTCACCCACTTCGTGTGGCTGTGGCTCCGGGATCCGGCGCACGTTCTGGCGGAGATCGATCGGGTGCTGGCCCCTGGCGGGGCACTGGTCGCCGTCGAAGCGGACTTCGGCGGCCTCATCGCCCATCCCCCAGAGGTGGATCTGAGCGCGGTCTGGCAGGAGGCCCTCGCTTCCGCTGGGGCCGATCCCTTCATCGGGCGAACGCTCCCGCCGCGCTTCGCCTCCGCCGGCTATCGGGTCGAGACCTCCATGGTTTCGCCGGGGGAACTCGGCGGCGATCTGGCGCTAGACCTCCTGCAGGGACTGCCCCTTTCGGAGGAGGCGGCGCGCCGCGTCCGCGCCGCTGCGGCCCATCGCGGTCCCGCCTTCGTCTACCTGCCGGTCCTGGGGATCCTCGCCGAGAAACTGCGTCCCCTTTAGTCAGGGGTTCAGCGGATCCTCGGGCCACCGGTGCTTGGGGTAGCGGCGCTTGAGCTGCCGGCGAATCTCGGGGTAGTGCCGCGCCCAGAAGCCCGCGAGGTCCTGCGTCACCTGCACCGGCCGCCGGTTCGGTGCGCACAGCTGCAACTGAAGTGGCACCCGCCCACCGCCGATGCACGGCGTCTCCCGCAGCCCGAAGAAGTCTTGGATGAAGGCGCGCACGTAGGGCGGTGCCGCCGGCGGGTAGGCCACGGGCACACGCCGCCGGCCTGGGAGCGCGATATGGGTGGGCGCGAGGGCCTCGAGGCGACGCGCTTGCTCCGGCGTCAGGAGTGAGCGGAGCGCCGCCTCGAGATCGAGGCGCCCGAGCTCGGCAAAGGAGCTGCAGCCGGTGCACAGGCGGCTGACTGCCTCTTCGATGCGAGCCTCGTCGAGGGTGGGGAAGCCCGCCTCCGGGTCGAGGCGGCGGGCGAGGGCGAGGCGCTCCTTCAGTGCTTCGATGGCCTTGGGATCGGCGGCCACATGGAGCCCGGCACGCAGCGCTTCGCGCGCGAGCCGCCGCGCCGCCTCGGGATGGTCGGCCGCGCGCTCGCGCGACTCGGCGAGGACGATCCGGCCGTAGCGAAGGCGCGAGAAGACCTCCACCCGCTGGGCCTTGGCATTCCACTCCACCTCGATGGCCTCCTCGACCGCGTCGGGGAAGAGATCGAGGAGCCACTCCGGCTCGATGGCGCGGGCCAAGGTGACGCGGGTCCGGCTTCCCGCCCCGCTGCCCCGTGTCTCGGCGTCGAGGGCCACGATGAAGGGCTGCCCCTTCACCACGCTCTCCCGCGCCAGCGTCACCTCACCGCCGCCCGTGAGGAGGAAGCGCTCGCTCCGCGGCGCACGGCGCTTGGCGACCCGGTCGGGGAAGGCGGTGAGCAGGGCCAGCGCGAGGC
>CAYYHA010000360.1:0-1031 GCA_964471535.1 uncultured Myxococcia bacterium | reverse complement strand
GCCTTCGTCGCGGTCCGCCTCGGCCGCGGCCGCCGTCTCGGCGGCTCGGCGTACCGGCGCCGCGCGGGAGAGGCGCCGAGCTGCCTCCTCGACCCGGGCAACGCCGCGCGCGTCGAGGCCCAGGGATCGGGCGCGGGCCTCATCCCCCCGCGCCGCGCGAATCCGGTCGATGCGCTCGCTGAGGTCGCAGTCTCCCACCGGCACACCCTGCCCGTCCTCCCCACGCGGTGCCGCACTGCGCTCCGGGGCTGCCGGGCCCCGGAGGACGTCCCGCTCGGCGAGGAGGGCCGCCGCCAGGGCGGCCTCGTACGGGGCGCCGCGCGCCGCCCCCTCCAGGACCAAGACGCCCAGACGAGGGTGCAGCGGGAGTTTGGAAATATCTCTGCCCCGATCCGTCAGGTGTCCGCCTGCGTCGATGGCACCCAAGCGGGTGAGGAGCACGCGCGCCGCTTCGAGGGCGGCCGGCGGCGGCGCCTCGAGCCACGGCAGCCGCTCTGGATCGATGCCAAGAGCGGCCGTCGTGAGCAGGAGTTCGGAGAGATCGGCACGGCGAATCTCCGGAGGGTGGTGATCGGGCCGCGTCCGCAGCTCGTGCTCGGTGTACAGGCGCAGGCACAGTCCTGGGGCGGTGCGCCCGGCGCGCCCGGCGCGCTGCTGTGCCTGGGCCTTCGAGATGCCGCGCAGCTGCAGCGTGGGCAGCCCCGAGAAGGGGGAGTGGCCCGCCATCCGGAAGAGGCCACTGTCCACCACTGCCCGCACGCCGTCGATGGTGACAGAGGTCTCCGCCACGTTGGTGGCGAGGATCACCTTTCGCCGGTCGGCGGGCCGGAGCACCCGGTCCTGGGCCGCCGGGGACATCGAGCCATGGAGCGGAAGCAGCAGCAGGGACCGTGCGCGGGCATACTCTTCGAGCGCTGTCTGGGCGCGGCGGATCTCGGCGGCGCCGGGCAGGAAGACGAGGAGGTCGCCCTCGGGCAGCTCTCGGCACAGCGCCTTCACGGCGGCGCGTACCTCGACCTCGAGGGGCCGAG
>CAYYHA010000359.1:0-2769 GCA_964471535.1 uncultured Myxococcia bacterium | reverse complement strand
GCCCCAGTGCCCGCGCCTCCGAAGGCGCGCCAGGTGACGCTTCCATCCAGGCTCTCGAAGCGCTCCGCGCCCGGACCACGGCTCTCCGCCACCGATGCTTCGAGCGCGATCCACGGCAGCGGCTCGAGCGCCAGTTCCGCCCCGCTCACCGCATAACCGGTGCTCGCGCCCGCATGCCGCACCTCCACCGAGAGCCACGGAAGCCGCGCTTCGAGGCGTGCTCCGCCACTTGCGACCCCGTCCGGCGCACGACGGAGGTAGGTCGCGACGATCCGCTGCTGTACGCCGAGCCCCGAGGTGGAAAGGTGTGCGGCGGGGATCGCCCCCGCGCTGGGAGGCGGCGCGGCGAGGAGCACGCGGCCGCTCTCGCTGTCGGTGTCGTAGTCGATCTTCGAGACGAGGGGGCGCGAGTCGACGACCGCACCCGTGAAGGGGTCGACGGTCTCGAGGCGAAGCCTCAAGGTGCCCTGCACGAGGTGGCTGTGGGGCAGCCAGAGGACCCGGCTGCCGCTGACGGGGAGCGTCGCCACGGTGGGGATCCCCACCGGCCGTGCCACAGCGGGCCCGGCGAGCGCCAGGTCGGCGCCCCCCTCGAGGCGCGCTATCACCGGGCCGACGGGGAGGCGCAGCGCCGCAGTGGGGCCGACCACCGCCCGCTCGAAGCGACCCACGTCGTCCCCCTCGAACACCACCCGGCCGCCCGTGAGCCCCACCCGGCCCGCCGGCCCCTTCCACGTGAGCCACAGGGGCAGGGGCGGCGCATCCTCCTCGCGGGTGGTCGAGTCGGCGGGGGCGGCCCCCCCATAGCGCTCCACGTTGCCCCGTCGCCCCACCTTCTCCGGCGCCGCAAACGGGCCGCCGGCGAGCCACCGCGCCAGGTCCCGATCGCCGAGGGCGAGGCCCGCGTGCAGGGTGCCGCCGAGGAGTGCGAGGCGCCCGATGCCCCAGACGCCGCCTTCGGCGTAGCCTCCCGCCGCGTACCCGGCGCGAAGATCGGCCCCCAGCCGCAGCGCATCGCCCGCGTGGGGGTCGACGGTGAGACCGAGGGGGATCTCCAGGCGACCCTCCCGGGGATGCACCACCCGCAGCGGCCGACGCGGGTCGACGCGCACCGTCGCCACGCCCCCCTCGCCGACCACCGCCCGCCCCACCTTCGTCCCGGGGGGCGCCTGCACCCACACGGGGAGCGCCTCCGGGGGCACGGGATGGTCCGGCAGATGGACGGTGAGCAGCGACTCTGCGGGGCCAGGAAGGAGGAGGTCCCCACCGCGGGGACGGGGGACGCGGTGCACCCCCACGCGGATCAGGACGAGCGCACCCGTTGCCAGGCGGACGCGCACCCGCCGCCGGTTCTCGCGGCCGCGCAAGGGGAGCGGCACGGAGAAGCGGCCCGACTCCGCCACGGGAAGGGGCTGCTCGCCCACCCAGGCCGCCACGGCGCCAGGCACCCGCACCGGCAGGCTCAGGCGAAGCTCCGACCCCTCGCGTCGCACCGCAGGCAGACCCACCTTCGGCCCCTGCTCCACCGTATCCACCGCCCGGGGCAGCGGGGGCAGCGCGAAGTCCACACGGTAGAGGCCCCCGGGCAGGCGAGGCACCCATCGGAACTTCGGCACTGGGCCGGGGAGAGACCCGGACTCGAGGAAGAGCCAAAGCCCCTCGGCCGACTCCACCGCCGGCCCGTCCTCCCGCTCGTAGCGCCGCCGACTGCGCTGCACCACCAGACTCCACCGGCCGTCGCCATCGGCGGTCACCATGTGCCCCTCGAGCGTGCGCACCACGGCGCGGGGCACCGGCAGGTCTCCGGGGCCGCAGCGGCCGTCCCCATCGAGGTCGCGGCACACCCGCCCAGCCACCTCGAAGCCGCTGTCCCGCTGCGCCGCAGCGGCGTGCGGCAGCAGGCAGGGGGTGAGGAGAAGAAGGACGCCCAGCAGGCTACGTGGGTGCGCCGTGGGACCTGGGACGGGGCCGGGCTCCACCGCCTGCGCCACCTGGCCGACCCGAGCCCAACTCATTCCCGCACCTCGACCAAGGCCGAGACCCCGCTCCCTTCTTCGATCACCATCGCGGGCCCGTGTCCCTCGGGCAGCGGCCAGGTGCCCTCGCGTCCCACCGCTTGGTGGCGCGCTCCAAGAAAGCGGATCCACACCCGGGGCCGGTCACCAGCGCCCTCGACGCGCCACTTCAGCACCCGCCCCTCGACCCACGCGAAGACCTGCACCCGGGTGGGCGGCATCAGGGTGATCGCTGCCTCCGCCTCCGGGGCCGGGGGCAGTGTGGGGAAGCCGAAGAGCGCCCCGCCGGGGCCTCGGGCGACAAAGAGACGCACGGGCCCCGCCACCGCCTCGAGCCAGAAGCGATGGACCCCGGGTACGGGGTCGACGGGCAGGCGCCCCGCCGCATCCGCGCGCACCACCTGACCCCCCTCGAGCCGGGCGGGGGCGCCCGGGACCGGGTGCCCCCGCCCGTCGGCCAGCAGCAAGCCGGTGCCGGGCTGCAGGACGACCCGGGTCGCCAGCGTCCCCGCCGCCGGGTGGGCGACGGCATGCACCCGGTCCTCCCACCCCGTGGCCGGCGGCCGGTACACCGCGCCCTCGACGGTGCCCGCCTCCGCCTCGATCTCGACGGTACCGTCGCTCGGCGAGCCATGGCGATCCCAGGCCTTCGCCGTCACTCGGGCGGTGCCGCCGCGCGGGACCACCGGGGGATCCACCGTCAGCGCAATGCGCTCGGGCGGCGCCGGGACGAGCTCGAGGGTCACCTCGAAGT
>CAYYHA010000358.1:0-2813 GCA_964471535.1 uncultured Myxococcia bacterium | reverse complement strand
CCCTCGCCCTCGAGGAGGCGCGGGCGGCGGCGCGACGGGGTGAGGTGCCGGTGGGGGCGGTGGTCGTGCACGAGGGGGCGGTAGTGGCGCGGGCGGGCAACACCCGCGAGGGGGCGCAGGACCCCTTCGGGCACGCCGAGCTCTCGGCGATGCGCCGCGCCGCCGAGGCCCTCGGCCGGTGGCGCCTCCACGGCTGCACCCTCTACGTGACGCTCGAGCCATGCACCATGTGTGCCGGGGCGGTGGTGCTCGCCCGCATCGACCGCCTGGTCTACGGGGCCACCGACCCGAAGGCAGGCGCCGTCGGATCGCTCTACGACGTGCCCCGCGACCCGCGCCTCAACCACCGGCCCGCTGTTACCGGCGGCGTGCTCGCCGAAGCGGGAGCGGCGCTGCTCTCGGAGTTCTTCCGTGCCAAGCGCGGGCGGTAGGCCCCACGCGGCTCCTGGGCGGCGCGCGTTCCCTTCGCGCCCTGGAGTCGGCCTGCAAGCCCATGGCCTGCCGGCACCCCGGCCTGTGGCCGCCGGCGCAGGCTCCGTCCGGGGCATCGGCGTGGCCGCAGCGCGCAGTGGCGGGGCGTAGAAGCCTGGGACCTGCCCGGCCGGGCGGGGCCTTGGCAAGCCCCGGCGGGCAGGGGTATACCGCCGCGCGGAGAGATGGCCGAGTGGTCGAAGGCGCCTGACTCGAAATCAGGTGTGCCCGCGAGGGTACCGTGGGTTCGAATCCCACTCTCTCCGCACCAGACCCCATAAGAACAGGAGCCGCGCACTCCGCCGGCACGCGGTGGCCGCGCCAGACGCCCCGAGGGGCATCGCCGCCCCGACGTCGGTGCCCGTGCAGGGCATGCCCGCGGGTGGCACTGCCCGCGGGTGGCACTGCCCGGAAGCCGCACTGCCCGCCAGGTCGCACCGCCACAGGAAGGCAGCGCCGAGAAGCCCGGTCAAAGGCCACGATCCGCCGGCCGAGGCGAAGCCGGCTGTGCCCGGCTCCACCGCGAGGCCGAAGCGCCTTCGGAGAGGTGACCGAGCGGTCGAAGGTGCACGATTGGAAATCGTGTGTACCGAAAGGTACCGAGGGTTCGAATCCCTCCCTCTCCGCCACCTCCACCCTGGCCTACGGGCCGCGCCGTTGCTTGGCCCCTTGCCCGTCGGCGCGTCCCGTGTCAGCGGTGTGCGGTATAGAGGCAGAAGACGAATATGACAGCCGGGTCCGGGCGACGAGGGGGCGTGAACCCCGTCAGGCCCGGAAGGGAGCAGCGGTAGCGTTCTTCCTCGTGTGTCCGGTCGCCCGGCTGTCCTCCTTTTCACTCCGTGGCGCGCCCTGCGGCGCGCCGGGAGGTGTCGCCCGCCGGGCGCCCCCCGTCCGTTCCTGCCCACCGCATCGTTCGGGAAGCCGTCCATGAGCTACCTCGTCCTTGCCCGCAAGTACCGGCCCCAGACCTTCGCCGACATGTGCGGACAGGAGCACGTGGTGCGCACCCTGACCAACGCCATCGAGCGAGGTCGGGTCGCCCACGCCTTCCTCTTCACGGGCGCACGGGGCGTCGGCAAGACCACCAGTGCCCGTATCCTCGCCAAGGCGCTGAACTGCGAGGCGGGGCCTACCCCGTCTCCCTGCGGCGCATGTGCCCCGTGCCAGGAGATCACCGCCGGTCGCGACACCGATGTGCAGGAGATCGACGGGGCCTCCAACAACGGCGTCGACCAGGTGCGGGAGCTGCGCGAGGCGGCGCGGTACCTACCGAGCCGGGATCGCTACAAGATCTACATCATCGACGAGGTGCACATGCTCTCGGGGGCGGCGTTCAACGCCTTGCTCAAGACCCTCGAGGAGCCGCCGCCCCACGTGAAGTTCATCTTCGCCACCACCGAGCCGCACAAGATTCCCGTCACCATCCTCTCGCGCACTCAGCGCTTCGACTTCAGGCGGCTTCCGCTGCAGCAGATCGTGGGGCGCATCCGCCAGATCCTCGAGGCCGAGGGCATCGAGATGTCCGAGCGGGCCATCGCGCTGGTGGCGGCGCAGGCGGAGGGGTCGATGCGCGATGGGCTCTCCCTCCTCGATCAGGTGGTCAGCGCCGGAGGCGAGTCCATCCCCGACGCTCTGGTCGAGGAGATCCTGGGGGTCATCGATCGCGGCGTGGTGGCCAAGCTCGCCGCCGCCCTCATCGACGGGGACGGGGCTGAAGCCCTAGAGATCGTGTCGGAGGTCTTCGACCGCGGCCTCGATCTCGCCCGCCTGGCCGAGGACCTCGCCTGGCACCTGCGGAACCTCCTCGTGGTGCAGCTCGGGGGCCGGGCCGCGGACGGGCTGGACGTCGCGGACCACGAGCGGGAGGTCCTGAAGCAACAGGCCGCCCGCGTGGATCCCGCCACCCTCACCTATCTCTTCGAGGTGGTCCACGGAGCCGTCCCCCAGGTCGGTCGGGCGCTCGAGCCGCGCCTCGCGCTCGAGGTGGCGCTCCTCAAGGCGATCCATCTGGCGCCTGGTGCCGAGGTACACGCCTTGCTCGAGCGGGTCGAGGCCCTCGCCCAGACGCTGGGGGCTGGTGGCGCACGCACCGGCGGCGCCCCGGGCGGCGCGCCGAGCCGGCGGCGGAGCCCGGGCCCGGAGAGACCCCTCGCGGCCACCGGAGCGCCGGCGGGGCGGGGTGGCGCGGAGTCGACGCGCGCCCCGGACGGGCGTGGGGGGACGGCCCAAGGCGAGCCCGCTCCCGGCGAGGCGCGGGCCGCCCCGCCGGAGCCGAGCACGCCTTTCCACTCCATCGCGGCCCAGATGGCCAGGCGCTCCGCCGAGGCGGGCTGGGCCGAAGG
>CAYYHA010000357.1:2179-2842 GCA_964471535.1 uncultured Myxococcia bacterium | reverse complement strand
GGCGGGGGGGGGGGGGCGCGGGGGGCCGGACCGGGGGGGGGGAAACGCGGCGTGCGCGTCATCGCCGAGCCCAGGTCGATCAGCAGCGAGGGGGTGGGGCGGGAGGGTACGAGGTCCACCCGTGCGTCGGCGTGGTCCACCGTATGGAGCCGCCCCGCCGCATGGAGACGCTCCAGCACCTCTGCCGCCGAGTAGGGCCCCACGCGCTTGTCTTCGGTGGGCCGGGGGACGATCGCTTGGAAGGGGCCCACCAGCGCTGCCAGCGCCGCGGCCAGCCCGAGCGCGGCGCCAGCGAAGGCGCGGCGCGACGACAGGAGCGCCGCGGCGACGGCGGCCCCCGAGCCCGCCGCCGCCGCGGCCCCCGCCGTCCCAAGTGCATCGAGCACGAAGACCGCCGCGATGGCGCCGAGGCCCGCACCCAGCAGATCGGAGGCGTAGACGCGGTGCGGGTGGTCCCCGTGGCGCTCGAGGAGGGCTGAGAGCGAGACCGCGAAGCCGGCGAAGGGGAGTACGAGGGTGAAGAGCACGCCCACGAAGACGGCGGTGGCGAGGAGGTCGCTCCCCACCCGCAAGGGTTCCAGGCCCGCCCGGAGGGCGGTGTACATCGCTGCTGCTGCCCCCGCGGCGGCGAGGAGGGCACCGGTGGTGGGCGCTTCGCCGCGG
>CAYYHA010000357.1:0-2169 GCA_964471535.1 uncultured Myxococcia bacterium | reverse complement strand
GCGTCCACGAGGGGCGCAGCGCCAGCACCGTCCCGGCGAGCCCGCCCCCGAGCATCGCTGCCGAGAGGGCGAGGAAGGCGAAGGGCGGCCAGCTGACCTGCGCCACCGCCCGCATCAGGGCGACCTCGGTGACGAAGACCGAGAGAGAGGCGAGGCCGAGGCCGGCGAGGTGCCGGAGCGGAGGCGCGGGGCGGGGCACGGCCGAGCCATTATCGCCGTGACCGGGCGAGAGGCGAGAGGGCGGGCTGTCGGTGCGGTCTCCGGGGGCGATCTCCCTGGTCGGCGGCGGCGGCGCTTGGTGCTATGACGGGGCCGTGAGCCCTCCTCGTCCCGCCGCCTTGCGCTTCGAGGCCCTGTCGCGCGCCGCGCTCCTCGCGTTCGCTGTGTTCCTGCCCCTCTCCATCGCGGGGATGCAGATCGCCTTCGGCGCGCTCGTCGTGGGCCTCCTCGGGACGGCCTGGGCGGCGCGGCGGCCTCTCTCGGCCACGCCCCTGGGGGCGCCGCTCGTCCTACACCTGGCGACGATTGCCCTCTCCCTCGCGGCGACGCAGGGGACCTGGACGAGCGAGAGCTTCAATGCCTGGCGGGCCGTGGCCCTCGTCGCATTCCCCCTTGCCGTCGCCTGGCATCCGCCTACGGCCCGGCGCGCCGCCGGCATCTTCCTGGTCCTGATGGCTGTCGTGGCCGTCTATGGCGTCGTGCAGCACTTCACCGGTATCGATCTCTACCGGGGCGCCGCCTCACCGAAGTGGCGGGCCGACCTGTGGGTCGGGCGCTACCGCCCCTGGGGGCTCTTTTCCTCCTTCCACTCCTTTGCATGGGTGCTCGGTTTCGCCCTCCTCGGTACGGTGGCGGAGCTGCTGCGGCCTCGGGGGACCACGATGCGGCGGCGCCTGTTCTTCGGGCTTCTCGCCGTGCCCCTCGCCGTCACCCTCGCGCTGACGCAGGTGCGCGCGGTGTGGATGGGCAGCGCAGCGGGCCTCTTCCTGCTCTTGCTCCTGCTCCGCCCGCGTCAGACGCTCCTCGGGCTGGGAGCCCTGGCGGGCGCAGGGGTGCTCCTGCTGCTCATCCCGGCGGTGCGGCTGAAGCTTCTGGCCACCTTCGATCTCGGCTACAACCACAACAGCGAGCGCATCTTCATGTGGCTGCGGGCCCTCGAGATGGCGGCCGACCACCCCGTCTTCGGGATCGGTCACGGCGTCTTCGTCGAGGCGAGCCACCTCTACTTCGATCGCTTCGGAGGGAACTTCGTCACCCGCTGCCACGCGCACAACAACTTTCTCCACTTCTGGGCGACGCTGGGTCCGGTGGGGCTCTTCGCCTGGGTGTGGCTGCTGTGGCGGGGCGCGCGCGCCATCGCGGGGGCATGGCGGTCGTCGACGGGGGATGTCGACAGGACGGTGCTGGCCGCGTCCGCAGCGGGGCTCTTGCTCTTCGTGGTCGGCTCCTTCACGCAGGATCCCTACTTCGATGCCGAGCCGTACTACGCCCTCGTCTTCTGCCTGGGTCTGGGGGTGGGGCATGCGATGGCGCTGCGACGCACCGAGGACGGCGCCCAGGGCGTGCAGGTGCCGTCCGTGCGGCCGCAGGCGGTTCGCCTGGCCGGCTGGCTCCTGCCCGCCGCGGTGGGGCTCCTCGCCGCGTGGTCTCAGACCGGAGCCACCGCCTGGCTCAGTGGCCCGGGTACGCCACTGCGGGTCAGTGTGTGGGTGCTCGCCGGGGGAAGCCTGCTCGTGGCGCTGCGGGCACGTGCGCTTCCGGTCCTGCGTCGCGACGCCTACCTGCAGGCGGCGGGGCTCGCGCTCCTCCTGGGGGCCGGCGGTTGGGGTGCCGCGCATCTCCTCGGGGGGCTCACCGGCCAGCCCTCGGTGGAGGGGGGCCGCGCGCTCATCGTCCTCGTGAGCAGCCTGGCGGCGCTCGCCGGGGCACGCATCCTCTGGTGCGTCGCCCGCTGGGACACCGCCCTCGAAGTGGCCGTTGGCCCGGCCCTCGCGGCACTCGCCCTCGCGGTGGCGGTGGGCGCGGCGAGCCGGTGGCACACCCGGCCGCCCGGGGTCGTCGGCGAGGACGACCGGCGCCCGAGGGACCACTTCAGCCCGGTGGCCGGCGGGCCCGATCTCCTTGCCGCCGTCCTTCCCTTCGAGGGGCCGGGGGGGCGGTGCCTGGGGG
>CAYYHA010000356.1:0-2879 GCA_964471535.1 uncultured Myxococcia bacterium | reverse complement strand
ATCGGAGGGCCCACGCTGATTCGCGCTGCGGCGAAGAACTTCGAGCACGTGATCGTGGTCGTGGACCCCGAGGACTATGCCCCGGTGGCCGAGGCGCTCGCGCGCGGCGGCTGCGATCGGGCGATGCGCTATCGGCTGGCCACGGAAGCCTTCGCGCACACGGCCGCCTACGATGCGGCCATCGTGGGGTATCTGAGCCGCCGGGAGACGCCCGAGGCCCAGCCCTCCCCCTGGCCCGCCTACTACGCGGCCGTGCATCGGCGGCGCCTGACGCTGCGCTACGGCGAGAACCCCCACCAGTCGGCCGCCTTCTATCTGGACAGAGAAGCTCCAGGAGAACCTGCGGTGGCCTCGGCGGAGGTCCTACAGGGCAAGCCGCTCTCCTTCAACAACCTCGTGGACGCGGACGCGGCCCTCGAGCTGCTGAAGGAGTTCGAGGCCTGTGCGGCGGTGGTGGTCAAGCACACCAACCCCTGTGGGGTGGCCGTCGGGGGCGAGGATCTGGCGACGACCTACCGCATGGCGCGCGCGTGCGACGAGACGAGCGCCTTCGGTGGCATCGTTGCCCTCAATCGCGCCGTCGACCCTGCGGCCGCCGAGGCCCTCGCGGAGACCTTCCTCGAGATCGTCGTTGCGCCCGGCTTCGATGAAGCGGCCCGAGGCATCCTCGCCAAGAAGAAGAATCTTCGCCTCCTGCAGATTCCCTCGCTGGGGGAGGCGCCCGAGGCGTGGCGGCGGGGCGGCCTCGATCTGAAGAAGGTAGGAGGGGGCCTCCTCCTGCAGGACCGCGACGTGGCGCTCTTTGCGCCGGAAGGGCCGCGCGTCGTCTCGCAGCGGGCGCCGACCGATGCAGAATGGCGGGCGCTGCACTTCGCCTGGCGCTGCTGCAAGCACGTGAAATCCAACGCAATCGTCTTCGCCACGGCGCAGCAGCTCGTCGGGGTGGGGGCCGGTCAGATGAGCCGCGTCGATGCGGTGCGCATCGCCGCACTCCGCGCCTCCTTGCCCCTCGAGGGGACCGTGGTGGCCTCGGATGCCTTCTTCCCGTTTCGAGACGGTGTGGACGTGGCGGCGGAGGCGGGAGCCACCGCGGTGATCCAGCCGGGGGGATCGCGCCGGGACGAGGAGGTCATCGCGGCCGCCGATGCGCACGGGATGGCGATGGTGTTCACCGGGATGCGCCACTTCAAGCACTAGAGAGGAGCGGGGCGGGGCCTTCCCCCGTCCCGCAGGCGCACGGCGCGGCCCCGCTGCTGCGCCCCGGTAACGCCCGGTGCCCTAGGGCCTCGAGAACGGGCGCAGGGCCCGTGTTTATCGGGGGCAGCACCTTGGCCTAGGATACGGACTGGGATGCGGATCGATTGCGAGCGGTGCGGCGCTGCCTACCGGATTCCGGACGCGGCGGTGGGGGCTGCCGGGATTCGGGCCGAGTGCCCGCGCTGTGGCCACCAGCAGGTGGTGGGTGCGCAGGCGCCCGCCGCAGCGGTGGGCGCCTCGACGGCGCCGAGTGGGGGATCGACCGGTGGGGTGGATCCCCTGGATCTCTTCGATCCAGCTGCGCCGCCGCGTGAGGACCTCTTCGATCTCTCTGCGCCGGTGAACCGTCCCCAGGACACGGGTGCTACAGTCACCGTGCAGGACGACGACGACCCCTTCGCGGCGCTCCCCGACGAGGAGGTGCGGGGTGGGGGGGCGGTGCCCCCACCGAGCCCAGCGCCGCCCGCGGGGGCGCCGGGCGGTGCTCGGGAGGAACTGCCCGGCGCGGTGGGGGGCGGTCCCAGGCCGCGGCCCACGCCCACCCCGCGGCCTGCGGCGTCCCCGCCCAAAGCCCCCAAGTACCGCATCAAGAAGCCCGACGGCCGGATCCTCGGACCGGTGGACTTCGCCGAGCTCGAGCGGATGGCGCAGTCGGGCGATCTTGCACCCGGCGACCAGGTGGCACGCAACGACGACGAGTTCCGCCTCATGTCCCAGTACGGCGAGGTGGCTCCGCTCCTTGCTCAGGCGGCGCGGAACTACCAGGTTCGCACCGCGGTGGTGGCGGCCGGTCCCCGGCGTTCGAAGCTCGGCCTCGTCCTTGGTGCGCTCGTGCTGCTGGGGGCTGGCGGGGCCGTTGCGCTCTATGTCTTCGCGCCGGGGCTCCTCCCCCGAGAAGTGCGCGCCCCCGTGGACGCGCTCTTTGCACCGGAGCCGCAGGCCATCCCCAACCCGGTGGAGGCGGACGTTCCCCTCTTTCAGATGCAGGCGCTGGGCGCCGAGGAGGAGGCCGGCCCCGCAGGGGAGGGGGCACGGGTGGCGGCGCGGCGCGCCCTCGACGAGGATACGGCCGAGGGCTACCGCCGGGCGGTGCAGCTGCTCAAGCGGCGTCTGGTGGAGGCGCCAGACGACACGCGGGCGATCGGCCTGCTCATTCTGGCGACCGGCTATGCGTCGAGGTGGAAGCCGCGCCCCCAGGTGGTGCAGCGCCTGCTGCGCTACGCCGACTACCTGAAGGAGGTGCAGGATCCCTCCCCGGAAGCCCTGCTCGGGCGGGCCGCGGCGCGCTATCTGCTCGGACCCGCTGCAGCGCCGGAGGCACGTCAGCTCGCCCGGCAGGCGCTGGCGGCCGCGCCCGACGACATCCAGGTGAAGCTGATGCTCGCGCGCGCCCTCGCTCGCATCGACCACGAGGCGGCGGTGGCTCGGCTGAAGGCGCTGCGAAAGGTGGCGGCCGATGCGCCTCGGGTGTGGCTGGACCTCGGTGAGGCCTGCCTCGCCGCGGGTGACTTCGCCTGTGCCGAGCGTGCGTTCTCGGAGCGGCTCAAGGCGACTCCAGGCCACGCGGAGGCGGCGGAGGCGCTCGCCTCGCTCTACGTGAAGCTGGGCCGCTTCGATGCGGC
>CAYYHA010000355.1:0-2895 GCA_964471535.1 uncultured Myxococcia bacterium | reverse complement strand
CGGGCGTCGCACGTCGCCGGAGGACGGGCACGGGACCGAAGCGGGCGGCAGCGGAGCGGATCGGCGAAGGCACGGCGGGCATCCTGGAAAGGCGGGGGGCTTTGGTCAAGCGCTCGGCGCGGCGGCCTCAAGCGCGCCGGAGCCGGTGCACCAGGAGCTGGTGGCGCCGGGTGGTGAGGCGGCGGAAGCTCAAGAGCCCGGCCAGGAGGGCGCCCAAGGAGGCGGCCCCTGCGATCATGAACATCACGACGATCTGGTAGCGTACCGCCACCAGCGGAGGCGAGCCGGCGAGGATCTGTCCGGTCATCATGCCCGGGAGGCTGACGATGCCCGCCACCGTCATTGCGTTGAGGATCGGCACCAGGCCCGCCCGCACCGCATCGACGAGGAGGGGCCGGCTCGCCTCCCAGACCGTAGCGCCCAGGGAGAGCCACAGCTCCACTTCGCCCTGGCGCCTCTCCAGATCGGCGGTGAAGCGGTCCAAGGTGAGCGAGATGCCGTTGAGGCTGTTGCCCAGCACCATGCCCATCAGTGGGATGACATAGCGGGGGTCGTACCAGGGGGTCACGCCCACCACCACTTCGGTGACCACCGCGGTGGTGAAGACGCTGGAGAGGGTCACGGCGACGAGACCGGTCGCGTAGATGCCCGGGTAGCGGCGCTCGGCGCGGCGCACCGCCGCGACGCCGGCGTTCACCACCATGCTGCCCAGCACCATCAGCACCAGCCACCAGCGATCGAGCGCGAAGACCCACTCGAGGATCAGGCCCACCAGGATCAGCTGCACGACGGTGCGCGTGGCGGCGATCGTCAGCCTTCGGGTGACTCCCAGGCGCAGGGCGAGGGAGATGGCGCCCGCCAGGGCGACCAGGCCACTGGCGATGGCGAGGTCGGTCCACTCGAGGGGCAGGACGCCGTTCACGGAGGCACCACCTTCCCGTTTCGATCGAGGCGCAGGCGGCGGGTGGCCAGCCGTTCGGCCAGCGTCTCATCGTGGGTGACCAGCACGATGGCTCCGCCGCTCTCGCCGCGAAACGCGTGGAGGAGCGCCACCACCGCACCCCGCGCCTCGGCGTCGAGGGCCGAGGTGGGCTCGTCGAGGAGGAGCACCGCCGGCTCATGGACGAGGGCCCGCGCGAGCGCGACCCGCTGCGCCTCGCCCCCCGAGAGGGTAGGCAGCGGCGCATCGAAGTGGTGCTTGCCAAGGTACAGCCGTTCGAAGAGCTCGGAGCAACGCGCTTCGGGGAAGGATGCGCCGCGGGCGGCCGCGAAGCCAAAGGGGCGACGCAGGCTCTCCCGTACCGTGAGCGACGGGCTCGCTGGGTCCTGCGCCACGTAGATCACCTGCCGCCGGAAGGCGGGCACCTCGCTGGGCGCGATGGGCTTCCCGCGGAAGCGCACCGTCCCCTGGGCCCGAGGTTCGAGGAGGCAGAGGGCCCGGAGCAAGGTGGTCTTCCCCGCCCCGGAGGGCCCCTCGATCGCGAGCACTTCCCCTGCTGCGAGATCGAGATCGACGGGGCCAGGCAGGGGCGCCCTCGCCCCCGGGACGAGCGGCGGCACCGAGAGTCTTCGAGCCGAGAGCATGGTGCGTGGCTCAGAGGATGGGTCCGGTGTCCGGATGCGGCCGGGCGATGCACTCGGTGGTCAGGAGCATCCCCTCCCGCACGGCCTCTGCGGCGGCGGAGAGCCCCGCCTCCACCTCGTGGAGGGCGCCCGTGAAGAGGAACCACCCCTTTCCGCCGAGGCCGTTGCCCAACTCCAGGCGGGTCAGCGCGATCTCCACCGCCTTCGCGGTCGCGTCCGCCGCGCGCACCGCCGAGGCCGAGGTGTAGCACTCGACGAGGCCCACCGCGTCGATGGGCGCGGCCTGCGGCCGGCCCTCGAGCAGGGCGAGGAGCGCCGGGTGGGGATTGGGTAGGAAGACCTCGTCGAGCAGCGCGACGTCTGCTGCCTGCAGGCCGGCCCGCCACGCCTCCTCCACCTCGCCCACGCCGCCGGCCACGCGGACGAGGTAGCGCCCCGGCGAGACGCTGCGGGCGTCCCGAACTTCGACCGAAGCGCGCTTCACCATGGCGTCGACGGTCACGATGCCGCGAGCCACCGAGGAGAGTTCGAGCAGTGCGAGCGCGGGACCGTCCATGGGAAGGGGCGCACGGCGCCGCCGGCCGGCGCCGGCTACACGATGCGGAAGTACTCCTTCAGGGTGCAGCGCCGTTCTCGGGTGAAGTGCACGGCGGTGGTCAGCCCCTCACCCGTCGGAGAGGCGATGGTGAACGAAGTGTAGCCCTCGCCGCCGTAGCCGAGGCCGGCCAGGTTGGGGGCGTTCTTCACGAAGATCGAACAGTTGATGACCCGCGCCATTCGGTGGAGGGCAGCGATGTCCTGCGAGTACATCACCGCCGTGTGGCCGTAGCCGTGCTCCACCCGGACCGCGGCTGCGATGGCTTCGTCCACGTTCCGCGCCCGCACGATGGGATGCACGGGTAGGAGGGTCTCGTGCTGCACGAAGGGGTGTTCCTCGGGCACGTCCGCGATGACCAGGCGGGGGTCCCCGCTCACCCGAACGCCGATGGCGGCGAGGATCTTCTTCGCATCCTTCCCGATGAAGTCGCGGTTGATGTGGTTGTCGGAGGTGACGATGAGGCGTTCGAGCTTCGCCAGGTCCCCGCCTCGCACCTCCACGCAGCCGCGGTCGACGAGGCGCTCCTTCAGCGCGTCGGCGATCGCGTCCACCGCGATCGTCTCCTTCTCGGCGGTGCAGATGATCGTGTTGTCGATGGATCCACCGAGGATGATCCCATCGGCGGCACGATCGAGATCGGCCGTCTCGTCGACCACGCAGGGTGGGTTCCCTGGGCCGGCGCAGATGGCTCGCTTTCCTGACTGCATCGCCGC
>CAYYHA010000354.1:0-2904 GCA_964471535.1 uncultured Myxococcia bacterium | reverse complement strand
ACCTCGGGGGGCGGCGCAGGCGGCGCCGACGCCGCGGCGGCGCGGGCGGCCACCACCTGAGGAGAGGGGTGGGGATGGAACCAGAGCACGTCGATGGTGGCCTGTGCCCCGGCGCTCGGCCCAGTCCGCGCCTGCACTGCGTCGCTCGGAGGCGGGGGCGGCCCCCCGGCGGACGCCGCCGGCGGGGACGGGGCCGCTGCCCCAGCCGCTGCAGCAGGGGAAGGGACCGGTGGACCCGCCGCGGAATCTTGGAGCGCCACGGGGACCGGCGTCACCCGGGTGACGTCGCCTGCCTCCTCGGGCTCGGGAACGAGCGCCGCCCAATCCTCGCCCGCCCCTGTGCCCGCCGCTTCGGCGGGGGCAGGTCGCGGGGGATCGCCGACGGGCAGCGGTGGCGGAAGCTCGACCTCCTCGGTGGGAAGGCCTTCCAGATCCGAAGCGGGCGCGGCCGTGGCCACCGCCGCAACGGAGCCCTCCGCGCCCGTGGGGGAGTGCGGCACGGCCGCCTCGGGCTGCGGCGCCTCCTCCGGCGCCTCGTCCCCCGGCCTCGCCTGCCCGCCCGCGTCAGAGAGTTCCGGAGGCAGCTCCACCTCGGCGGTGGGCACCTCGTCGGGTGAGAGCGCCGCCCGGGGTGCCGCCGCGGAGGGCGTCTCGGGATCGTAGGGCACGAGGAGGCTCTGGCACTGGGGACACGCGTAGGGCGTTCCAGAGGCGAAGTCCTCGGGCATCGGGTAGTACACCCGACACTTTTCACACAAGCCGTTCACGTTGAAGCCGCCTCTGGAGGAAACGCTCCGCGTTGTTCCCGTCGACGCACTGCGCTTACTTTACCGGCCCTGGCACCGACCATAGGGGATCGTCCGAAGTGGAGGCAACCGAGCAATCGCCCTACCGTGTGGTCGTCGGCACCGCCGGCCACATCGACCACGGCAAGTCGAGCCTGGTGGAAGCCCTCACTGGCGTCGACCCCGACAGGCTCGCAGAGGAGAAGCGACGCGGCATCACCATCGAGCTGGGCTTCGCGCCGCTGCCTCTGCCGGGGGTGGGGCAGGTGGGACTCGTCGACGTGCCGGGTCACGAGCGCTTCGTCCGCACGATGGCGGCGGGCGCCGCCGGGGTCGATCTCCTTCTGCTCGTCGTCGCCGTGGACGAGGGGGTGATGCCGCAGACCCGGGAGCACCTCGACGTGGCCCGGCTCCTCGGCATCGAACGGCGCGTGGTCGCCCTCACGAAGGTCGACCTCCTCGATCGCTTCGAGCCAGGGTGGCTCGACCTCGTGCGCAGCGACGTCGAACGCTGCCTCGCCGAGGACGGCGCCGCGGCGGGCGCAATCGTCCCCGTCTCGGCGCGCACCGGCGAGGGCCTCGATGCGCTTCGCGAGGCCCTCGCGAAGGAGGTACCCAAGGTGCAGCCGCGGGCGGCGGATGGCCCACCCTTCCTCCCCATCGACCGCGTCTTCACCCAGCGGGGGCACGGCACCATCGTCACGGGGACCCTGCTTTCGGGACGCGTGCAGGTGGACGAGACGCTGTCCCTGTGGCCTTCGGGCCGGCCGGTGCGGGTGCGGGGGGTCCAGGTACACGGCTCGCCGGTGGCGGAGGCGCGGGCGGGGCAACGCACGGCGCTGAACCTGGCGGGCGTCTCCCACGAGGCGGTGCGGCGGGGTGAGGTGCTGGCCTTCGGGGACCCCGGGCCTGCGGGTGCCGTCTTCGACGTGGAGGTCACCCTCCTCCCTGCGGCGCCGGAGCCCGTCCGGCATCGCTCGCGCTGGCAGCTCCTCTTGGGCACGGCGCACGCCGAGGCGACCCTCCTCCTCCTCGACCGGCCGGCGCTCGCCCCAGGGGAGCGGGCCTTCGCGCAGCTCGAGCTGCCAAGGCCGCTGGCCGCCTTGCCCGGGCAGCGTTTCCTGCTCCGCGGGGGAACGGTGCTCCCCGGCCGGGGCCGCACCCTCGCCGGCGGTCGAATTCTCTACCGCGCCCAGAGCCGGCGCCGGCGCGGCCACACCGAAGGGCTCGCCGGGCTCGCCGACCCGCGCCCAGAAGCACGGGTGGAGGCGGCGCTGCGCCTCGCCGGGTTCACCGGCCTCTCGGAGAGCGAGCTCGCCCAGCGCCTCGGCCTCGCGCCCCGGCAGGTGACACGGGCCGCAGAGGCCCTCCTCGCCGCGGGGCGCGCACGCCTCGCCGCCAAGGCGCCCCGTACCCTCCTCCACGCCGAGTCCGCTCTGCGCCTCGAGGCGCGCCTCCTCGCGCGGGTCGAGGTGGCCCAGCGCGGGGGCGCCGTGCTCGGCGTCCCTGCGGAGTCGGTCCGGCAGGGTCTGCCCGGGCCGCCGCCGCGCCGCCTCTTCGAGCGACTCGTTGCGCGCCTCGTGGCCGCCGGTCGCCTGCGGCGTGAGGGCGATCTCCTCGCTTCCCCGGCCATCCCCACGGCGCTGCAGGGGGCCGAGGCCGAATGGGCGAAAGGCGCCCGAGCCGCGCTGGCGCAGGCGGGGCTCCGGCCCCCGCGCACGGCCGAGCTGGCCCGCGCCTTGGGCTGCCCGCCACAAAGACTCGAGGACCTCCTCTGCCGCCTCGAGGCGGAGGGGCACCTGGTGCGCGTGCAGGGTGATCTCTTCTTCGACCGCGGGGCGATCGACGCCCTCCGGGGCCGGCTTCTCGCCCATCTCGAGGCCCATGGCCGCATCTCCACCCAGGAGTTCAAGGCGATGACCGGCGCCACCCGCAAGCACGCCATCCCCCTCGCCGAGTACTTCGACCAGACGCGGGTCACGCTGCGTGTGGGAGACGCACGGATCGCCCGAAAGGGGCGCCGGTAGGAAGTCGAGCCGGGGCGAGACGGGGCTCTGGCAGAGCAAGGCGCGCGCGCCCGGGGCCCCCACCCGTCCCCGACGCCCCCCGACCGTTGCGC
>CAYYHA010000353.1:0-2908 GCA_964471535.1 uncultured Myxococcia bacterium | reverse complement strand
CGTATCTTCGGTGGAAGCCTGACGCCGGACCTGCTGGATGATCCGGCGGATCCGAGCAAGGCGCAGGTCTTCGACGCCAATCGCTTGACGACGGGTAGCAACCGGGCGACCGAAGTGGTGGACGCGAGTTCTGTTGTCACCGATGCGATGGGAGCAGGATGGTACTATGAGTATCAGGTTCCGCAGGAGCGCACCGCCACCGCCGGGGTGACCTCGGGACCATGCGTCGTGTGGGCCACGCTCGAGGCCGAGCCGGCGCCCGCATGTACCGGCGGCGGTGGAGGCGGTCCCGCTAACCCGTATGCGGCCGCCTGCGGTAGCGGGGGCGCCCAGAAGGCTTACACCTACTTTCGGAACTACATCGACGGGCAAAAGGGGTGCGTCCAGTTCCCACCGTCGACGGTTGCCTGGGATGCAACGCAAGACCGGATGTATACGGGGAGCGAGCCGCAACCACCGCCCCCTCCGCAGGTGGTCACCCAAGTGAGCAAATCCGGGAAGGTCTCGACGCAGGTGGCGCCGAGTACGGAGACTGGAGGCGAGGGCGTACAGGTAGGCGCGGAGGAGGAGATCCTCCAGGAGTTCACCCGCATCCCTGTGCCTGCCGACGTGCACGACGTCCGCCACGGTCGCTGCGGTTACGACGACTCGGGCAACCTGCCGCCCGGTCAGATCGATGTCTGCCAGTAGAGGAGGAGATGATGCACGACTCTCATAGGTATGCTTCTTGGGTGGCCCTCCTGACGGCCGGAATGGTGGCTCTGATGAGCGGACCCGTCTGGGCCCAGGCCTCCTCTGCACGGGTCGAGTTACGGCTCTTTGAGCGCCTCGAGGCGCGGACCGACGCAGAAGGGGTGGCGGTCTTCGAGATTCCCGACACGCCGGGCCCGTTGAAGGTCCGCGTGGCCCTCGACGGTAGTGAGGCCAAGGTCACGATCCTCGCCGCGCTCGATGGTCTGCCCCGGCCCGTCTATCGGGGGACCGTGAAACAGGGGGAGTGGACTGCGTTCGAAGCCCCCCCCGAGCTGTCGAAGTTCCTCTCGGGCTACCACGGCACCGTCCGACTTCGGATCAACGGCCCAGACAACGGAAAGCAGGGAGAGAAGTAGCGCATCCGGGCCGGAGGGACCGGGGCGCCGCCGGCCGGCGCGGGTTCGACCGTCGCCCGCGGCCTGGCCGGCCGGCGCCGTCTTTTTTGGGGGGCTGGCCGTCGGGTGCGGGTCATCCCTGTTTCGAAGGCAGCGCCCCCGCCCGCCTCCTACTTGAAGTCGCGGCGGTCGAAGACGAGGATGGCCGCAGCGAGGAAGGCCGCCATCCAGAGCAGACCGTAGAGGATGGCGAGCGCCGCGCCCGTGCCGTCCACCGGCCGGCCATAGGTCACCTCTTCGGCGACACTGAAGCGAGAGAGGTTCGGCAGCACGTAGTAGAGCGCGGTGGACAGCCACCGCGCCGCCGCACTCTCCGAGCGCTGGCCGAAGAAGTAGAGGTCTCCGGAGAGGTGTCCGATGACATACATGCCCACGGTGAAGAACGCCGAGAGCATGGAGGAGGAAAAGGTGGAGACGAAGATGGCGAAGGCGACGACCACGCCGAGCTCCACCAGGGTCAGGACGAAGTACCAGACGAGCGGTGAGAGGGGGGGCGGATCGACGCTGAAGACGAAGACCACCACGAGAAAGGACAGGTACATGGCGCCCAGCGTGGCGACGAGCACCGTCCCCAGGCCGGCGAACTTGCCCAGGATGAACTCACTGCGGCGGATGGGCTTGGTGATGACCGTGTAGATGGTCTTGCGGTCCACCTCGCGGCTGACCAGCCCGATGCCCAGGAAGATGGCCATCAGCGCTCCGAAGAAGTCGATGGCGCCGGTGGCGACGTCGCGGAGGATCCGGTCGAAGACGGCGATGGTGAGTTCGGTGAAGACGAAGCTGTTCAGAATGATGAGCAGTGCGAAGAAGAAGATGGAGTAGAAGACCTTGTTTCGGGTCGCCTCCTTCACCGTATTGCCCGCGATGGCGAGTACCGGCGTCATGCTGTACCTCCTCCGTCGCCCGTGCCTTCTTTCGTCGCGTGAGACGCTTCGGCGCCGAAGCGGGCCCGCGGCTCCACATCGTCGCCGTGACCCGCGGCGGCCTCCTCCAGGAAAAGGTCCTCGAGCGCCCGGCGCCGTGGCTGCACTGACCGCACCGTCGCACCCTCCGCGAGGGCTCGGCTCAACACCGAGTCGACGGCGCCCTCGGGGACCAGGAGGGCAACGGCACCCGAGACGGGACGCGCCTCGAGGTCTGGGAAGATCTGGGCCGCCTTGGCAGGGTCGAGGCTGCCGAGGACCACCTCGACGCTCTGGGTGCCAGCCGAAAGGAGCGCGTCCACTGAGCCTTCACGGACGAGCTTGCCGGCGATGATCATGCCCACGCGGTCACAGACCAGCTCCACGTCGGGGATGATGTGCGTGGAGAAGAAAACGGTCTTGCCCTGCTCCTTCAGCTCGAGCATCAGGTCGCGCATCTCCCGGCGCCCGACCGGGTCCAGGCCGGAGACCGGCTCGTCCAGGATGACCACGTCGGGGTCGCCGAGCAGGGCCTGCGCGATGCCCAGGCGCTGGGTCATGCCCTTGGAGTAGCGGCGCACCCCGAGATCGCCGGCACGTCCGAGGCCCACGCGCTCGAGGAGCGCTTCCGTGCGCCGCCTACTCTCCTCGCGGGGCAGGCGCAGGAGATCGCCGTAGTGGTGCATCAGCTCCCGGCCGGTCAGATGATCGTAGAACACGGGGTTCTCCGGCAGATACCCGACGCGGCGTCGCGCCTCGGGGGTGGCCAGCGGCTCACCGAAGACCACTGCGCTGCCAGCGGTGGGCCGGATGAGCTGGTTGAGGATCTTGATGGTGGTGGACTTGCCGGCGCCGTTG
>CAYYHA010000352.1:0-2956 GCA_964471535.1 uncultured Myxococcia bacterium | reverse complement strand
CACCGGACGGATTTCCTTCCCCACGACCTGCGCCACGACGAAGCCGGTGCCGACGGGGCGGTCCATGGTGAAGCGCACCTCGACGGGCGCCGCGAACTCGATCCCCTCGGGGCCGAACTCATAGAGGACCGAGGCTTGCCCTGGGTGCTTCTCTTCGCGGAGGGCCTCGATGGTCACCTCGGTGGGGGCGCTCACCGCCCCCTGAGCGAAACGGAGGACGACGCGACCGTCGGGGCTCTTGGCCTCGCCACCGCTCGGTTCGATGCGGGTGCGCGTCACCTCGAGCAGCGTGTTGTCCTGCAGACAGCCTGCGCCGAGGAAGAGCGCCACCGCGCTCATACACAAGGTGAGACTCCGTGCCTTCATACCTACCTCCCGGTTGTGGGTTCGTACACTTGGTGACCGGCACCCACACCATCTTCAAAAAATCTCTAGGGGAGGGCGCGGCGCAGCCGCTCGACCCGCTCGGCGAGGGGCTCGGGCAGCGCCCCGGCGGAGAGCCTCCGCACGAGCGCCCGCGCCTGCGCTCGGCGGCCTGCCGCCAGGTAGGCCTCGGCCAGCTCGACCCGGGCCGCAGTGACCGACACGCTGCCGGAGACCCCCTCGAGGCGCCTGTGTGCCCCGTCGAGGTCGCCCTGCCGGATCAGCGCCCGCGCTGCCAGCGCCGCCCGCTCGGGTGAGAGCATCCCATGGGGAAAGCGGCGGTCCGCCTCGTCCAGCGCCTGCAGGGCCGCCGAAGGCCGGTTGCGCTCGAGCTCCACCAGCGCCCGCTGCACCAAGGCCTCCTCCGCGAGCGCACCGACGTGGGGGCGCACCGCGATCTCCCCGTACGCCTTTGCCGCCGCCTCGAGCCGACCGGCCCGCCGCGCCGCATCCGCGCGGGCGAGGTCCCGGGCGGCTTGCGCCTGAATCGAGGCCACCGACGGCACATGGAGGGTGCGTCCCGCCGGCACCCGCACCGGCCCGTCGAGGGTCTCGCCGCGCACTTCGACCACGCCCCGGGTGGTCACGACCGTCGTGCCCTCGCTGTTGCTTCGCACCTCGAAGACGGTACCCAGGACACGGGCGACGGCGTGGGGCGTCTGGACCTCGTAGCGCTCCCCGGCCGAAAGCTTGTGGACCTCCGAGTGCACCACGCCCTCGCGCAGCTCGATGCGCGCGCTGCGTGGGTCGGGCTCGACCACCCGCAGCCGCGTGCCCCGCGGGGCGTGCAGCCGGGCGAGGGGCAGCGACACCGTGACGGGTTCCTTCACCACCACGTCCACTCCAAGGGGAAGGGCGCGGCCAGCGCCCGTGGGCTCGGGCGCCGCCTCGGCGATCTCCACCGAGCCCGCGTCGAGCCGCACGCCCGCCGGCTCGATCCCCGGGCCGGGCCACCCCAGATAGACGGCCACCGCGGCGGCCGCAGCCGTCGCCGCCAGCGCCGGCAGGAGCCACGGAACCCGCGCCCGGGCGGGCCGCTCGACCTCCTCCCGCAGGCGGCGGGCGATGCGTTCCTTCGCCCCGGGCCGCGGGGCGGGATCGTACGAGCGGAGCAACGCTTTCAGACGATCGTTCATATCTCGAGACCTCGTCGCGCGAGCCGCTGTCGCAGCTCCCGGCGCGCATGGTGGAGGCGCGTGAACACCGTGGCCTCGGGGACGCCGACGATCTCGGCAATGGTGCTCCCGGGCAGGCCCAGCACCTCGTGCATCAGATAGGCGATTCGTTTCTTGGGTCGGATCTTGAGCAGCTCCTTCCACACCTCGGCGAGGAGCTGCCGCCGGTGCACCGCCTGCTCCATCCCGACCTCGCCCCCTCCGGGCACTTCGGCGAGTTCACGGTCGATGGCCTCCTCGAGGGTTCGCCGGCGGCGGCGCGAGCGCAGATGGGTGAGGACGGTCCGGTAGGCAATGGCACAGAGCCAGGTTCGCGGGCTTGCCTCCCCGCGGAAGCGGTGCCGCTGGCGGTGGGCGATGAGAAAGACCTGCTGCGTCAGATCCTCCACGTCCTCCGGCGGCGCCCACGGCCCCAGGCTCCGAGCGATGAAAGCGTAGACGGCATCGAAGTGGGCCCGGAACAGAGCCTCAACGTCCAGAGGGAGAGATTCGTCGGACATCGTGGGGAGGGAGCCGTGGAGCGCTGGAACGGGGGCCGGACACATGGGTCTTCCTGTGCTTGGTGGCCGGCAGTCCCGCCCATCTTCAAGGAAAGATTCAGGGGAGGCGAAGCCCGAGGCCCAGCTCGGCCCACGGCGTGACGAGGCCGGGGTGGATTCCCGGGTCGGGGCCGTAGGCGTTGGGCAGGCGATAGCGTGGCGTGACCGGGGCCACCTGCATCCCGGCGTGGAGCTGCAGGGCGAGTCGTCCCAGCATGCGGCCGGTCGAGAGGCCACCCCCCACCCGCAGCAGGGGGTGGAGGTGGCTCGACTCGGTGGCGACCGCCGGCCCGGCGTAGACCCGGGGCCGCGCGCGGAGGAGCAGGAGCCGCGCCCCCGCTTGCGCCTCGACTTGGATCCAGAGCCCGGCGCCGGGGCGGATGCGCCAGGCGGCCATGGCGAGGAAGAGGTGCTCCACCGCGGTCGCCTCGATGGTCTCGGTGGATCGGTCGCAGCAGAGGAGGCCCGCGTTCTCCACGCGAACGCCCAGGCCAAGCCGTGGGCTCGACAGGCCCCCTGCGAGCGCGAGTGCCAGCTGCGGCCGGGGAGGCGAGGTCCAGAGCGCGCCGCCCACCGACGCGGCGAACCAGGGCTGCCAACCGGGTGCAGACCTCGGCGGCGCCCCGTCGGGGGCGGCCCCAGACACCCCGCCGCGGCCAGTGGTGGGGGCTGGGGCCTCGGCGGCTGGGGGCGGAGTCTCGGTCCGGGCCGGCCGCGGGGCAGGGTGCGCCCGGCCCGCCCTCACACCTTCCGCTGGGGGGGCGGTCCCCTCGACCGCTCGAGCGGAGACCCCTCCCAGGGCCCGGGCCCCTGCCGCTT
>CAYYHA010000351.1:0-2987 GCA_964471535.1 uncultured Myxococcia bacterium | reverse complement strand
CAGAGCCCCGAGCACCTGCGCGCCTCGGTGCGCGCGCAGGGGCGGCTGCATCGCCTGGGCTACTGGCTGTCGGCGGGGCTCTTGCGGCGCGCGCCCTTCGAGGAAGCCCTTCAGGTGGGCTCCGAGGCCTATCGGCTCCGGGGCCTCCTCGAGTACCTGCCCACCGACGATCTGCGCCTGGAGCTCGAGGGCGGGTACGTCGATGGGCGTGGGGACTTCTTCACCGTGCTGGGCAGCGGGGGCGTGCGCAACCGCTGGCCCTACCTGCGGGCGCGCCTGAAGTCCGACGTCTGGGACGTGGGCGCCGTGCTCGATCGCAACGAGACGCGCTTCGACATCGATGCCCGCGTCGCACTTCCCGGCGTCGGCGGCACCGATCCTCAGCCTCTCCTTGCCACGCCGCCCATTCTCCACGACACCGAATCGGCCGAGCTGTGGGCGAAGTACAGCCACGTCTTCGCCGGAGCGCTGCGCCTCACTGCGGGTGTGGGCGCCCGGGCCATCCACCACCTGCCTCGCACGACCGTACGCTGCCCCCCGGGGGTACCCCCCGACGCATGGAGTCCCGATCTCTGCGAGCCCAACGACCTCCTAGAGACGCGCCTCGGCACCTTCGCGCAGGGGGAGTGGCGCATCCGCCCGGATCTGACGGTGACCGGCGGCCTGCGCCTCGACCTCAACAGCCTCACGCCCGAGCCCGGCATCTCACCGCTGTTGGCGGCGGTCTACAAGGTGCATCCGGACCACACGCTGCGGCTCACCGTGGGGCGCGCCTACCGAAAGCCGGTGTATCTCGAGACGCACGGGCACATCCTCATGGAGCCCGTGGACGGTGTGCCAGAAGAGGTCACACGAAGGCTGCAGTATCTTTTCGCCTATGGCATTGGAAACCCCGATCTGAAGAACGAGAAGCGCAGCAGCGTGGGCCTCGGCTGGCGGGGCCGCTTCCTGCAGGGACGGATCAAGACCAGCGTCGATCTCTTCACCGGGCTCATCGAGGATGCGACGGGTCTCGATACCTCGTCGCTCCGCATCGAGAGCTTCGGGGGCGTTCCCCGCATCCCCGACGACGTCGAGGTGAAGTACCGCACCTTCGAGCGGCCGGGATACGCCTATGGGGGCGAGGCGACGCTGCGCGTTCAGGCGAGCGAGGCGCTCGTGCTCACCCTCTTCTACGCCTTCGACCAGTCCTACGAGTACCGGCCGGCGGGCCCGGACGACCCAGACGCCGGCGGCGACGGGTGGGTCTTGCAGGAGGCCGAGTCGGAGCCCGACCACCGTGCCACCGTCACCCTGCGCTACCGGGCCCCCACCGGAACGGTCTTCTCCCTCAATGCCCACTGGTCCTCCGCCTACGTCGACTACGTTCCCAACCCCGAGTCGGTGGTGGGGGAGCGCACCCGCCTCGTGATGGGGGACGCTCTCCTCGTCGGCCTCCACTTCGGCCACTCTTTTTCGCTCGGCGGGTCGGCGGTGGAGCTTGGCCTCGACGTCTACGACCTCCTCGATCAGCGCATCCGGGAGCAGGTGGGCACAGACCTTCCGAGTGGCGAGAACTTCGGCGCGCAGCCCATCCGGCGGCGTCTGACCCTCTACCTGCGTGGTCGCTACTGAGAGGCGACGGGGCGAAGGCGATCGGGCACGCCGGGCCGGCAGCTCGCGGCAGGCTGGGAGCGGCAGACGCGACGTCGGAGACGCGGCGCGGCAGAGACAGGGGACCTGCGCGGGGCCGCGCCGAGGGACATCCATCGGGTGCCGCGACCCAGCGCGCTAACGAAGGCCGGCGCCATCGAGCCGTCCGCTCAAGACCACCGAGGCCACGAGGCTGCTCCGCTGCGACCCGAAGCGTCCGTCCACCCGCAGCTCCGCCGACAGCCAGGCAGCGGCGGTCCACCCTCCTGCGACCTGCACCCCGAACTCGTTCCAGCGGCCGCCCCCGAAATCCGTGGATTGCCACAGGCCGCCGAAGCGCAGCGAGAGGTGCCCGCTCGGCGCGAGTCCGCCGGAGGCCTGCAGGAGGCGGCTCGCCGGGGCGCCGAAGAGCTCCAGGTACCCGAACTCGAGGCGGCTTCCCGGCCCCAGGACCTCCAAGAGCGTCAAGCCGGGCCCCCCGCCGAAGCGCTCGAGGGGACCGTCGCCGGCGATTCGGCTCCACAGCCCCAGGGCGGAGAGGCGAAGACGCGGCCCAAGCGCCAGGCCGAGGCTTCCGCTGACCGCCTGGGAGGCTTCGAGACCGGCCCACACCCCTTCCGGGTCCATGGCGAAGTCGGAACGACCCCGCCAGTCGAGGGCGATCTCGAGCGCATCGCCGGGCCGGAGCGTGAGCGCCGCGAAGGCGAGGTCGAGGGTAGGGGTGGACACCGTCTCCCCCAACAGCCCCACCCGCGCTCCCATCACTGCGTGCCCCAGGCGGCCGAGGGTGAGCGAGAGCTGGCCCTGGTACTCGAAGCGGCTGCGGTCGCGGGGCACGGAACTCAAGCCGAGGCGCCCGGTGTGGTGCACCGCCACCGGCCCGCCCAGGGAGAGGGAGAAATCGTGGGCCCAGTAGGCGCCGGCCAGGAGCGCGTCCGTGCTCGGGGCCAGGCGCAGGGGATCCGGGAGCGCGCCGAGATAGAGGCCCAGCTCGGTGCCCCGCGGCCCAGGCCGCAGCCCCACTTCGAAGCCGTCGTAGAGCGCGAGGCCGGGAGGGTGCGCCGCACCGAGGCGGCCGAGGCGTAGCACGAGGGTGCCGCCGGGAGGCGCGTACTCGAGGGCCGCCTCGCGCACGAGGAGCCAGGCCGCCTCACCGGGGCGGTGCCGGACCTCTGCCGGCACGGTGGAGAAGGCGACCACGTCGGCGCGCGCCGAGAGCGCGAGACCGGCGCCGGGAGCCCGGTGGAGGACGCTGAAACCGAGCGCTTCTCGATTCCACGCCTCAGTGCCCGAGGTGGCAAAGGTGGCGTGATCGAGCGCTGCCCGAGCCCGCAGCCCGCCGGGCAGCGCTCGAT
>CAYYHA010000350.1:0-2998 GCA_964471535.1 uncultured Myxococcia bacterium | reverse complement strand
CTGCGTGCAGCGGCCGTTCCCCATCTGGCTTGCGGTTGAGCACCTCCGCCCCAGGAATGTTCTGGAACGCGCGCTTCAGGAGCTTCGCCCGGCGCGCCTTCACGTCGCGGGTGCGCACCGGCTTCCTCGGTCCCTTCGCGTCCGGCGTCTTGGATCCCGCCGCGCTGGATCCCGGCGCCGTCGATCCGCCGGCCGGAGCCCGGGTGGCCGAGGCCTCCTGCGCAGGCTCCGGCGCGGCGGGGGCCTCGCTCCCACCCCCGGAATCCACCGTGCTCGACGGTGCCGTGCCGCCACCCGGGCCTCCGCCCGCCTCTCCGAGCAGCGCCCGGACCGGATCCGCCCCCAGCTCCGAGAGGTCCTGCGTCCCGCCTGCCTCCTGCCGAGCCTCCGCCCAGGCACGAACCACGGCCGCGGGATCGACGGCGAGCGGCGCGGTCCACTCGGGGAGCGCCGCCTCGGGGTCGAAGCGGTAGTGCCCCTCCTCGAGCATCAACAGCTCGACGAGGTGCTCCTGCTGCTGCGCCTCGAGATGGGTCAGGAGTGCCTCCTCGGTGAGGTAACCCAGATCGACGAGAACCTCCCCCTGCCGCCGGCCGCCCTTCGCGACCTCGGCCAGGGAACGATCGAGGGCCTCCACGTCGATGATGCCGCGGTCGAGGAGGTAGACCCCGAGGGGCTTGAAGTTGGAGAAGACCAGGGCTCCGGCGGGGGTGCCCTCGCGGAAGAAGGCGCGGCTGATGCCGCCGTCGTGGGTCACCTCGAGGACACCGGTGGCCCCCTCCTGGACCAGGCGTCCGAAGAGTCGCGGCAGGGCGAGCCCCTCGATCGTGCCCTCTTCCACAGACCCCATGGAGGCGAGCCTACCGCACCTGGGCCGGGGAGGAAGAGTGCGCCCGTCACACGCCGCCACCAGGACCGGCCCCGCCGCCTGTGTCGGGGGCGGCGGCGGGGGCTGGCAGGTTCTGGCGGATGGCCTCGTAGAGGGCCACGGCCGCGGTGGAGGTGATGTTGAGCGAGCGGCGCCCCGGGAGCATCGGCACCCGGACGGTGCGCTCCCGGTGTTCGGTGAGCAGCGCCTCGGGCAGCCCAGTCGACTCGCGACCGAAGACCAGGATGTCCCCCTTGGCGAAGCGCGCCTCCCAGAGCGTCTTCTTCCCCTGCGCCGCGAACAGATGGAGGCCCCGCCCTGGGAGCTGGGCGAGGGCCTCCTCCAGGCTCTCCCAGGTGGCCACGTAGACCTTGTCCCAGTAGTCCAGGCCCGCGCGCTTGAGCCGCTTCTCGTCCAGCGAGAAACCGATGGGCCCCACCAGGTGCAGCCGGGCACCGGTGCAGGCGCAGAGGCGGGCGATGTTCCCGGTGTTGGGGGGAATCTCCGGTTGGTAGAGGATGATCTCGAAGGGGGGATCGAATCGCTGGAGCGGCGCCATCGCTTGCCCTAGGATCGTGTTGGCGTGGAGATCGTCAACGCAAGCCGGAACGTGTGCCTCGCCGACCGCGGCTGGCGTGCCGAGTCCCTCTTCGCGCGGATGAAGGGCCTGTTGGGCCGCACCCACCTCGAGGCGGGGGAAGGCCTGCACATCGTCCCCTGCAACTCCATCCACACCTTCTTCATGAACTTTCCCATCGACGTCCTCTTCCTCGATCGGGAACAGGTGATCCTCCGCGCCTTCCCGGCCATGAAACCGTGGCGGCTCACCCGCGTCTATCCTCGCGCCCACAGCGTGGTGGAGCTCCCCGCAGGCACCCTCGAACGCACCGGCACCTACGAAGGAGATCGCGTCCAGTTCACCGCTTGACCCTCCTCTTTGGGGAAGGTTAGCGTCCAAGGGACCGTGGCCGCACCGACTCAGGGAACCCAGGCGATGCAAATCGAGTACGCAGGGCTCACCCATGTCGGGATGAAGCGCAACCACAACGAGGACTCTTTTCTCCTCGTCCCCGAGGTGAACCTCTTCATCGTCGCCGACGGGATGGGCGGTCACAGCGCCGGAGAGATCGCCAGCCGCATCGCCGTGGAGGAGGTCGCCGAGTTCTTCCGGATGACCGAGCGGGACGAAGAGGCCACCTGGCCCTACAAGATGGACCGCACCCGCAACTACGACGAGAACCGCCTGGGGACCTCCATCAAGCTGGCCAACGCCCGCATCCACGAGCGGGCACGCCTCGAGGCGAAGTACAACGGCATGGGGACCACGGTCGTCGCGGTCTTCTTCCGGGCCGGCCAGGCCTTCATCGGGCACGTAGGCGATTCGCGCGTCTATCGCTTCCGCAAGGGCACCCTCACTCAGATCACCGAGGATCACTCCCTCCTGAACGACTACATCAAGGCGAAGAAGCTCACCGACGAGGAGATCGAGAACTTCCCCCACAAGAACGTGATCGTCCGGGCGCTGGGGATGAAGGAGCAGGTGGACGTCGACGTGATCCGTGAGACACCGGAGCCGGGGGACATCTACCTCCTGTGCTCCGACGGGCTCTCGGGGATGGTGCCCGACGCCCAGATCGCCGAGATCCTCCAGGCCACGAGCGAGGACCTGAACGCCGCCGCCGAGCGGCTCATCGAGGCGGCGAACGCTGCCGGGGGCGCCGACAACGTCACGGCGGTGCTCACCCGAGTGAAGTCGTAGCGGGGCCAGCCCGCCGAGCGAACCCGCTGTGCGAAGGTGCCAGGCGACCTCGCCGAGTGGCGCCCGCCGCGGACGCAGCCTGGCCCTGCCACCGGCTGCGCTGGCCCACGGCACGCTGTCCTGCCGGCTGCCCCCGCCGGGACGGCCTGGGCCGGCGCATGGGACGCCGGGCCACCCGGGCTCCGGGCCGCGTCAAGGCGCCGTTGGGCCGATGGGGTCGAAGCCGGGGAGTACCACCGCCCCCTCGAGCGTTCCCCGCGCCCGGGCTCCCGCTTCCACCGAGACCTGCCGCAGCCGGGCGCCCGCCTCCACCACCGCGCCGCGCCCCACGTAGCAGGGCGCCTCGAGCTCCGCCGTCGGGTCCACCGATG
>CAYYHA010000349.1:0-3054 GCA_964471535.1 uncultured Myxococcia bacterium | reverse complement strand
GCCCGGATCCGCGCCGCGAGGAGCGCGCTCTCCTCGTCGAGGCCGCCCAGGGCGGCCAGCTCGTCGGCAATGGCCAGGGCGCCGTCGAGGTCGTCGTCCTCGTAGCGGTAGGCGAGAAAGAAACGCAGTGCTTCGGTGTCGTCGCTGCGGTGCTGCAGGAGGCGCACATAGAGTTCGGCGGCCCGCTCCCGATGCCCCACCGCCCGCTCGGCGCGGGCCAGCGGCCGCAGCACGTAGGGCAGGTCGCCCCGCTCCGCATGGAGCCGCAGCAGGAGGCGCCGGGCCGCCTGCGCCTCGCCCCGCCGGAGCAGGGTCAGCGCCTGCCGCACCCGGCGGCCATCGAGAGCCGATCCCGGCGTCGCCGCCAGGTGCGCGAAGCCCGACGGCGCCACCGCTGCCCCCAGCCGTGACGCATCCGGCCGGTGCCAGGACGCGGGGTCCTCCCGGGGCGTCCGAGCGACGGAGAGCGAGAGCACGGTGGCGAGCCCCCAGAGCACGGCGACCGGGGCCAAGGGCAGGATGAAGCGGCGATTTCCTCGCCCCGCCCGCTCGAAGAAGAACGCCTCGTCCAGCCGCTCCGCGCGGCGCTCGGTCCAGCTGCGCCCCACGGCCCTATGGACACCGGCGCGTCCCCCAGGTTCCTGCCTGCCCATCACACCGAAGAGTCTACGGGATCGCACCCGAGGCGGGGGCACTTTTCTCCTGGAAGGTGTCGAACTCGTAGAGGGCCCAGCCCGGCGCCGTGACCACGCGGCTCGCCCGCGACGCCAGCTGCCGGGCGTCGCCGCGCGGCCTGCCGCGCACGAGGATGCGCTGGTAGTAGCGCCCATGGAGCGCCCAGCGGAACTGCTGCGGCTGCCATTCGTAGGGGTGCGGCGCCTGCCGACCGGCCTTGTACCGCACGGGGATGGACGGGAGGCCGGCAAAGGAGAAACCCAGGTCTCCACCCTTGTGGGCCTGCAGGTAGCCGGCAAAATGCAGGAAGGGCCAGGTGCGCACCGGCCGGCCTGCGCCGAGATCGTAGATGAGGCCCAGGGTGCGCCCGCCCCGGGAGGCGGCGGCCAGGACCGTCTCGAAGCCCTGCACCTCGGCCTGGAAGCGGCGGATCTGGACCCCGTCGTAGACCAGGATGGCCAGGGCGAGCGCCGCAAGCGGCCACAGGAGGCAGCCGCGCCAGGCGAGAAGGGGCTCCGGGCCGAGCCAGAGCACCGCGAGGAGGGCCCCGAAGACGAGGAAGCGCGGGTTGACGTACCACTGCAGCCCCACCTCCATCGGTGTGACGAAGTACGCGAGGAGCACCGCCGCGGCGAGCAACTCGGCCCGCCAGCGGTGGAGCCAGCTGCGGATGCCGCGGCCCTCGGGGGCCACCGCGGTGGCGCGGAAGAAGGAGAGCGCCACGAAGACGCCGCCGAGCGCGAGCCACAGTCCCTCCTCCACCTCGCCGCTGTGCACCGCGAAGAGGGCCTCGGGCAGGCGCGCCAGGTTGGCGCTGGGCGGATTGAAGCGAACTCGGCCGGGGACGCCGAGGCGTTCGAAGACGTGGAGGTGCTCGGGCGATGCCACCTCGGCGGGCGGCGCCGCGACGACGGTGGCGATCCAGTAGGCAAGGAGCAGCGCGCTGGGGAGGTAGGCGAGGAGATGACGTCCCGGCGCGCGGTGCGCCAGCCACAGGAGGCCCACCGAGCAGACCAGCAGGAGGAAGGTCTGCCCGTGGGCGAGGTAGACGGCGAGGGCGAGCGCCCCGGCCGCAGCGGCCCTCCCCCGGCGCCCCGCCGGGCCGGAGAGGTAGCGCTCTGCTGCGGCCACCGCGAAGAGGTAGAGGGGGATCGAGACGACGAAGCTGGTGAAGCCCATGTACAGGTTCGTGTTCCAGGCGAGCGGCACCCCGAAGAGGGCGAGCCGCCGGTCCCGCCGGAAGGCACCCAGCAGCGACCACAGGCCCACCGGCACGAGACCGAGCGCCACCGAGAGCACCACCTTCGAGGCGATCTCGACGGGCAGCAGGGACATCAGCAGCGAGACGGGGAGGTAGTAGCCCCAGTAGGGGAGCGGCCGTGCATCCACCTCGTAGAACCGCTGAAAGTCCCACGCGGGATCGCCGTAGTGGTGGATCACCGAGGCGAGGCCGAGGTGCTGCGGCAGATCGAGGAAGGGGAGGAAGCGCCCCGCCCACAGCGGCGCCGCGGTGAGTCCTGCCACCACCGCCAGACCCCAGGGTGGGATCCGGCGGGGCACACCCTCGCACCGGTGGCTCACGGGCCTTCGTCGCCCTCCCCCGCAGCGCCGGGAGACGCTGCGCGCACCCCGTCCCGGCCCGCCGCCTTCGCCGCGTACATCGCCGCATCGGAGCCCCGCAGAAGGCCCTCCACGTCGGTGGCGTCGTCGGGGAAGGTGGCGACGCCCAGGCTGGCGGTGAGACGCAAGTCCACCTTGCGCCGCGTCAGGAAGCGGTGGCCGCTGACGCCGAGGCGCAGCCGCTCGGCCGCCTCGAGCGCGCCCGCCCGCGTGGTCTCGGGGAGCACCACCACGAACTCGTCCCCACCGTAGCGGCAAGCCACGTCGGAGGCCCGGGCGTGGGCGCGCAGCACCTCGCCCACCTCGCGGAGCACCTCGCTGCCGGCGAGGTGCCCGTAGGTGTCGTTCACCTGTTTGAAGCGATCGAGGTCGAGGAAAACGAGGGAGAGTGGGTGACCGTAGCGCCGGGCCCGCTCCACCTCGCGCTCGAGGTGCTGGAAGAGGTAGCGCGCGTTGTAGAGGTGGGTGTGCTCGTCGATGAGGGTGAGCGTCTTCATCCGCTCGTAGTTGCGCGCGTTGATGAGAGCGATGGCAGCAAAATCCGCGAGGTAGGCGAGGATGCGCTGGTCCTCGGCGTCGAAGCAGCGACCGCCCTCCCCGCTCACCGCCTCGAGCACCCCGAGCACCTCCCCGCGCGCCTTCATGGGCACCGCGAGCAGCGACTGGGTGCGAAAGCCCGTGACCTCGTCGATGCGGCCCGACCAGCGGGGATCGGAGCGCGCGTCACGGACCAAGACCGGCTCGCCGCGGTCGGCGACC
>CAYYHA010000348.1:0-3096 GCA_964471535.1 uncultured Myxococcia bacterium | reverse complement strand
GGGTTCGTGTGGGAGGCGGGGATGCTCATCGATCTGCCCGGCGTACGGAGCTTCGGGCTCATCGACGCGCGCGGGCTCGAAGCAGCGTTTCCCGACGTGGCACCCTATGCTGCAGCCTGCCGCTTTCGCGACTGCACGCATCGCGGAGAGCCCGGCTGCGCAGTGCACGAGGCCCTCGAGGCGGGCCGCCTCGATTCCGAGCGGGTCGAGGCCTATCTGGCGATCCTGGACTCGTTGCGGGAAGGACGCGAGGGAAAGCCGCTCAAGGCGCGTTGAGTCGAGACTCGGCCGCCAGCTGGGTGAGCCGCTCTGCGCGCCCTGCAGCGCCAAGGGAGGCGACCCGCGTCACCCGCACCTTCGAGAGCATCGGATCGTGCAGCGCCGATGCGCCCAGCCGCGCCAGCGGCGACCAATACACGCCGAAGGCGAGCGTGGGGAGCAGTAGCAGCAGGGTGAGCAGGCCGTAGGTGGTGCCCAGGCGCAGGCGGGTGTGTTCTACCGCTGCGTCGAGGTACATCGCTTTGACCACCCGGGCGTAATAGTAGAGGCTGATGGCGCCGTTCAGCGCGCCGATGAGCGCGAGCGTCCACATCAGTGCGCCGCCCTTGGCGAGTACGGCGTAGAAGAGCAGGAACTTCCCGATGAAGCCGGCCAGGGGCGGCAGGCCGGTCAGTGAGAAGAGGAAGATGGCCATCGCCAAGGAGGCCAGCGGGGCCCGTGCAGCGAGGCCACGGTAGGTTTCGATCTCGTCACTTCCGCTCTGCGCCTCGACCCAAGTGGCGACGATGAAGGCACCCAGGTTCATGAACAGGTAGATGACGGTGTAGACGAGCACCGCCTCGAGGCCCTGCGTGGTGCCTACGGCCAGGCCCATGAGCATGTAGCCGGCGTGGGCGATGGAGCTGAAAGCCAGCATCCGCTTGATCTGGCTCTGCGTCAGGGCGGAGAGGTTGCCCACCGTCATCGTCGCGATGGAGAGAATCGCCAGGATCTCCTGCCAGGGCAGGTCAGTGATGGATTCGACGATTCCCTTCGTCCACAGAGCGGGATCCGGATCGACGAAGACCCCGAAGAAGAAGCGAATGATCACCGCCATGCCGGCCGCTTTCGGTCCCACCGACAGGAAGGCGGTAAAAGGGGTTGGAGCCCCCTCATAGGCATCCGGCGTCCACAGGTGGAAGGGGGCGGCAGCGATCTTGTAGCCGAATCCAACGAGCACGAAGACCACCGCGACCGCGAGCGTCACCTTCAGCGCCGTGGGGTCCCCGAGCATGTCCTGGATGTACACATCCTTCATCACGTCGTGGAAACCCGCGTTGAGGTCCGCGAGGGTGGTGCCGCCACAGACCCCGTAGAGGAGCGAGAAGCCGTAGAGCATCGTGCCCGAGGCGACGCCGCCGAAAATGACGTATTTCAGACCTCCCTCCGCAGACAGCCGAACTCCCTTCCGATAGGCGGTGAGGATGTAGCTCATCAGGCTGATGAGCTCGAGCGAAAGGAAGATCATCAGGAGGTCCACCGAGCCGGGCAGCGTCATCAGCCCCAGCGTGATGCAGTACATCAGCGCATAGAACTCGCCCAGCCGGGGCACGTCGATCTGCCGGCTCCCGGGCACGATGGGCACCACCACCAAGGTGGTGACGAGCGCGAAGGCCCGAAAGAACCACGCGAAGCGGTCGTGCACCATCAGGCCGTTGAAGAGGCTCACCGCCTCGGAACTCTCACCCAGCGGAGATCCCACGCCGAGGAGAAGGGCGAGCAACGCGAGCGCGCCGATGACGAAGGCCGAGCCGGCCTGCCACCGTTCCTGGAAGGTCAGGGACTTCCGCCGTGCCCAGATGTCGCTCAGGAAGAGGAAGAGGATCCCGGCGATGACGATGAGTTCCGGGACGAAGTAGGCCAGCGAGGCCTGGTTGTCGGCGATGCGCGTCGCTTCGATGCCCATGGGTCGTACCCGCTCGTGGTGGGGCCTGCCTGCCTACTGCATGCCGCCGATGGCGCCGAGCAGCTTGAAGAGGCCGGTGTTCATCAGCTCGAAAATGGGCTGAGGGTAGAAGCCCAGGACGATGGTCACGATGGCCAACGGATACAGCGTGCTGCGCTCCAGCCAGACCACGTCGCCCAGGTCTTTGTACTTTTCGTTGAACTTGCCGAGGAACATCCGCTGAATGGCCCAGAGATAGTAGGCGGCGGTGATGATCACGGCAGTGGCAGCGACGACGACGTAGACCGTGTGGCGGTTGAAGGCCCCGAGGAAGACGGTGACCTCACCGATGAAGCCGGCCAGCCCCGGGAGGCCCAGTGACGCGAAGAAGGCAAGCCCCATGAGGCCCGTGTACTCGGGAACCTTCTTGGCCAGGCCGCCGAAGCCTTCGATGCGCCGGTGGTGGGCGCGGTCGTAGATCACCCCGACGATCAGGAAGAGCATGGGCGAGACGACGCCGTGGGCGATCATCACGAACATCGCCCCGGCGAGCCCCTGCGGTGTGAGTGCTCCGAGCCCCAACAGAACGAAGCCCATGTGGCTCACCGAGGAATAAGCGATGAGCTTCTTCAGGTCGCGCTGGGCGAGGCACACCATCGCTGCGTAGACGATAGAGACTGTCCCGATGAGAGGGAGCAGCGGGATCCCCTCCCCACCCACGCCGCTGAAGTAGCGCATCGCCTCGGGGAGCATCCCCAGGTTGAAACGGAAGATACCGTAGCCACCGGTCTTGAGGAGGATCCCCGCCAGGATGACGGAGATCGGAGTGGGCGCTTCCACGTGGGCGTCGGGGAGCCAGGTGTGGAAGGGGAAGATCGGCACCTTGATGGCGAAGCCGATGAAGAGCCCCAGCCAGACGAGGTGGGTGAACTTGAAGCCGAGGATCGTGCCGACCGCATCCCAGATGCCGCTCTCACCCGCCCAACGCCACACGTCCATCCGGAAGGTGTGATCGAAGGCACTGCCGTCGGCGAAGTAGGCCCAAGGGGTCTCACCCACCCGCTCGACGATCTCCGCTGTGCTCGGCGAGTTGTAGTAGAGGCCGATGATGGCGATCAGCATCAGCACCGAGCCGGCGAGCGTGTAGAGGAAGAACTTGATCGCCGCGTACT
>CAYYHA010000347.1:896-3123 GCA_964471535.1 uncultured Myxococcia bacterium | reverse complement strand
GCAGCCCCTACGCGGTGAGCAAGGTGGCCGCCTACTGGTACTGCGTGAACTACCGCGAGGCCTACGACCTGTTCATCGCCAACGGCATCCTCTTCAACCACGAGAGCCCGCGGCGCGGGGAGACCTTCGTCACCCGGAAGATCACCCGGGCGGCGGCCCGCATCCAGCTCGGCCTGCAGGAGAAGCTCTACCTGGGCAACCTCGAGGCGAAGCGCGACTGGGGCCACGCCCGGGACTACGTGGAGGCGATGTGGCGGATGCTGCAGCAGGAGGCGCCCGGCGACTACGTGGTGGCCACCGGCGAGTCGCACTCGGTGCGGGAGTTCCTGGAGGCCACCTTTGCCCTGGCCGGCCTCGACGTGGACGCACACGTGGAGATCGACCCCCGCTACTTCCGCCCCACCGAGGTGGACTATCTGCAGGGCGACCCGGCGAAGGCCCGCGCGGAGCTGGGCTGGGCGCCCACGGTGAGCTTCGAGGCGCTGGTGCGGGAGATGTACGAGCACGACCTCGAGCTGGCCCGCCAGGAGAAGACCCTCCGGGACGCGGGCCACGAGATCGCGCTGCGGGGGATCGCCGGTGACCGCTGAGGAGGCCGGCCGCCGGCGCGTCTTCGTCGCCGGCCACCGGGGCCTGGTGGGCTCGGCGCTGCTGCGGCGCCTCTCCCGCGAGCCGGTGGAGATCCTCACCCGGGGGCGGGAGGCGCTCGACCTGCGCGACGCCGCCGCGGTGCGCGCCTTCTTCGAGGCCGAGCGCCCCCACGAGGTCTACCTCGCCGCCGCGAAGGTGGGCGGCATCCTGGCCAACAGCCGCTACCCCGCCGACTTCATCCGCGACAATCTGCAGATTCAGACCGCGGTCATCGACGCCGCCTACCGGGCCGGGGTGGAGCGCCTGATCTTTCTGGGCTCGAGCTGCATCTATCCGAAGCACGCCCCCCAGCCCATCCCAGAGTCGGCCCTGCTCACCGGCCCCCTCGAGCCCACCAACGAGTGGTACGCCATCGCCAAGATCGCCGGCATCAAGATGGTGCAGGCCTATCGCCGGCAGTACGGCTTCCGCGCCATCTCGCTGATGCCCACCAACCTCTACGGCCCCGGCGACAACTTCGATCTCGAGACCTCCCATGTGCTGCCCGCCCTCATCCGGAAGTTTCACGAGGCGAAGGAGGCCGGTCACGCACCCGTGACACTCTGGGGCACGGGCACGCCGCGGCGCGAGTTCCTCCACGTGGACGACCTCGCCGACGCCGCGGTCTTCTTGGCCCGCCACTACGACGACGAGGAGATCGTCAACGTGGGCGTGGGCAAGGACATCTCCATCGCCGAGCTGGCGGCGCTGGTGCAGGAGATCGTCGGCCACCGGGGTGAGATCGTCTACGACCGGTCCAAGCCCGACGGCACCCCGCGCAAGCTCCTCGACGTCTCGAAGCTGCACGCCCTGGGCTGGCGCGCGCGAATCCCCCTGCGGCAGGGCATCGAAGAGACCTACGCCTGGTACCGGGAGAGGATCGCCTCCACCTCGGCCGCCTCCGCCTGAGCGCGGCGCCGGGCCGCCGCCAGTGAGAGGAGCGCCCGCGCCGCCTGCGCCGGGCCCTCGGAGAGCGCCAGGCTGAAGCCCCCGCGCACCAGGGCGGGGAAGCGCCAGTAGAGCTGCTCCGGCTCGGCGTCCAGCCAGCGCTCGAGGTAGCGACGCCGGAGGGGCGCCGGGCGAAGGCGCGCCTCCAGCGCCTCCAGCCGGGGATCCGAGACGAAGCGCCGCGCCCAGGCCACCTGCGCCCAGGCCGCGGTGGACAGCCGGTAGCGGCGAAGGTGGGCGGCCAGCTCCGCCTCCCGGCCGGCCATCGCTGCCAGGAGGTGGTGGAGGGCCAGGATGCGCAGCAGGCGGCCGCTGACGTGCTCGGTGAGCGCCGGGTGGGCCAGGGCCACCGCAGCGGCGTCGAGGGGATCGGGGACGGAAAGGGGACCGGTGTGCCGGCGCCGGGCCAGCATCCCCGCCTCGAAGGCGGAGGGGATGCGCCCCGGGCGGGCGAGGTGCCAGTGGAGATCCACGATTACGCCCTGCCGGCCGAGCGCGAGCTCGTGGCTCACCGTCGCCGGATCGGCGGCGCCCCGGAAGCCCAGGCGGCCGAGGACGGCCAGGGCCGCGCTGCGGGCGCCGATGGGCACCAGCAGATCGAGATCCTCCATGGGGCGAAGGTGGGCCTGGGGATAGCACCAGCCGGCCA
>CAYYHA010000347.1:0-886 GCA_964471535.1 uncultured Myxococcia bacterium | reverse complement strand
TCATCCACAGGTGGGGCACGTCCGCCTCGGCGAGGGCGGCGCCCACCTCCGCCGTGACGTGGCGGAGGAGCACCCAGCGGGCGGCGGCCTGGCGGAGCCGGTCCCGCAGGAAGGCGCGGTGGGCCGCGGGCAGGCCCTGCGATGCGGCTTGTTGGGATGCACCCGAGACCAGGCGATGGGCGACCGCCTCGAGGAGGCCCTCGCGGGCGAGGGCGGCTCCCGCCTCCCTGGGCTCGGCGCCGCCCAGCCAGCCCGCCACACGGCCCAGCGCCTCGACCTCACCCAGGGCGGCAGCCGGCAGCGCCGCGCGGATCTCGGCGGGGACGGAGAGGGGCAGGAGGCGACTGGCTTGCTGCACCACCGGGGCGAGAGTACCTTACCCGGGTTGGCCGGCCGAGCGCCCCCGGCGGCGCGGGTGGCCCCGAGACGACCGCGATGACCGAGCCACTTCCCACCGCCCCTGCCGAAGCGACCCACGAGTCGGAGCCGGAGATCGATCTCCGCGCCTACTACGAGGTCCTACGCAAGCGCATCTGGAGCATCCTGGCGGTGTTCGCCCTCTTCGTGGCGGCCACCGCCGTGTGGACGCTGCGCCAGCCGCGCATCTACAAGGCAACCACCTCGGTGGTCATCGACCCCCGCGCGCCGAACGTGCTGAAGGGCGTCTCCGACGTGGTGGAGATCGGTGCCGGGACCTACTGGCACACACAGGAGTTCTACAACACCGAGTACAAGGTCATTCAGAGCCTGGAGATCGCCCGCCGGGTGGTGGAGCGCCTCGGCCTCGATCGGGACCCCGACTTCATCGGTCCGGTGGAGGAGGGAGAGGACCCGCCGGATGCCGCCGCCATCCTGCAGTCGATGATCAGCGTCGAGCCGGTGCGCG
>CAYYHA010000346.1:0-3125 GCA_964471535.1 uncultured Myxococcia bacterium | reverse complement strand
GACCCGGGCGGCGGGGGTGGAGGGGGCGACGGGGGGACGCCCAAGACGCGTCACTACACCTTCCGGGCGATCGCCGGTGTGTCGATGGGGGGCATCGGAAGTGGATTCACCGGCGCCACGCACCCCGAGGCCTTCGACCTCGTCGCGCCCCTCGGGGGGGCCTTCGACGTCGCCTACATGCTCCACTACGTGCAGGACGAGGTCCTCTCCGGATTCTGCCGCTACGAGGACTACCTCGCGCTGCTCGAAGAAGCGGCAGGGGACACGGAGGTGCTGAACGATCCGGCGCGGATTGCCGCTTGCAAGCAGCTCGGCCAGCCGACGCAGCGCTTCGAGCACGGCGGGCGGGAGTACAACGATTGGTGGTTCGACGACAACGGCGGCACCTTCGACCGCAGTGCCTACCTGAACCTTTTCGAAGACCTGACCCTCGCCCTGGGAAACCCCGGCTACTACAACCCGGAGAGCCCGCAGCGGCCCCCGGGCATGACGGGCAGCGAAACCTGTGAGAAGCCGCTCGTGATCCGCGGCCTCGACCACGGCGGGACGGCCCCGCTGTACAACGCCGAATACAACCCCGAGGGCCGCTTCGACGTCATCTCCTTCTGCGATGGAGAGGAGCCCATCGAGGTGTGTGAGAAGACCGGCGAGGTGGTCGACCTGTGCCGGGCCCCCGATGCCGAGACCTTCTGCGGCGACAACGGCCCCGTGGTCTCGGTGGGAAAGGCGGAGAAGGCGCGCTATCCCGAGATCTACGACCAGGAAAAGGGGCGCTACGATCCCTGCCGGCCCCACACGCAGGTCGCCCGCATGGCCTTGGCCGTCGACTACGACGGAGACGGCGTGCGCGACTACGGCGAGCCCATCGTGAACAACGGACGCGAGCGCTTCCGCGACGTGGGGTCCGACGGATGTGCCAACGAAGAGGAGGATGGGCAGGGCGGCTGCGGGGGCGGCGCCTACGATCCGGCCACGCGGCCCGACCCCAACGGTGACGACTACGACTGGGAGACGCAGCCGCTCGGCACCGAGGGCAACTGGCGATGGGACGAAGGTGAGCCCTTCGACGACTTCGGGCTCGACGGTGTGGCCGGCACCGGGGACTACGGCGAGGGGAACGGAACCTTCGATCGCTCGCCCAACTACGACTACTTCCTCGCCCACGATCCCCGCTCCAACTATCTCGCGTGGGACGAGGAGACCTTCTCGAGGGTCGACTTCTATTTCGAAGGCGGGATCAGGGACATCTTCAACTTCGGGGTGAGCAGCGCCAACGCCTTCGGTGCCCTCGCCGCCCGGCGGGGCGATGCCGCCTGGTACCTCGACTTCGCCTCGCTCCCGCGGACCGACGGCACGCCGGCGGGCGGAGACTTCGACTTCCAGGACGTGGACTTTTCCGCCATGCCCGGCGCCGCACTGCTCCTCTACGGCGATCCCGATGCGAGCCCCGCCCAGATCGAGGACGGCGATGGAGCGCACGTCGGAACCGTGAAGCAAGCCCTCGACCGCTTCAATGTGCTCTTCTCCTGGATCTCCAGCCGCTGGCCCGACGGCGACTACGCACCCGAGGACTATGGGTCGGTGAGCGAGCACACCCGGGTGGAGAGCTTCTGGAGTGAGAGCCTGCAGTCCATGCGCAGCTACGCCATCGCCCTGCCGCCGGGGTACTTCGAGCCCGCCAATGCGAACAAGCGCTACCCGGTGGTCTACTTCCTCCATGGCTACGGGCAGGCGCCGGAGGGCATGCTGGCCACGCAGCTCGTGCTCGCCGGCTACATGGCCGAGGGCCTCATTCAGAAGATGATCATCGTCTTCGTCGACGGGCGCTGTTGCTTCGTCGACGCCGAAGGCCACCGCGACTGCGACGAGCCGCCCGGAAAGGTCTTCGGTCCCGAATGGACCCGTGAGTGCAACAAGGGCTCCTTCTACGTGAATCGGCGGGGACGCACGGGCGAGGACACCACCCCGTACATGGACAGCATCTTCGATCTCATCGCCCACGTGGAGTCGAAGTATCGAACGAAGCCCCCGGCCGATCTTCCGCGCGCGCCGGAGCGTCCATGAGCGACGATTCGAAGCCGATCCTGCGCCTCGGACTCAAGCGCCTCGATCCTGTGACCCTGGTGAGCAGCGACCCCGTGCTGCGGCGCAGCCCCTTCGTCGTGGCGCTCGGTGCAGGACGCGAGGAGATCCTACGCGGCGGGGGGGCGCGGCGGCTGGCAAAGGGAATGCGTCTTTGGGGGCCCGGCGACGAAGCGCGAGAGGTGCTGCTCGTCGCCGCGGGCACGGTGCAGGTCTTCGCCAAGGACGGGGCACAGGCGGTGCCGGCGTTGGAGCTGGGCGCTGGCGAGGTGGTCGGCGCTTCGGCAGCTCTGGGCCACCGGCAGCGAAGTTGTGTGGTCGTCTGCGCCTCGGAGGTCGATGCGATCGTGTGGGAGGGCGTGGACCTGGCGCTCCTCGCGCATACCGATCCGAAGGTGGCGGGCGTCCTCGAGGAGGCAGCCAGGCGTGAGGAAGAGGCAGCCGACGAGCTGAGCGCCTTCCTGGACCGCTGGTGATCCCGCAGGGAGACGGGGAGCTTCGCATTCCTGGTCCGAGCGGGGTGCGGGGGCCGCGCACCGTACTTGGACCTGCGCTTGGGCGCGAAGTGCGGCCCTGATAGAAGAGGGATCATGGTGGATGACGACGAGGCGCCTCCCGAAAAGAAGAAGCGCTACACCGAGTTCGAGTGTCCCGACTGCGATGCGAGCAATCCCTACGACGATGGCTTCGGCGACGGGGACGAGGTGCGTTGCTTCTACTGCGGGCAGCTCTACGTCGTGCGGGTGACCGACTCGGGCCGGCTGAAGTTCAAGGAGGCGTAGCCCACTGGGGGGAAGGCGCCGCCGGCGGCGCTCGGTCGGGCTTCGCCGCCCGTCCCATCTGCCGCGAGCGACCTCGAGGCCACGGGAGCGGCGCCGGCCGCGGCAGCGGCCCGCCCGCCGTTTTTGCCGCGGCCAGACGGCTCGCTATACTCCGGCGGCGAGGCCGGAAGGGAAGGCGCCCGATGTGGAGGACGACAGCAGCCCCGTGCAGGGGAGGGGGGAGCCGTGCCGGGACGGGGGGACCGGGACCGCTTCCGGCCG
>CAYYHA010000345.1:2738-3130 GCA_964471535.1 uncultured Myxococcia bacterium | reverse complement strand
CGGTTACCCTGAGAGCTTGACCAAACGTTCGGAGATTCTCTTCAACGCCTAGCTCGTGCATCAGCCGCTTGATCTCGCGCCGGAGCTCGCGTTGGACTGTCGGGGTTCCGGGTACAGCTGGTGACCCTTCGGCTCGCGCAAAGGCGGATGCGGATAGCGCGAAAAAGCGAAGCCAGTCGTCGGGCCCCATGGACGACTTGAGTGAATGCTGCAGGAATATCCCAACGGTTTCCACCGCAGTTGCCCAGGCGTGCTGCAAGAGAGAGCGAATCTGCAGTTCGATCCGGAGACCGTTGTAAGTGGTCATCCTGTCGCTGTGATACTGGTAGATGAGATGCACCCCACGGTATCCTTGTGGGTTCCGGAAAGTCTGGCGGCCAGATTCCGGAAAG
>CAYYHA010000345.1:0-2728 GCA_964471535.1 uncultured Myxococcia bacterium | reverse complement strand
TGCCTCGAGGGCGCGGGTCGCAGTGGTTCAGCACGGCCCCGTGGGCGCTCCGTGCGCAGGTTCCAGCAGGGCAAGTCTTGGATCGCGCGAGGCGCATTCCTGGGGACGCTCCCCGATGAAGGCTGCGCCGCGCTGTGGGTTCCGGAAAGTCTGGCGGCCAGATTCCGGAAAGTCTGGCGGGTTGACCGAGGCGGCGTGAGGCCGCCGAGCCAGGCTGCCATGTAGGCCCCTTCTGGATCGGGGCGAGGTGCCGTTGGTAGCCCATGGAGGATGTACGACGGCATGAAGCGGTTGCAGATCCAGCAGTTACGAGCGGCCGGTGTATCCGTGGAGCGGACGGCCGAGGCGAGCGGTGTGAGCCCGCGTACGGTAGAGCGGGTGAGCTCGGAGGAGAGGATCGAGGACCCCGAGGAGCACGATAGGCGGACTCGTCGCCGGATGGGGCGGCCGAGCAAGGTGGCCGGCTACGTGGGCCAGGTGAGGGCTTGGCTGGAGGCGGAGCCCGACCTGGCCGGCATCGCCGTCCTGGAGCGCCTGCGGGAGGAGGGCTACGAGGGCGGCAAGAGCGCGGTGTACGACCTGGTGCGCAGGCTGCGACCCCGCAAGGCCGCGGACGGGGTGGCTCGCTTCGAGGCGGTCGCCGGCGAGTTCTGTCAGCACGACTTCGGCGAGCACCTGGTGCGGTACGAGGACGGGACCCGCGAGCGGATCCGCTTCTTCGCCTCGCGATTGAAGTACTCGCGCATGACCAGGGTGCTGCTGGTCGAAGATCAGCGCACCGAGACGGTGTGCCGCGGCGTCGTCGACGCATACACCTACTTCGGCGGGATGCCGCTGATCGGTGTGTTCGACAATCCGCGGACGATCGTGTCCGAGCGCAAGGGCAAGCACGTGCGCTGGCAGGAGACGTTCGCCTGGTTCACGGTGGAGTGCGGTTTCTCGCCGCACGCGACCTGGCCCAAGCGCCCCCGCGAGAAAGGCTCTGTGGAGAATCTGGTCGGCTACGTCAAGTCGAGCCTGTTCAAGGCCCACCGCTTCCGGGATCGTGCGGATCTGGAGAGGAAGCTCGCGGCGTGGCACCAGCGAGTCAATGAAGAGCGGCCGTCCCGCGCCACGGGCGAGGTGCCGCGGGCGCGCATGATGCTCGAGGCCGAGCGCCTGCGCCCGCTCGGGCTCGACCCGGTGGGCTTCACGCTGCGCTACAGCCGCGTCGTGCGCACCGACGGATTCGTGGAGCTCGATGGGCTGCGGTACTTCGCGGGCTTCGAGCACGTCGGTCAGGCCATCACCGTGCGCGTGGGCAAGGACGAGGTGCACGTTCACGTGGGCAAGGACGCGCCGCGCGTGCATCCCCGTCGCCCTGCCAACGGCAAGTACTCGGTGCTCCCGGATCAGCGCGAGGAACTGTTGACCAAGGACGGTGCCCGACCCTACGTCAAGCGTCAGGTCCTGATGGACCTGTGCCCGGCGGCCGAGTGGTTCATGACGGAGGTGCGCCACCGCCGTCCGGACCACTGGAGGGACGAGGTCGATCGTGTCTTCGCTCTGCTCGAGGGTCACGGGGAGCCGGCCGTCCGCGATGCGCTGATCGAGGCCGGCCGGCGCGGCGTCGTCGGCGCCGAGTACGTCGAGGCCATCCTCGGCGGGCAGGCTTCTCGGGAGGTGTCGCGATGAGCGTTCCCCCGACTGCCACCGATCTCGACGCCGGCCTGCGCCGACTGCACCTGCCGACCATCCGGCGCATGTACGCACCGCTCTTCGAGCGAGCGGAGAAGGAAGGCTGGACCTACCGCGAGGTGCTCGAACAACTCGTCGCCGAGGAGATCGCGCACCGCGCCGAGACGCGCATCCAGCGCTCCACACGCAAGGCGCGCTTCCCGTTCCTCAAGACGATCGAGGAGTTCGACTTCGAGTTTCAGCGTTCGGTGAAGCGGCAGATGCTGGGCCGCTTCCTGGGACCCGAGCTGGTCGAGGACGGGCGCTCGCTGGTGCTGCTCGGCGAGCCCGGCCGTGGCAAGACCCACCTGGCCATCGCCATCGCCTACAAGGCCATCCAGAATGGCTACGACGCGCGCTTCACCACCGCGGCGCAGCTGCTCAACGAGCTGCACGTCGCCGCTCGCGAGGGCGACTTCGAGCAGACACTGTCGGGCTTCGTCGCGCCCGACGTGCTCGTCATCGACGAGCTCGGCTACCTCAGCTACGGTCCCGATGCAGCCAACAGCCTGTTCCAGGTGGTCGATCGCCGGTACCTCAAGAAGAGACCGATCATCATCACCTCGAACAAGGAGCCCCAGACCTGGGGCGACGTGCTGCACGACCCCGATCTCGCCGAGGCCATCGTCGACCGGCTCGAGGAGCACGGCGAGGTCGTGCGACTCAGGGGCAAGAGCTACCGGCGTCGTCGCGCGACCGAGAGCAACCCTCGTCGAGGGCGAGACGCGTCGCGCGCACCGACGTCGAACGCCGGCAGTGCCCCCTGAGGGCCTCCCAGGCGACTCGCCCATCCTTTGCGAGGCCACATTTGCCCTCCCGGCCCCGGGGGCTCGTAAACACAAGACGCCGGCTGCGCCGAGGCACCGGCCGAGTGTCCACAAGTTATGAGTCTCCTCCCCCTGGACCCCCTCCTCCCGGGGGCTTCGCCCCCGGACCGCCGCGCGGCGCCTCAGCCTGCTGCGGGCAGGCTTCGCGCGGCTCCCCCAGAAGGGGGGGCGCCACGCCCCCCCTT
>CAYYHA010000344.1:0-3136 GCA_964471535.1 uncultured Myxococcia bacterium | reverse complement strand
CCCTTGGACTCCGCCCCCTCGGCAGCGGCTGCCCGGGACGCCCTCTGCTCGGTCTTCCCCGCGTCACGCCCGGCCTCCGGCCCGGGGGCCAGCCCCAGGGCCTCGACCAGATGCGGGCGCACGGGGATCTCTCGGAGCAGCCCTCGGAGCGCACGCCGGGCCCGGAGGTTGTCGCGGTGAACCCGGCGGCCCAGGATGAGCTCGTTCTTCAGGCTGTGCTCCCACCCGGTCAGCTCGGTCACGGTCACCTTGTAGCCATGGGCCTCGAGCACCAGCGCCCGCACTACGTTGGTCAGGTGGGCCCCAAACTCCCGCCGGTGCCAGGCATGGCGCCACAGCTGCCGCAGGCTGGGTGCCCGAAGCTGTGGCCCTTGCAGCGCCGCCAGCTGCCGCGCCACCTCCGCCTGGCAGCAGGGCACCACCGCCACGTAGTCCACCCCCAGCTCGATGGCCCGCAGCAGGGCATCGTCGGTGGCGGTATCGCAGGCGTGCAGCGCCGTCAGGAGATGCACCCGCTCCGGCATCTCGCTGGCGGCGATGTCCGAGAGCACGGTGCGGACCCGGTCGTAACCGAGATGGAAGGCACGCTCGGCCACCTGCTCGATGAGCGTTCGGTTCTGTTCGATGCACCACAGCTCGCCCCGGCCCGCCGGCGCGAGGAAGAGCTCGTAGAGCACGAAACCGAGATAGGCGTTGCCCGCCCCCGCGTCCACGAGAACAGGCGCTTGGTGCCGGGCAAAGAGATCTTCCAGTGCTGGCTCAAGGAGCCGAACCAAGTGGTTGACCTGCTTGAGCTTTCGCCGGCTGTCCGCATGGAGGTTTCCCTCTGCGTCCAGGAGGCCCAGGTGCCTGAGCAGCTCGGTGCTCTGTCCCGGGAGGAGCTCCCTTCGCACCTCCTTCGCCCGCACCGATTTTCGGAAACGTCGCGCCATGACCTCTCCCCTGCGCCAAGCCCCTAGGGCAGCGACAGCATCTCCGGGTCACCCACCCACACCCAGACGTCGATGCCCTCCTCCGAGGGCCTGCAGGTGCCCGTGAGGACCGCGTCCACTTCGGCTTTCACCTGCCCTCGGGGGCGCGGTTGGAAGAGGCGCTGCGCGCGGAGCGGCACCCGGCGGCTCCCCTCCCGTCCCGCACAGGCGAGGACCAGTCCCGCGAGCCGCCCCTGCTGTCGGTACGGTGCCACGATCTCCAGCGGCTTCGCGGGCGGGCCACCGACCTCCACCTCGACCCACTTCGGGGTCGCACTCCCCTCGACCGGCTCGAAGCGGACCGAGACCGGCGGACTGTCCTCGGGCACGAGATGCATCCCCGCGGCCTTCGCCGCGGCGGCAAACTTCGCCAGCTGCGTCGCATACACCCGCGCGTCGGGCCGACCGGCCACCGAGTGGAGCACCTCCAGCTCGAGGCGCACCGCCGCCTCGGCCTCGCCGAGGCGATGCAGTAGCTGCGCGAGGGTATCCCGATGGGCCGGGTTCGGGTCCTCGGCGACCGCGCGCTCCGCCGCCCGGCGCGCCGCCTCGAGGTGCACCCGCGGGGCGCCGGGATCGATGGCCAGCTTCCACGCCACCATGTTCAGGCGCCCCGGATCGAGATCCTCCTGTTCGAGCACCCGCACCAGCATCTGCCGCTTGGCGTTCGTGTTGCCGGAGGCGGCGTAGTCCACCGCCGCGACGAGCCCCGCCAGGGTGAGCGCGATCAGGCTGACTGCCAGGAGGCGGATGGGCAGAGGGGTAGGCGCCGACGGTTCGAGGAAGGTAGGCCGCGCGCACAGCGGCACCGCCACCACCGCGCCGGTCAAGAAGCCTCCCAAGTGGGCCCAGCCGTCCACGAACTCGAGCATGGAGAGCAGCCCGTTGAGCCCCAGGATCAGCACCCACCAGCGCAGGCTTTGGCGAAAGCCCGCGGGCAGCCGCCGATGGTGGAGCAGCTGCACCACCCCCAGTGCGCCGAGGAGGCCGAAGACGGCGGTGCTCGCCCCCACCGAGAGCGGCGCCCGGGCGGCCAGCGCCGAGGCGGCGGCGCCGCCAAGCGCCGAGAGCAGGTAGACGACCACGAAGCGCCAGGTGCCGATGATCCGCTCGAGCACCAGGCCCAAGAAGGCGATCGCCAGCCCGTTGAGGATCAGGTGGCCGAGGCCGGCGTGGAGGAAGTTGGCCGAGACGAGGCGGAAGTACTCCCCCGCCCGGACGAAGGCGGGCACGTTGGCGCCCAGCTCGATGGTCGCCAGGATGGGGTCGCGCCCCGCCACCACGAGGCTCTCCACGAGGTAGGCGACCGCGAGCACGACCAGGATCACGAAGGTGGCCGCCGGGGGGCGGGAGAGCAGCCGGCGCGCCCGTGCCTCGCGCTCCCGCAGCTGCGCGAGGAAGGCCTCGCCCCCGTGCACCCGTGCGGCGTGCCGGCGGATGGCCACGGCAAGGGGCTCGATGGCCTCGGGCTCGAGCAGGTGCTGCGCCGGTACGACGAAGGTGCCCCGGTCGCTCTCCACGATGAGCACCGAGACGGGCAGCGGGAAGCGGAGTTCCACCGAGCGGATCGCCTCCCAGGGCAGGTGCACCCGCCGCGCATCGTCGACACGGCGGGGCAGGAGCAGGCCATCGGCGCGGACCTCGATGGGGGGCATGCTCCGGGGAAAGCGGAGTCGACGCCAGGCGAGGTACGCGGCGCTGCCGAAGACCGCGAGCCCCAGAGACATGAACTCCGCCACCCCGGCGTAGGCGGGCAGGAACTCGGCGAGCACGAGGGGCAGGACGAAGAGGGCGACGAGCGCGATCATCCCCAGGTTCATCGCCACCTGCGCGTCCCAGAAGCGCGGCGGGCGCAGGCCGATGCGGAGGATCGGCTCCGGCTCGACGGCTGGGGAGGGGGCGCCCATGGCGGCGGGGAACCTACCAGGCTCGCCGGGGCGGCTCCATCCCCTCACCGCCCGTGCACCGCGCCGGCGGCGCTGGAGCCTCGGACGCGGGGCCCTGAGCGCGGCGCCTGGCCCCGCGCAGCCCTTGCGCGGAGCGTGGGCGGCGCCGCAAGGCGTGCCGTCGCCCACCCCGCCTCGCTTCACCGGGGCTCCGGCAACAGGCCGCCGGCGCCCGGCGTCGCCCCGGTCGAGGGGGTGCCCCGCCCCTGCCCCCACGCC
>CAYYHA010000343.1:366-3173 GCA_964471535.1 uncultured Myxococcia bacterium | reverse complement strand
CCAACGCCTCCGCCTCGAAGAGGGCCTCGGCTGCCGCGGCCTCCCCCCGCGCGAGGAGGCGCCGCGCCTCGGCCACCTGTTGCCGCAGGGCCTGCACGACGGCGGGCCGGCCGTAGCGCTCGAGGAGGGGCGCCACCTCGGGGCGCGTGAGGAGGGTCCCCACCGCCGGAAGCGCACGAAAGGCCTCACTCATCGGCGCCTCCGCCGCCGCTGTCCGCCTCGCCCCGCGCCGAAGCGCGCGCTCCCTGGGGCGCCGCGGACCCTCCGACCTTCTCGGGCAGCTCGAGAATCCGGGGCCGCCCCGCCGCATCCGGGGGCCCGTAGAGGTACTCGTAGGTGGCGAAGGAGCGAAGCATCCGCTTCGTGTACCGACGTGTCTCCGCGATCCCGATCTCCTCGACGAAGACGTCGAGATCCCAGTCCTTACGGGCCAGGTACCACCGCCCGACCGTGCGCTCCCCGGCGTTGTAGGCGGCGATGGCGACGGCATGGTTGCCGTGGAAGAGACGGTGGAGATCGCGATGGTAGCGTGCGGCGAGGCGCAGGTTCAGCGCCGGGTCTTTCAGGGTCTCGCGGGTGACGGGCCCCGCGTAGCCGATGCGCCCCGCCAGGTCCCGCGCCGTGGCGGGCATGAGCTGCGCGAGCCCGGTGGCTCCGGCCCAGGAGACCACCTGTGGCTGAAGGGCACTCTCCTCACGAATGAGCGCCTGCAGGAGGTTCGGTGGCAGCCCCTCGGTGCGCGCTGCGCGCTCCACCAGGTCGCGGTAGGCGAGCGGAAAACCGGCCCGCCACAGGCGCCAGCCCGCACCCGCCGGCCAGGCGCGACGGAAGGCCCCGATCCGCCGCCGGACGATCCAGTGGCCGCGGTGCGCATCCCCCGCGCGATCGAGGAGGAGCGCAAGCGCCAGGAGATCCTGCTCTCCCCGAGCGTCCCGGGCTGCGGCATCGAAGGCCTCGGCCGCCTCGGGCAGAAGCTCGAGGCGCAGGAGATGCAGCCCGCGCACCAGGGCGGGATGCGCCGCCAGGGCCTCCCCGACCTCCACGTCGAAGGGGGGCGAGACGGCAGGAGGGGCTTCGAGTTCGGAGAGAAAGCGCTCGGCCTCGGCTGCGTCCAGCCGTCGCCACCGGGGCAGCGCGAGAAGGGCATGGTAGGACAGGGGAAAGTCGCGCACCACCCGCCCGTAGGCTTCGGCGGCACCCCGCACGTCCCCCATGCGGGCGCGCAGCCGCCCCAGCCAGTACAGCCCGCGCTCGAGGTCCTCCCCTCCTCGCCCCTCGAACGCGGCGACGAGGCGCTCGAGCGCACGCAGCGCCCGCTTCGGCCGCCGCTGCCGGTCCATCCAGAAGAGGCGCCACATCGCCTCGCCGGCATAGTCCCCGCGCGGATAGCGGCGCACCTGGCGAACGAGGACCCGCCGCGCCTTGGCGAGGCGCCCGCCGTCCTGGTGCAGGTCGGCGACGAAGAAGAGTGCATCGTCGGCGTAGGGGTGCGCGGGGAAGTCCCGGGCAAGTTCGAGGTAGATGGGGATGGCCGGATCGCCCCGGAGGATCGACTCGGCCGAGGCCCAGAGGTAGAGCGCCTTGACGCGGATCCCCGGCGCCCGGCACCGCGCCGCCACCTCCGAGAGCACCTCGATGGCCAGGCGGTAGTGGCGCGCCTTGCGCGCCGCCTTTCCCCAGGCGAAGCGCAGCCGGCACGCCACGGGCCCGAAGCGGGTGCCGTCGAGGCGCAGCGCTCCGACCTCCCGGATCACCGCCTCGTTCTCGTGGGCGCGGAGAAGTCGCTCGATGCGCCCTGCCCGCTCCTCGAGGGTGAACCGCTCGCCGGCGAGGGACGCAGCGACGGCCTTCGCCTCGGCGCTCTCTGGGTACTCGAGGTAAAGACGCCTTCGCGCCGCCTTCGCCCCTGCCACATCGCCGAGGTGCTCCCGCAGCCGAGCCACGAGGGCGAGACCGGCGGCGTCTGCCGGCTCGATCGCCTCGAGGAGAGTCCGCGCCTCCGCTTCGGGCAGATCGCCCCGCAAGAGCCAAGCCTCCGCCACGCCCCGGGCGGCGGCGCCCCGCGCCTCCCCCGGGGGCATCGCCTCGACCAGCGCCCAGGCCCGTGCCACCTCGCCCGCTCGGAGCGCCGCATCGACCGCCCGGGCCAAGAGCGGGCCGGAGGCCACTTCATCGGACTCGGCCGCCGCTTCCCAGTGGCGGCTCGCCTCTGCCGGAGTCCCCTCCGCTTCGAGGAGGCGGGCGAGGAGCACCTCCCGGGCGGTGTTCAGCACGCCCGAGTCGAGCTTCGCCCCCGTCGCCGCATCGAAGGCGGCGCGTGCCGCGTCGCGACGTCCCTCCCGGAGCGCCTCCGCCGCCGCCTCGTAGGGCGTGCCTGCCAGATAGGGTCGCAGGTCCGCCTCGGTCAACCGCCGCGCCCCCGCCTCCGAACTCCCGAGCGCGGCGAGGAGCAGCAGCGCCAGCCGAAGGGGCCCGGCAGCAGGCTGCCACCGCCGGGGCTCGATGCTTCGCTCGTTCCTTCCTTTCGCCATCGTGAAATCGGATCCATTATTGGGCGGTTCCCTCTCTCGGAACAAAGGCATGGACCTCGCCCTGCAGTCCGCCCTCTTGGCGGCCCTCGTCTCTGCGCTGCTGGCCATCGTGGTGGCGCTCCGGGCCACCGAGCGGCGGCAGGCGACCCACTTCGCCGTGCTCGCGGGCAACCTCGCCCTCTGGCTGCTCGCCGACTTCCTCTACGGCCTGACCGAGCGCGACCTCTTCCTCCGGGCGATGATCTTCATCGGCGGGGTCCTGCCGCTCACGGCCCA
>CAYYHA010000343.1:0-356 GCA_964471535.1 uncultured Myxococcia bacterium | reverse complement strand
GCCCACCGCTTCTACCAGAGCTTCCTCGGCAGCGAGGCGATCGCCGCCGAGGAGGGGCAGCAGGCGGCCGCCCGCCACCTCGACCGGCTCCTGTGGCTGCTCGCGGCGCTCGGCGCCGCGGTGAGCCTCACGCCGCTGGTTCAGACGCCCTACGTCCTCGGCGCGCTCACCGTGGCGATCTTCTTCGCCTTGGGCCTCGCCCTCCACCAGGTGAACCTGCGCCGCAGCACCGCGCGCAGCCGCATCGAGCGCACCCGCCTGACCTACCTCGTCGTGGGGGGCGGGCTCGCCCTCGCCTTTGCCGCCGGGCGCTACATCCCTGCCCTCTCGGGGCTCTTCTCCGCCCTCGGAGACGT
>CAYYHA010000342.1:0-3176 GCA_964471535.1 uncultured Myxococcia bacterium | reverse complement strand
AGGTCGCACCGTGAAGCCGTGGTAGAAGCAGGCGATGACTCGGCCGGTGTGGATCGCTCTGGTGACCGTCGTCTATCTCGTGGCGGTCCTCCTGTGGCATCGGGTGCGCCTGTGGCGGGCCCGGCGCGGTGGGCTCCCACTCGACCGCTTCCGCCCCTTCGATCACCGCGGCGTGCTCGACGAACTCCGGCCCCTCTACGAGGCGGGACTGCCCGACCCAGAGGCGCCCCGTTACACGCCCGAACCCGCCGCTGCCGCACAGCCCTTTGGTGAGCCCGTCGAGTGGCTCTCCTCGGCCTGGGCCTCCGCCGCGCCGGAACGTCTGCCCGATCCCGTCGCACATGCGCTGCGCGCCCTGCGCCGGGGAGAGATCGAGGAGGCGGGCGCCAAGGTCTTGCCCACACAGCCCCGCGAGGTGGATCAGGCGCTCACCTCCCTCGGCCTCCATCACTTCCTCGAGGCCCTGTACGCGGGTCGGATCTCGGAAGCGGCCTCGGTATTGGCGAAGCTCCCCGCGTGGACGAACCGGAAGATCTCCGCGCGGGTGGTGGACAAGCACCTCGCGCAGCTCGCCCTCGCCGAGGCGGAGGCGTCGAGCGGCGGCCGGGCACGCCGCGCTGCCAGGCGGGCTCGGGTGCACGTCCTACGAGCCGGCGGGGGCGAGGTCTTCGCCGATCCGGGAACGCGGGGCCTGTGGAGCCACGTGCTCCTGCGCCACTTCACCCATTTCCTGAACCTGGAGTGGCGCCACGTGCAGATCGACCGCGGGATCCGCAAGAGCCTCGCCGAGAACCGCACCTCGCCCATCCTCTATTACGAGCTCGCGCACTGTGCGGCCCATCGCGGGAAGGGGGAGGAGGCGGTGGACCACCTCGCGCGCGCTCTCTTCTATGCGAAGGGCGATCCCTTCTACGTCCGTGCCATCCTCGAGACCCCCGAGGTGGGTCGCCTGAAACCAATCCTCGCGGAGCAGGTGCGCACGCAGTTCGGCAGCGGGGCGTGAATTGACCGAGCGTGGAGGCTGCGAATACTCTCGCCCCATGCAGGTGGAGGTGTATGGGGCCACCGACGTCGGCCGAAAGCGCAAGCACAACGAGGACAGCTACCTGGTCGACCCCGAGCTTGGGCTGCACATCGTCGCCGACGGCATGGGCGGACACGCGGCCGGTGAGGTGGCGAGTGCCAAGGCGGTGGAGGTGATCCGCCGTCACGTCGCCGAACACCTCGATGTGGTGCGGGCCTACGCTGCTGCGCCGGCGGACTTCGACAAGCGGGATGCCTGCCTGAAGCTGGTCGAGGAGGCGATCCAGACCGCTTCGGCGGAGATCCACCGCATGGCCAGCGAGGATCCGGCGCGGCGTGGCATGGGCACCACGACGGTGCTCCTCCTGCAGGCGGGTAAGAAGGGCATCATCGGGCACGTGGGGGATTCGCGTGCCTATCTGTTGCGTAACGGCCAGGGCTATCAGCTGACCGAGGACCACACCCTGGTCAACGCGCAGCTCAAGCAGGGCCTCATCACTCGGGAGGAAGCAGCGCGGGCCCCGCATGGCAACGTCATCACGCGGTCGGTCGGTTACCAGGAGAGCGTGCAGGTGGACACCCTCGTCACCGACTTGCTCCCCGGCGATCGCTATCTCCTGTGCAGCGATGGGCTCTCTGGTTACGTCCGCGACGACGAGTGGGCGAAGTTCCTCGGCGGCGCCGAACCGAAGGACCTGCCCCACAAGCTCGTCGAGCTGGCGAACCACCGGGGTGGAAAGGACAACATCACGGCGGTGGTGATCGCCGTCGGCGGTGCCCCAGAGGCGCACGCGGAGAAGGCGGAGGTCGAGGCGCAGATGGAGGTGCTGCGCCAGATCCCCCTCTTCAAGCACCTCAAGTACAAAGAGCTCATCCAGGTGCTCTCCATCGTGCAGGTGCGGCCCCTCGAACCGGGCGCCGTCGTGATCGAGGAGGGCGGCGTCGGCCAGGAGCTCTTCGTGCTCCTCCGCGGCGAGGCGGAGGTGTGGAAGGGCGAGACGCGGGTCGCGCACCTCGGTCCCGGCAGTCACTTCGGTGAGATGGCACTCATCGACAACGCGCCGCGTTCGGCGACGGTGCGGGGGACAGAGAAGGGAACCCTGCTCGTCATCGACCGCCAGAACTTCTTCACCTTGCTGCGCAAGGAGCAGCTCCTCGCGGTGAAACTCCTCTGGGCGCTCCTGCAAATGCTGACCGAACGGCTCCGTGCGACGAACGAGGAGTTGAGCGGCGTACGCACCGAGCTGGCGATGCGCAGCCAATCCCCCTTCGGCGATGGCTAGACGCACAGCGATCCTCGCACCTCGGCGGTGGGTGGCGCTCGCACTGCTTGCACTGTTCACCTCCCCGAGCTTCGGGGTGTGGGCGGCTCAAAAGTCCGCTGGTAAGAAGGCGGGGGAAAGGGGCGAGGCGGGCGGTGCGGCACACAAGGGGCGCCGGGTGGCGATCCACCCCCTCAAGCCGCTGGGCCTCGATCCCGAGACGGTGGCGAACCTGGAGGAGGTCCTGCGCGGCGAGGTCGCCGGCGTGCCCGGCATCCGCCTCATTGGCGAGGCGCGGGCCCGAAAGGTCGCCGATGCGCTCGGCTGCGACGGGAGCCCCCCGTGCCTTGCCGTCTACGCCAAGAAGGTGGGGGCGGCGGAGGTGGTCCACGGCGTCGTCGCCGGTCTGGGGGACAGCTACTCCATCGCGCTCAAGCGGGTCGACCGGCAGGGGAAGGTTCTCGCCCGGGTGGACACCGAGGTGGGGGGTGAGCGCGAGGTGCTCATCGACGGCATCCGCGCCGCGGCCTACCAGCTCCTGCGCCCCGATCTCTACACGGGGAGCCTCGAGATCGTCGGCGACGTCGAGGGGGCAACGCTCTTCGTGGACGGAAAGCCGCGGGGAACGCTTCCCCTCGAGGCGCCCCTCACCGGACTGAAGCCCGGGCAGCACGCCGTCAAAATCGTCAAGAAGGGGTACCAGGACTTCGACAAGTTCGTCGATGTGCGCTTCCGGCGCACTTCGGTCGTGGAGGTGGACCTGGCCAGCAGCACGGTCAGCGGCGTCATCTACGAGGAGGAGGCGCCGCCGGAGGTCCCACTGGTGCGGGTCGTCGACGCGCCGGCCGCGGCGCCCGCTGCACCTGCGGCCCGGGGGCCGTCGGCGCTGGC
>CAYYHA010000341.1:0-3224 GCA_964471535.1 uncultured Myxococcia bacterium | reverse complement strand
TGCTTGGCGCTGCGCGGCATCAGCGGGGGGTGGTAGACCCGGACGTGGTAGTCGAAGCCCTCCTCGTCGGTGAAGACGACCTTCTCTCCATCGCCCAGAGACAGCTTGGCCGGTCCCGAGATGGCTTGGGTGGCGGCCCCCTGGTAGAGCTGCCCATGGCCGCCCTCGGGAACGTGGACGGTGCAGCGGGAGCCTAGCACGGTCGCCACGGTGGGACGGGTGCGGGGGCGGAAACGGCCTGCGAGGCGGAGCACCGCCGAGTCGAGCACCACGCCGTCCCGTTCGTAGACCACCTCACAGACCGGTCGGCTGTCGGCCTCCTCCTGCGGAGGGGCTACCGCCTCGTCGCCGCTCCCCTCGACCACCCAATCGGCCGGGAAGGGTGGCACGTAACTCGCCGCTTCGTCGTCGTCTTCGTCCTCCTCTTCGTCGCCGTAGAGGTCGGGTTCGAAGCCGTCCGGCGGCGCTTCGAGGCTCACGCTCGGGCCCGGAGGCGGCGGCGGCGCGCCATGCGCGGCGGGCTCGGTGGTGACCGATGCGGCGGAGGGTTCCTCTGCGCCCGCGGCGGCCCGCCCCCCGTCCTCGGGGCCGCTCGCCTGCTCTGCGGTAGAAGCCGCGGCGGGCGCTGCAGCATCCTCACGGAACCACTCGTCGAGGGCGCCGGTCTCGACACCGGGATCGGTGACCGCCGAGTTCGCGTCGGCCGAGGCCGTCTCTGTGAGCCCCTGCGCGGGCTCGGCGCCTTTGGCAGCGGATCGGTCGGCCTTCGGAGCCTGCGGCTCCGCGCCACCCGTCGCCGTTTGGAATTCGAGTCGGGCCCGGAAAGCGAGACGCCCCGCCTGGACCACGTCTTCCGGCTTGAGGACCGCGAAGTCAGCGCGCTCCCCCTTCACCTTCAGGGGACCGCCGGTGGCGGTGATGCACAGCGCTCCGTCCTGCACATGGAGCACGGCGTGCTCCTCCGCAACACTGGGATCGCCAGCGGTGCGCAGGTCCGCGTTCGGCCCCGATCCCACGGTCGCCGAGGTCCCCTGAAGGCGCACCGTGCGCAGGACGCGCTCGCCGAGGAGCACCTCCACCTCGATGACCGGCACCACCGCCATGCCCGGGCTGGTCGCGATCATCGTGGGGTCCTCGCTCGGCGGCGCGCTGCCGTCCGAGCCGCGCTGCATCATGGCGAGCAGCTCCGGCGGCACGGGCATCTGCTTGGTCGCTTCGAAGCCGTCGCCTGCGAAGGGATTGCTGTCCGCTGCCGTGCGATCGAGAAGGTCGGACGGGGTGCCAAAATGGAAGAGGGTGGACAGCTCCTGCTCGAGATGCCCTTGCGAGACCTGGGAGGGATCTTGGCGCAGGACCTTCTCCCAGGCCCGCAGCCGGTCGGGGAAGAGGGCCTTCATGTAGCGGGCGAGGTGCACTGAGGTGACCGGGGACCCCTGCGCGTGGAGGAAGCGCTCGAGCGCCAGATGGAACTCGTGGCCGCTCTGGAAGCGAGCATCCGGATCCTTCTGCAGCGCCTTGAGGATGATCTTCTCCAGCTGCTTCGGCACGCCGGGGCGGACGCTGGACGGGGCCGGGGGCGGCTGATCACAGATGGCGCGGACCATCGCCAGGTCGCTCTGGTGGTCGTAGAGCCGCCTCCCGGTGGTCAGCTCCCACAGCACCACGCCCAGCGCGAAGAGGTCCGAGCGGTGATCCACCTCGCGGCGGCTGCACTGCTCCGGCGACATGTACCCATAGTTGCCCTTGATCACACCGGCGCGGGTCTCCTGGTACCGGTCCACTGCCTTGGCGATTCCGAAATCCACCACCTTGACCTGTCCCTGGTAGGTCAACAGGAGGTTGGACGGGCTGATGTCGCGGTGGACGATGCCCAGCGGCCTGCCGTCCACCCCCGTCTTGGTATGGGCGTAGTGGAGCGCTTCGCAGGCCTGGGAAACGATCTTCGCGACATACGGCAGTGGCGGGGAGGCGTGGCCCTTCTCGCGCACCCGGCGGGCGATGAAGCGCAGGTTCTCGCCGTGGACGAACTCCATGGCGAGGAAATAGCTCGTCCCCACCCGTCCGATGTCGAAAATCTGAACGATGTTGGGGTGGGAGAGCTGCGCGGCGAGCCGCCCCTCATCGGCGAACATCTGTAGGAACTCTCGGTTCGCCGCGAGGTGGGGCAGGATCTTCTTGATGACGACGAGCTTCTCGAACCCCCCCATGCCGCGCTGGCGCGCAAGCCAGATCTCCGCCATCCCGCCCGTCGCGAGATGCGCAATCAGCTCGTACTTGCCCAGTGTCTCTGCCAAGGGGTCGATTCCAGAAGGCTATTTCTTCTTGTGGCGGGCGCCCTTCTTCAGCGCACCCTTGCCCAAGACGGGCACCACGATGCGGTCGAGGTAGCTCTGCCGCAGCTCCACCAGCGGGGGCAGGCGGCGCGGTGCACGGTTGAAGAGGTATACCGCGCCGCTCTGCGCCGTCTGCCCTTGCACCAGACGGGCGTCGAACTCCATTCGGTTGCTCCGGCGCAGTGCACCGCCTTCCTGGGTCGCCGGGGTCCCGCTGGCCCCGCCGTTCGCTGGAGCCGCCGCCGGCGGAGGGGCTTGCGCCTGTTCGGCGGGTGGTGGGGTCTCCTGCTTGGGCGGTCGTTGCTTCCGTCGCTTACGCCCACCCCGCCGCCGGCGGCGCTGGGCGAGGAGACGGCGCGCTTTCACCGCCTCGATGCGGCTTGGACTGGCTGGCTCAGCCTCCGCAGCGCGGGGTAGGAGGGGGAGGGTGAGGAAGAGCGAGAGGCCCAGCGCTCCGAAGCGAAGCCGGGCGGCAGCCAGAGTCAGGGAATGGAATCGTTTCATCGCGCCCTCACTCACTTCTTCATGATCGCGAGCCGGTACTTCCGGAAACCGGCCAGCCGTGCCGTTCGCATGACGAGGTAGAGGGTCTGGTAGTCCAGGTTCTGGTCCGCCTGCAGGAGGATGATGTCGCCCGACGCCTCGTCGTCGTCCTCCTCGTCCTCGCCGGCGGCCTCTTTGTCGTCCTCTCCCTCCCCGGCTTCGTCCGCTTCACGCAGGGCTGCCAAGCGCTCCCCATACTCCGACTCGAGGAAGGCGCGCAGCTCGGGAATCTCTCCCGCCTCGTAGAAGGTCTCGGGAAAGTGGCCGTTCTCGAGCCGAGCGATCACCTTCTTCCCCTGCATCAGAGCGCTGGGGGTGATGGCGAGGTTGACCGCAGGCTTGAAGACG
>CAYYHA010000340.1:0-3251 GCA_964471535.1 uncultured Myxococcia bacterium | reverse complement strand
CCGCCCTGCCTTCCCACACCGCTCTGCCGGCGCTAAGCACGCGCCATGGGAAGCGGCATCTTCAGAGACGACCTCCTCTCCGGAAAGGTGGCCCTCGTCACCGGTGGGGGCACGGGCATCGGCGCGGCCATCGCCCGCGAGCTCGGCGCGCTGGGCGCCGATCTGGCGATCGCCTCGCGCACGGAGGAGCGCATCGCGCGCGCCGGCCGGGGCCTCTCCGCCGAACTCGGGCGAAGCGTCCTCGCCCTCCCCTGCGACATCCGCGATCCGGAGGCGGTGGCCCGCACCATCGACGGGGTGCTCGAGCGCTTCGGTCGCCTCGACATCGTGGTCAACAACGGCGGCGGGCAGTTCTTCGCGCCGGCGGCCTCGATCACACCGGGCGGCTTCGAGGCGGTGGTGCGGACCAACCTCATCGGCACCTGGCTGGTCACCCGTACGGCGGCGGACCGCTACCTCTTCGAACACGGCGGGAAGGTGATTTCGATCACCATGCTCACTGGGCGCGCCTTCCCCGGCATGGCGCACTCGGTGGCCGCGCGCGCCGGGGTGGAGGCCATGACGCGGACGCTCGCGGTGGAGTGGGCGGAGCATGGGATCACCCTCAACTGCGTGGCCCCGGGGTACATCGCCTCGAGTGGACTCCGCCGGTATCCGGTGGAGCCAAGCTGGTTCGACGCGCTGCAGGCCACCATTCCCCTCAAGCGCCTCGGGCGTCCCGAGGAGATCGCCCACGCGGTGGCCTTTCTCGCCTCTCCCGCCGGTGACTACATCACCGGGCAGGTGCTCACCGTCGATGGTGGCAAGACCCTCTGGGGTGACTACTGGCAGATCCCCGACCCCGAGCCCCTGCCGCCGGTGGAGATCTCCGAAGCGCCCTGGGAGCGGGAGGAGGCGATGGAGGCGGCCGCCCCGGCCGAGGAGCCCCCGGGTGAGGGCCACAAGACCGGGGCGCGGCGCGGTGGATCCGGCTCCTCCGGAGGCCCAGGGGACGGCGGGCCCCCGGCGCGCTGACCGCGCCGCCATCGGCGCCATCGCGGGCTGCGGCGGCAGCGCCGATCGCAGCGACCTCCAGGGGGGCAACGCGCCACCGCGTTCGGCCCGCAGGTGGCCGCAGCCATGCCTCTCGGCCATCTGGTAGCATGAAAGTCACCGTGCGCCGCAGCCGCTGGGTCATGGGACACATCGAGAAGGACGCACGGTCACCTGGTGCCCCCGCTGATCACCCGATGCGTGTCTCCCGAAGCCTCCCCGCTCTTTCGCGCGCCGTCGCGCTCCTCGCTCCATTGGCGGTGCTTCCCTTGGGATGCGCACCCGACGCGGGGCCCACGCCGCCGAACTTCGCCACCGCAGAGCCGACCTCCTCTGCGACCGGCAGCCCCCTCAGATCCCGTCTGTCCCTTGCCCGCCACGCTGCGCTCCACCATCGGTTACGCCTCGAGGGGTGCCTCCGCAGCGAGGGCCTCGAGGTGGCGGTGGGGGCACAGGCCGATCGCCTCCGCATCTCGCTCGTTCGCTGGGGGCGCGCCGATGCGTGGCGCAAAGGCGGCGCCAGCCACGACCTCGCCTCGGGCTGCGTGGCGAGTGGATCCTCGGCGGGCCAAGCGGGCGGACGCCTCACGGTGGAACACCAGGGGCTGCTCGAGCACTGGGACGCCCGCGCCATGGGCCTGGAGCACAGCTTCGTGGTGGAAGCGCGCCCGCCGGGCGAGGGGCCGCTGTCCCTCGTCCTCGCCACGCCGGGTGCCCGCGTGCAGGTGGATGCGAGCGGAGAGGCCGCCGTACTTCGCACGCCGGCCGGGCGCACTTTCCACTACCGTGGCCTGATGGCCTGGGACGCGTCGGGACGCCGCCTGCCCGCGCACCTTGGCGCCGCGGAGAGCGAGCTGGCCCTCGTCGTCGAGGACGCTGGGGCGGCGTATCCGCTGACCATCGACCCCCTCCTCACCAGCCCCTCCTGGGCGACCGAGGGCAACCAGGCCTCGGCCGACTACGGGTTCTCGGTGGCCGGTGCGGGCGATGTGAACGGCGACGGCTACGACGACGTCGTCGTGGGCGCACCTCGGCTCGACAGTGGTGCCAACCTCGATGTGGGGGGTGCGTTCGTCTACCTCGGCTCGAGCGCCGGCCTTGGAACGACGGCGGGCAGCATCCCGACCTCGAGCTTGGGCGCGGACACCTACTTTGGCTTCTCGGTCGCCGTAGCCGGCGACGTCGATGACGACGGCTACGACGACGTGCTCATTGGTGCGCCCCGATACGACGGAGGCGAGCAGAACGAGGGTGCAGCGTTCCTCTTCTTTGGGGGCCGCCTCGGCCTCGTCACGGTGGGCGCGTGGACCGTCGAGTCGGACCAAGCAGGCGCGTTCTTCGGCTATTCGGTGGCCTCCGCCGGAGACGTCAACGGAGACGGCTACGACGACATCCTGGTGGGGGCCCGCTACTACAACAACGGGGAGGCGAACGAGGGTCGCGCCTTTGTCTACCTAGGTGGCGACGGGGGACCGTCGACCACGGCGGCGTGGACTGCAGAGTCGAACCAGCAGGGCGCCCGCTTCGGCCGCGCCGTGGCCTCCGCGGGGGACGTCAATGGCGATGGATTCGACGACGTCCTCGTTGGTGCCCCGCGCTACGACAACGGAGAGACCGACGAGGGGCGCGCCTTCCTCTACCTGGGCTCTGCCTCGGGCCTGTCGTCCACACCGGCGTGGACGGCAGAATCGGACCAACCGGACGCTTGGTTCGGCGATGCCGTCGCCGGCGCCGGGGACGTCAATGGAGACGGGTTCGACGACGTCCTCGTCGGAGCGCCGCGCTACGACAACGGAGAGACCGACGAGGGCGCCGCGTTCCTCTACCTGGGTTCGGCGGCGGGGCTCTCGACAACTCCGGCCTGGGTGGCGGAAGGGGATCAGGCGGGCGCGGACCTGGGGTCGGCGGTGGCTGGCGCCGGCGATCTCGACGGCGACGGTTACGACGACGTGGTGATCGGGGCGCAGGACTACGACGGCGCCGCCTTCAACGGAGGCCGCGTGCTCGTCTACCTCGGATCGGCGACGGGGCTGGCTCCCGCCCCAGTGTGGACCGCAGAGTCGGGGCAGGCCAGCGCGTCCCTGGGCTTCTCGGTGGCAGCCGCCGGTGACGTCAGCGGAGATGGGCGCCGGGACCTCATCGTGGGAGCGCCTGGCTATTCCAACGGCGAGCTCAGTGAAGGCCAGGCCGTGCTCTACGAGGGCTGCACGGCGCCAGAC
>CAYYHA010000339.1:0-3255 GCA_964471535.1 uncultured Myxococcia bacterium | reverse complement strand
CCATCTCGCTGCGGCCGCCTGGGTGCTCGTCGCCGGCGCCTGCGGCGGGTGCCGCGGGGTGAAGGCGACCTTGGTGGAGGCTTTCGCGCCCACCTACGAGGTGGCTGGCGGTGCCTCGGATCTACAGCCCGCCTTCAGTGGGCCCGATGCGCGGCGCCGGAAGGTCCCGGTACGCCTGGTCGAAGTGGCCCGCGGCTTCGAGCAGATCACCGACCTTCAATTCGTTCCCGGAGACCCGAAGCTTCTCGTCGTGCTCGAGAAGCCCGGCCGGGCGAAGTGGGTCGACCTGGAAAGCCGCGCCTCGGGGATCTGGCTTACGGTCGAGGTCCGGCAGGCGAGCGAGGAAGGGCTCCTCGGGCTCGCCTGGCACCCTCGCTTCGTCGAGAATGGCCGCTTCTTCCTCAACTACGTGGTCCGGAAGGGGGGGCGGGACTTCTCGCAGGTGTGGGAGTACCACGTGCCTGCGGGCGCCGACCTGCGGCAGGTGCGACCTCGGAAGGCACGGCTCGTCTACGAGGTGGAGCAGCCCTATCCCAACCACGACGCGGGGCAGCTCGCCTTCGGCCCAGACGGGTTCCTGTACATCGGCTGGGGAGATGGTGGGTACCGCGACGATCCGCACGGGCACGGGCAGAACACCCAGACGCCGCTCGGCGCGATGCTGCGGCTCGACGTGGACCGGCGCGATGGCGAGCGGCCCTACGCCATCCCGGAGGACAACCCCTTCGCCGGGAAAGAGGGCGGGTTGCCCGAGATCTTCGCCTGGGGGCTGCGCAATCCCTGGCGTTTCAGCTTCGCGCCCGACGGTCGGCTCGTGGTCGCGGACGTAGGGCAGGACACCTACGAGGAGGTGACTCTTCTCGGGCGAGGAGAGAACGCCGGCTGGCGGATCCGGGAGGGGGCGCACTGTTTTCCCCCGCCCGAGGCGACCTGCGACCCGATCGGACTCGTCGATCCCATCTATGAGTACTCGCACGAGGAGGGGCAATCGATCACCGGCGGCTACGTCGCCACCGGTGAGCGTGCGCCGAGTCTGAAGGGGAAGTACGTGTTCGGAGACTTCGTCAAGGGGAAGCTTTGGGCCCTCGATCTGCCCGAGACGCGCCGGCTGCTTCCATCCACGGCTGCTATCGCCTTGGGGGCCTGGCCCATCCTTCCCTCGACCTTCGGCCGGGATGCGGCGGGCGATCTCTACGTGGGGGACTTTGCGTCCGGACGCGTCTTCCTCATCGTCGAGATCGCACCCTGAGGGGTGCTTGCAGGTTCGGTCGATCGAAGACGCGCCCTCTGAGTTGCGACCCGATAGGACATCGGTCCGCGTCTGGCGTATGCCAGGAGCCCCAGAACGAGGAGCGCAGCGAGGCCACCTGCATCGTCCGCTGGCGCACCCGTGCCGCTGCAGCCCCAGTGGCCGGTGACGAGGTAGACCTGCTTCCCCCCGGCGCCGCCGTCGGGCGAGGGGGTGAGGCCACCGTCCCCGCCGGGGTGCTCGGGGCGCGTGGGGTCGGTTCCAGCGGCGCATTCGGCGGCGCTGCTCACTCCATCGCCATCGGGATCCAGGGCACCGTCGGCGCCGTCGAGGGGGTCGAGGCCGAAGGCAGCCTCGCAGCCGTCGGGCGCGCCATCCTCGTCGGTGTCCTGTGTGGGGAAGGGGACCTCGAGGTGGGCGATGGCGGCCTCGAAGAGGCGGCGCCTGTCGTCGAGGGGCACGACAGCCTCGAGGGGAAAGGCGACGTAGAGCACTGCCGGACGGGCGATGGCCGCCGGCGCTCCGGTGGCGTAGACCAGGGCAACACGCGCGTCGGGCGCCGCCGCTTCCACGACATCGGGGTACCGAACCTCGTACACGTGGCTGCCGTCATCGAAGCGGAGCGAGCCCAGGCCTTCGAAGGGCGTACCCGAGGCGCCCGAGAACTCGAAGGTCTCCGCGTCGTCGGCGACGTAGCGGGCGCCGAGCGCATCCTCCAGGAAGGCCCGGTCGTTGGCATCGGTCGAGGTGTTGCCCAGGTGCCAGGCGATCTCCTCCCCGCTGATGAGGAGGCGGCCACCCCCTTCGAGGTAGGGAACGAGAAGATCTCGCAGCGGTGGGTCCACCGAGTGGTGCTCGGTGCTGTCCTTTCCGCAGGCCACGTCCACCAGGGCGTAGCCTGAGAGGGCGATGTCGCCTGCCTCCACCGCCTCGTCGGTGGCGCCATCGAAGTAGACGTCCACCGACGCGATCGAGGCCAGGGCGAGGCCGTGTTCGATGCTGTAGGAGAGGTCGTTGTCGATCTCCTGAACCCAGGCGTCCCGGCGATCGTAGGCATCCACGACGAGCGCACGGGTGACCTGGGGCATGTTCTTCGCGCCGCGGTACCGGGCGACCACGGCGGGGGAGTAGAAGCCACGCCCGTTGGCATCGATGGCCGCGACTCGGAAGGCATAGGGCCGGCCAGGCACGAGGTCGTCGAAGACGACGCGCGTCTGTGTCGTACGCGGTCCGTCGCCGAAGTTGCGGTCCCAGTCGGCGAGCTGCACCTGGTAGGCCTCGGCGCCGGGCACCGCCTTCCACCCCACCTCGAGCGTTCCATCCTCTCGGTTGCGCGCCCACAGATGCTGCGGGCGCGGAGGCGGGGCGCCGCTCCCGGGCCGCAGGAAGGCGGCGAGGCCCTCGGCGAGACCGTAGGCAAAGGCCTCGCGCCACCTGGGATCGTGGAGGCTCCGGTTGTCGGGATAGCGAGGCGGGGGGTCGCCCGACGGGTTCTCCAAGTTGTCGAAGAAGGCCGTCTCGATGAGGATGCCCGGCGTGTCGTCGAGCTGGCGCAGCTCCCCGAAGTTGGCCACCCGTGTCCCACGGTCCCCGAAGTTCGGATCGAAGTCCGACCGAATGCGTCGGAGGACGGCGGTGTGCACCGATTCGATGAGCGCGGTGCTCCCCGGCGGATCGTCGCAGTCGATCGCTGCGCTCGAGGGCGAATGGTCGCCATAGCGCTGACACGAGTAGCGGTAGATCGACAGGCCGTTGGCGGAGGATCCACCGGCGACGCCCGAGGCGTTGGCGTGCAGCGAGACATAGAGGTCGGGGCTTATCCACTCGGCATAGGTGGGGCGGACGACGACGTCGTTCAGACCCGCGATCCCGGCTGGCGCCCCGGCGGCGGGTACGTATTCGAAGGCGCTCATCTGCCACCATGGCTTTCCGCTCTGGTGCACGCCGCCGCCGAGCTTCGCCGCATCGGCCACCAGGTAGCCGTCTCCACCGGCTGCTTCCACGAC
>CAYYHA010000338.1:0-3256 GCA_964471535.1 uncultured Myxococcia bacterium | reverse complement strand
AAGCCTCCGCCCTGGCCCTCGATGCCTGCGACGATCCCCGCTTCGAAGCCGCCCCGTGGATCACCGCGCGGGCCGGCGAGGTCACGGCGCGGAGCTTCGCCGGGGCGGTGGACCCCCGGGACTTGGACGAGGCCGCCCGGCGGCGGCGCGCCCTCCTCGCCGAGCTGGGCGCGCGCATGGGCCTGGCGCACCTTCCCAAGGTGGAGATCGTCTTTTCACCCAGCCGCCGCGCCGCCGCGCAGCACCGCCTGGCCGCCGGCCGGGCCTTCGCTGCAGCCGGGCGGGCGGAGGTGATCTGGCCCGGTGCGCCCGACGCCTACGAGGCCCGCCGTCCGGGGCACGAGCTGGCCCACCTCCTCGCGGCGTACTGGGACGGAGCCCCGGCCCACCTCCCGCTGGTGGAGGAGGGCCTGGCCGAGGTGCTGGACGCTTCGGGCCGCGACCTGCACCACGCCTATGCGGCCGCCCGCTGGGCCGACGGCGCCGGAGGCGATCCCGTCGCCTTCACGACCGACGATCTCTCGGGCAGCGACTACGGCCGCGCCGGATCCTTCGTCCGCTCCCTGGTGGACCGCCATGGTCTCACCGGCCTGCGGGCTCTGTGGCCCCACCTCGCCGTGCGCTACGGGGGCGGGCGGATGTGGGGGGCCGACGGCACGCAGATCGGATCGGTGGCGGCGCTCGAGGGCTTCCTCGACCGGGCGCTTCGGGCGGCACTGGGCGGCGACCTTGCCACCGAGCGCGCCGCCTGGGCCCGGGCGCTGCGCCCCTACCTCGAGGCCCCCGAGGCCTCGCTGCCAGACGGGGACCTCGTGGAGATCCAACGGGTGATCGCAGCCTACGACCGTGCCGTGACAGATGGGGACATCGAAGGAGCGCGCGCGGCCCTCGACGGCTTCTACTGTGACGTCTGGGACGATGGGGACCGCGCCGCGCTGCTGAGCCGCGAAGTGCAGCGCCTCGAGGACGCCGAGACGAAGGTGCTTGCGGTGCGCCGGAGAGGACTGCGAAACTATCCCGAGGTCGTGGTCCACGGCGTGCGGCGCGAGACGATGGGCGGACGCTCCGCGTACCGAGCCGTCACGATGTGGCTGGAGCACTTCCCGGTCGGCTGGCGCCTCACCGGGTCCACGGCCTGGACCCCATGAGCCCGACCTCCCCCAAAGAACGCGCCCGCCGCCTCGCGGCCCTGGCCGCCAAGAAGGCGAAGAAGTACGTGCCCCCCCTCGTCCGCTCCACGCGCCTCCCCGTGCCGTCGGCGCAGCTCTCCCACGGGTGCAACCCCGGCTCGTGCCCTCCGCAGAGCTGCCCACCCCCGGGACCCTGCGGTCCCTGGCGCTGACGCCCGCTGCGGCGGCGTGGCCCGGGCCACCAGGTCACGCCGGCTCATGGGCGCCGCCTCGGCTGGCCCGCGCAGCGGCTCCGGCTCAGCGCTCCGAGCGATCGTGCGAAGAGGCGGTGGGGCTGGCCCGAGGCGGCGAGGCCACGTCGAGGAGCCCGGCCCGGCCGAGGGCCCGCACCGCCCGCGCCACGTCGCCCGCCACCGCGCGCGGCGGCAGTGCATGGGCCGCGGCGAGGCGCCGCGTGATCTCGGCGACCGTGCGCCGCCCGTCGCAGGCCTCCCAGATGGCCCGGGTGGTCTCGTTGATCTCCACCCAGGGCGTCTCGTACCCGAGGAAGAGCCGGCCGCGCACCTCAAAGAGCCGCACCCAGCCGCGGCGCAGGGGGCGCACGCCGGCGAGTCGCCACGCCAGCCACCGGTCCCGCACGCGGGTCCCCAGCGCCAGCGCCGGTGCCGGCGGCGCCGCGGCGAGCAGGAGCGCGGATGCACCGAGCCCCAGGAGCCGCCGCCGCGCCCGGTCGGGCGGCTCGCCGCAAGGGGGGTGCGTGCTCTGATGACGAGGGATGCTCAAGCGCCTCCACAGCCGACCCGGAGGCCCCGCCCCGGCCTTCCGGGCGGGCCGCTTCAGGATAGATCCTTTCGTTTTGGCTTGTAAAACGGCGACTTTCCGCCGCATCCGTCGCGGCAGGGGCGACTGCAAGGGGCCTGTGGCCCCTAGAGCCGCGGCGCGAGGTAGCGGGCCACGCAGAGGAGATCGTCCCACCCGATGCGCGAGAAGGTGAGGGCGACGCCCGGGACCCCGGGATCGTAGCGAACCACCCGGCCCACCACCCGCCTCGGCCCCTCCTCGGGGAAGGTGATGGACAGCGAAACCTCCCGCCCCGGCGGCGCCCGCACCCCCGCGAGAAAGATTCCCGTGAGCGAGAGGTTCGTGGCCGGGCACCGCATCGGGCCGCGGCTCGTCTGCACGTCCACGGCCAGGTCGCTGCCCACCCGGGGCGCCCGCGTCTCGTCGGCGTCCTCCTCGGTGCGACCGAGGGCGAGGTCCAGATCCCATTCCATGGTCTGTGTGCTCATCTCCGCCTCCTGCTGCCGCGTCCGCTGCGGCTCCCTGCATCGTCCCTCGAAGATCGCCCCGGTCAACTTTTCGGCCGCAGGTGGCAGAGCGCCTCCGCCTGCCGGTAGAAAGAGGCCATGGCCCTGCCTTCGCCCATCTTCATCGTCGGCCTCGGCTACACGGGGAGGCGCCTGGCGCTCTCCCTGGCTGGCTCGGGCCTTCCGGTGATGGGCACGGCGCGCACGCCCGGGGGCGCACCGGAGCTGACCGGCGCCGGGGTCGCGGTGATCACGGGCTGCCTCGAGGAGGCCGAACGCCTGGCTGCCCGCGTCCCGCCCGGCGCACGCATCGTCTACACCGCCCCACCGGTGGGTCCTCCAGGTCCCACCGATGCCGGCGCGCGCGCCTTCTTCGCGGCCGTGCGCGAGGCCGCGCCCACGCACCTCGTCTACCTCTCGTCCACCGGCGTCTACGCCGAGTCCGGTGGGGGCGCCGTGGACGAATCGGCGCCGGTGCGGACGGGCGACTTGCGCGCCGCCCGGCGCCTCGACGCCGAGCAGGCGGTGCTCGAGACGGCTTCGGCCCTAGGCGCGACGGGCATCGTCTTTCGCTGCGCCGGCATCTACGGCCCCGGCCGCACCCTGGCGCGCCGGCTCCGCGAGGGTCGCCTGAAGCTGTGGGGCGGCGGCCACAACTACGTGTGCCGCATCCACGTGGACGATCTCGTGCGCTTCCTGCGTGCGGCGCTCGAGGCCGCCCCCGCGTGCTCGGGCATCTACAACCTCGCGGACGATCGGGCCACCCCCTTGAGGACGCACGCCCTCGACCTCGCCCGGCGCCTCGGCCTGGCCCCGCCC
>CAYYHA010000337.1:0-3258 GCA_964471535.1 uncultured Myxococcia bacterium | reverse complement strand
TCTGCGTGCCGCCCCCGACCAAGCCTCCCGCGCACCCCGTTCGAGGTGCCCCCCCAGGTGAGGCGCCACCCGGATTCGAACCGGGGAATGGAGGTTTTGCAGACCTCTGCCTTACCACTTGGCTATGGCGCCGCTCGCTTGGCTTCTAGCGCGAGGCCTCGGATGGGTCAAGGCGGAGATCGCCCCGCCTTCGGCCCGGTCTTGGTGCGCGGCAGCGGCCATCGGTAGCGCCCGGCCGGTCCCACAGGGCAGGCCCGTCCCGCAGGCGAGGAGGAGCGCTTGGGGCGCAAGGAGGCTCCCCCGGTAAACACTCGGCACAGCGGGCAGGAGCAGGAGCGGCGCGCTCACCAGCCACGCCCCCGCCACCGCCCCCACTGCGGCCGAGAGGACCCCGCCGGCGAGGTGATCCACCACGCCGAGCCCGGCCGCCCGGACCGACCGCCGCAGGGCCGCACCGAGGAGGCGTACCCCGACGTAGGCCGCGAGCGCGGCGAACGCAAAACCCGCCAACGGCGCCTCGGCCGCCCCACCCAGCAGGAAACGGCCGGCGGGCTCTGCGGCATAGAGGCCGGCCAGACCCGCCGACACGAGGGCAAAGAGGCCCACCGCGCCACCGAGCAGGCCTCGCCACGCCCCCCAGGCACCGGGAAGCACTGCGCTCGCCAGGAGCAGGAGGTCGACGGCGTTCATGGGGCGTCAAGCGTCGCCCGAGGTGGACCCGCGAGCAAGAAATGCGACCAGGACCAGGCCCCGTGCGGCGAGGTCTGCGGCCAGGCGCTCCCGCTCCCGCGCCAGCGCCCAGCACCCCTTCGCGTCGCCCGAGGCGCGGACCTCGACCGCCCGCTTCCGGCGGCGAACCGTAACCTCCAAGGCCCCCAGCACCGGGTCGTTGACGTGGAGCACCGCCTCGCTGCGCGCCTTCGCAGCGAGCGCAGCGATTTCCGCGGCCCACTTGAGAGCCCGAGCCGCCGCCTCCACGCCACCAGCGTGGCCGGCCGCCCGCGCGCCCGCAACGGGCACCTCCCCGCCGGATGCCGACACGCGCGGCGCGGCGCTGGCCTCTGCTTCGGAACCGGGGCCGAGGCACTGCGCCAGCGCCTCGGTGAAGCGGCGGGCGGCGGAGTGGGGGCGCCTGGCGTCGCGCCGCTTCTGGCCGCCCGCTTCGGTGGCGGCCCGCGAGGGCACCTCGGCGCGCCCCTCGGGGCGGTCGCTCCCGGTGCGGGCCCCTGCGCCCGACATGCGCACCGCGCTCACGCCGTGAGGGCCAGCCATCCCTCCTCCACTCCGAGGCGAAGCAGGCGAAGCCACGACCCCACCGCCCCGGCGCCGGCCCCTCCGGCCCGGAGCACTGCACCGGCCGCCTCGCGGCGGCCCGCCACGAGATGGGCCTCGGTGAGGAGCGCACGGGCGACCTCGCAGCCCGGCTCGGCACGCAGCGCCGCCCGGGCCGCGGCGAGCGCCGCCTCGGCGTCCCCCTCGGCGACGAAAAGGGCCGCCAGACCCACCGCGCCGGCAGCGGACTCGGGCGCGAGGCGAACGAGGGTGGCAAAAAGACAGGACGCATCGGCGGCCCGGCCCCGCTCCAGCAGCCACCAGGCGAGTTCACCCACGAGTGGCCGCAGCCCCGCTTCGAGGGTCACCGGAGCGGACAGGGGGGGCGGCAGCTGGCGCTGCACCTCTGCCTCCCTGGGCGAGGGCAGGGTCGCGGCCGCCAGGCCCTCGAAATAGGCGGCGGCCACCTCCAGCCCTCGGGCCAAGGCGGGTGCACGCACCCGCCCAAGGGCCGCTGCCCCAGTACGGGCCGCTGCCGCGGCGGTGGGAAAGCCGGCGCGGCGTTGCACCGTGGCGAGGCGGGGGTGGGCCGCCAAGGAGGCCGCCAGGCTCCCGGAGAATGCCGCATCGCTGGATCGCGTCCTCATGCCTTCGCAGCGTGTGCCAGGTTCGTGCCAGACCGATCCCAGCGCAGGCCGTAAGAGGTGTCTGCTGCGGCGTCGTGGCCCGCCGGTGCCAAGCGGGCGATCCGCGGGGCCGCGGCCACCGCCCGGCGCCGCGTGCCGCCCGGGCCTGCCCCGTCCGAGATCCAGCCAACCGCCCGAATCTCGGGCGCCACCCCGGCCGGAGGCTCGACGTACGGGGTCCTCACCGCCCGAAGCGTGCTGGGTCCCACGGGGAGAGATCCAGACCGGGCGCCGTGCCGGCGACGAGGTGGGCCACGACCTCGCCGGTCAGCGGCCCGAGGTGCACCCCGCTGCGCCCGTGGCCCGTCGCCCAGTAGAGCCCGTCCGGCCCCGCGGGCCCGACCACCGGGTGCTTGTCGGGGGTCTGCGGGCGTATCCCCGCCGCGCCGCCACGGATCCGCGCCTCGGCGAGGCACGGTACGAAGGCGCGTGCCCGGTCGAGCAGCGCCTGGAGCACATCCGCCTCCACCCGGGCCACCCGTCCCCCCTCGGTGGTGGCGCCGACCACCGCCGTGCCATCGCGCCGCGGGATCACATAGGGCCCCCCGTGGAGCACCCGCACGACCCGCGTGGGCCCCCGGTCCACGAAGGCGACCTGCCCAGGCACGGAGCGAATCGGGGGAGGGACCACCCCGACCTCCGCGAGCCAGGACGCATCGGACCAGGCGCCGGTGGCGAGGACCACGGCACCGGCGGGATGCACGCCGCTCGGCGTCCGTACCCCCTGGATGCGATCGCCCTTCCGCGACAGGCCGAGGACGGGCTCGTCCCCGAGCACTTCGATGCCCCGTTCCTCGGCGCGCGCAAGGAGGCGCCGCACCACACGCCGCGGATCCACGGCCCACTCGTCGGAGAGGAGCCAGGCCTGCCCCCCCGCCGGCACCACGACCTCTGCCTCCGCCCGTTCTGCCGGCGTCTCGAGGGGATGCGCCTCGAGTCCCTGTGTGCTCTGCTCGGCCAGCGCGACCTCCACCGGCGCCACCTCGCCCGTGGCAATCCACACGGTCCCAGCCGAGATCAAGCCCACCGCCTCGGCTCCACCGAGGCGCTCGATCCAAACCTGCCAGCGGCGGTTCGCCGCCACGGAGAGATCGAAACCAGAGCGCGGCGGATACCACTCGAAGCGATAGCCCAACATACCGCCGCTGGCGCCACTCGCACCGGGGGGCGCGAGCGGCTGCGCCCGATCGACGACCCGGACCCCCAGGCCGCTCTCGCGACAGGCGGCGGCGACGAAGAGGCCGACGAGGCCCGAGCCCACCACCAGGACGTCTACGGGCCGGTGCGCCATCGCAGGGCC
>CAYYHA010000336.1:1861-3260 GCA_964471535.1 uncultured Myxococcia bacterium | reverse complement strand
CCCCTCCCCCTTGGATCCACGTCCGGCCTTGGGAGCCCTGGCCTTCCGGGGGCGGGCCGTGCCGGCCGCGACGCGCCGGGACGGCGTCCGATTGCCACGCGCCTGCCGCAGCCCGCGGGCCCTCGATGCGCGGGGGCGACGCGCCGGCTCGACCGCCTCGCCACGTGCCGCCGGCGTCCCCTCGAGGGCGAAGTCGATGCGTCGTTCAGGGACTCGCACCCCGATGCACCGCACCTCCACGACATCGCCGAGGCCAAGAGGCTTCCTCGACCGCCCAAAGGAGAGTCGATGCCGAACGGCGTCGAAGCTCCAGGTCGGGGCGATGGTCTCGGCTCGCACCAACCCCTCCACGTGGTGGTCCTCGAGACGCACGAAGGCACCAAACTCGGCGAGCGCCGTCACCGTCCCGGTGAAACGGTGCCCGACCCGTGGTTCCATGTAGAGCGCGGCAAAGTACGCGTCCGCCTCACGCTCCGCCGAGAGCGCCGCACGCTCGCGCTCGCTGCACTCGTGCGCGATTCGCGCCAGCGACGAGCGCAGGGCTCGCTCGTCCGTCGCGTCCAGCACGCGCCCGGCGGAGCGCCAGTGCTGTTTGAGGAGCCGATGGACCACCAGGTCGGGATAGCGCCGGATGGGCGAGGTGAAATGGAGATAGTGGGTGGCGGCCAGCCCATAGTGTCCGACGTTCTCGGTGGCGTAGACCGCGCGCTGCATCGCGCGCAGAAAGAGAAAGTCGAGCGCACGCCGCGCGCGTCGATCCTCGAGGCGCTCGAGGGTGAGAAAGAGCGCCGTGGCATCCGAGAGCTTGTTCGCGTCGATCTTCAAACCGTGCGCACGAATCACCTCGGCGAAGGCTCGGAGCTTCTCCTCGTCCGGGTCCTCGTGCACCCGATAGATGGTGGGCAACCCACGCGACGCGAAGAACCAGGCCACCGCCTCGTTGGCGGCGAGCATCATCTCCTCGACGATGCGGTGCGCCCAGGTCCGGGGACGGCGGACGATGCGCCGTGGCCGCCGATCGGGCCCAAGCTCGATCTCGGGTTCGGGTAGGTCGAGATCGATCGCCCCGCGCTCGGCCCGGCGCCTGGAAAGCCGCTTCGCCAGCTCGAGCGCCGGGGGCAAGTGCTCTTTGCGCCACCGCAGAGCCTTGCGCCCGCCGGTTTCACCGGCGATCCAGGCCCCCACCTCGTCGTAGGTCAGGCGGTGATGCGAGCGGATCACCGCCTCGTAGATCTCCGTATTCTCGGTCTTGGCATTCGCATCGAGGATGAGATCCACGACCATGGCCAGGCGATCCTCTCCTGGGCGCAGGGAACAGAGGCCGTTGGAGAGGCGCTCCGGCAGCATGGGGAAGACGGTGGTCGGGAAGTAGACACTCGTGCCCCGGAGACGGGCCTCG
>CAYYHA010000336.1:0-1851 GCA_964471535.1 uncultured Myxococcia bacterium | reverse complement strand
ACCGAGGGCGCTGCCCTCGGTGACATAGTGGGCGACGTCCGCGATGGCCACGACCAGGCGGTACCCCCCGGAGGGCAGGGCTTGCACGAAGATGGCGTCGTCAAAGTCCCGTGCGTCCGCGCCATCGATGGTCACCAGCGGCAGGCTGCGCAGGTCCCGCCGGGCGGCCAGATCCTCTACCCGGACCCCATCCGGCAGCCGCTCGGCATCGGCCATCGCTTCGGCAGGAAAGACATCGGAGAAGCCGGCGGCATACGCGATCGAGAGCACCTCCTGCGCCGGATCTCCCCGCGCACCGAGAACACGCTCGACGATCCCCTCGGCCTCTGCCCCCCGCTCCGGGAACGAGAGAATCCGCGCGGCGACCACCTCCCCCTCCCGAACCTTCGGTCCGCCCCGGCGCCGCAAACGCAGGATCTCGAGGCCCGGGTCGCCGGTCTCCACGAACGCCCCCGATGCATCCCGCCGATAGACACCGACCACGCGCTCCCGGCCCCGAGCCAGCACCGCCTCGACCTGTCCCTGCTCCCGGCCACGCCGGCGGCGCAGGGAGACCCGAACGCGGTCACCGTCGAGGATGCCGTCGAGCTCCTCGGGGGGCAGGTAGACGTCGTCGCGGCTGCCCGCGTCGACCAAAAGGAATCCGAACCCGGCGCGGTGTCTGCGCACCACACCTTCGATGGTCTTGCTCAAGGTGTACTCCGAAAGGGTCGGCGGGGCCGCGTGGCTACTTGACCGTGCGTGCCCCGAGGCCGAGCGCCTCGTAGAGGGCGTCCGGCCGGGTGAGGTCCGCCGGGAGGAGGACTCGGGTGTCCTCCCGAGCGAGGCCCGCGATCTGGTCGAGGTACTTCTCGAGCATCTGCAGGCGGATCGCCTCCTCGCCTCCCGGCTGTGAGATGGCGTCGGCGATCTTCTCGATAGACTGCGCCGTTGCCTCCGCAATGGCAAGGATCTCCTTGGCCCGCCCCTGCGCCTCGTTGATACGCCGTTGCTTCTCGCCCTCGGACTGGTTCACCGCCTGGACCTTCTCGCCCTCCGAGCGATTGATCTTGCTCTGCTTTTCACCCTCAGCCCGGGCAACGGTCGCCCGGCGCTCGCGTTCTGCCGTGACCTGCTGCTCCATCGCCGCGCGCACCGTCTCGGGGGTGACGATGTTCTTCACCTCATAGCGGTGCACCGTGATCCCCCAGGCGTGTCCCGCCTCGGCCACGGCCTCGACCACCCCCTTCGAGATCAGCTCACGCTCCTCGAAGGTCCGGTCCAGAGAGAGCTGTCCGATGATGGCGCGGGTCGTGGTCTGAGCGAGCTGTGTCGCCGCGAAGACGTAGTCGGTGACGCCGTAGCTCGCCTTCACGGGGTCCACCACCGAGATGTACATCACCCCATCCACGTGGACCTTCACGTTGTCGGAGGTAAAGCACTCCTGGGGAGGCACGTTGATGGTCTGCTCCTTGAGGTCCTGCCGGTAGGCAACCTTGTCGATGAAGGGCATCAGCGCGTGGAAGCCAGCCCGCAGGGTGCCGTGGTAGCGGCCCAGGCGCTCGACCACGTAGGCGTAGCGGTTGGGGACGAGCTGGATCGATTGAATGAACTTCCCAATTAGGACCAAAAAGAAGACGCCCCAGATGACGAGGTTGAAGATGGTGTCCATGACAAGCTCCTGGAAAAGGGTTCGATTCTGGGGAGGGCCGCCCGAGCCGTCAGCCGTCCTGGCGGAAGGAGCGCGGGAAGGCCGCCGGCGGGACGCGAGGCGTGGCGCCCGGCGCGGCGGGCATGGCCGCTGATCCCGTGCGCGCGGCCCCGCCCTGGGACGCCAGCGTTCCTCCGCCGCCACCAGGCGCATCACCGAGA
>CAYYHA010000335.1:0-3272 GCA_964471535.1 uncultured Myxococcia bacterium | reverse complement strand
CCACCGGCCGACTCGACGCCGAGGTGGGGGCCGAGGTGGTGCGCGGCATCGCCGAGGGCTGTCGGCAGGCCGGCTGCGCCCTGCTCGGCGGCGAGACGGCGGAGATGCCGGGCTTCTATCGCCCGGACGAGTACGACCTGGCGGGCTTCGCCGTGGGGGTGGTGGAGCGGGCCCGCATCCTCGACGGCAGCCGGGTGAAGCCTGGAGATCTCGTGGTGGGCCTGGCGTCGAGTGGCCTGCACAGCAACGGCTTCTCCCTCGCCCGCCGCGCCCTCGAGGCGCTCGGGCTCGATCTGGACGCCCGGCCGGACGTCCTCGGCGGCCGCTCGCTAGGGGAGGTGCTCCTCGAGCCGACGCGGATCTACGTGCGCCCGGTCCTCACGCTCCTCGAGGCCAATCTGCCCCACGCCCTCGCCCACGTCACGGGTGGCGGGCTGCCGGGCAACCTCCCGCGCGTGCTCCCGCCGGGGCTTGGGGTCTCACTCGACGCAACCGCCTGGCCGCGGCCACCCATCTTCGACCTCATCGCCTCGGCGGGCATCGAGCGCGAGGAGATGTATGCCACCTTCAACATGGGCCTCGGCATGGTGGCCGTGGTGGACGCAGCCGAGGCCGAGACCACCGTACACACCCTCGAGCGCTACGGCGTGGAGGCCTTCGTGGTGGGAGAGGTGCGGCCGCGCCGGGGCACCGAGGCGCTCGAGATCACCGGCGTGGAGTCGTCGTGACCCTTGAGCTCGGCATCCTGGTCAGTGGCAGCGGCTCCAATCTGCAGGCCATCCTCGACGCAGTCGCCGCGGGGCGACTCGACGCCCGCGTCCGCCTCGTCGTCTCGAACCGCCCCGGTGTGCCTGCCCTCGCCCGAGCCGAGGCGGCCGGCGTCCCGGCGCAGGTCCTCGACCACCGGCGCTTCGCCGACCGGGAGGCCTTCGACGAGGCCCTCGCCGATCGGCTCGAGGCGGCAGGCTGCGAGTGGATCGCCTGCGCGGGGTTCATGCGCATCCTCGGCGCACCGATGCTCGAGCGCTTCGCCGGGCGGATCCTCAACGTGCACCCGGCGCTCCTCCCCAGCTTCCCGGGGATGCACGCCCCCGCACAGGCTCTTAGCGCCGGCGTTCGCGTCAGCGGCTGCACGGTGCACCTCGTGGACGCCGGCGTGGACACCGGCCCCATCCTCGCGCAGGCGGCGGTACCCGTGCGCCCCGACGACGACCCGGCGCGCCTGACCGCGCGGATCCAGGCGCAGGAGCACCGGCTGTACCCGCAGGTCTTGCAGTGGATCGCCGAGGGACGCCTTCGCCGCGGGGAGACAGGTGTCTACCTCGACGCCCCCGTCGGCGAGGGTGCCCTCCTCGTGCCCCGCCCGGAGCCGTCATGAGTACCCGGCGGCTCTACGACGTCATCGTCGTCGGGGGCCACGTCGGTGCCCTCGCCGCCGCCTGCCTCCTCGAACGGCGCGGCCTGAAGGTGCTCCACGTGGAGCACGACGGCCTGCAGGCCGGTTACGAGGACGGGGGCTACGACCTGCCCACCGGGCCGGAGTTCCTCCCGGGGCCGAAGGCCTCTCCACTCATCGCCGGGCTCCTCGAGGAGCTCGCGCTCACCGCCGACGCCGCGCGCCACTTCGAACCCATCGGCCCGGGCCTGCAGCTCCTCGGGCCCGGCTACCGTCTCGACGTGGACCTCGGCGACCTGCAGGCCCTGCGCGCTGAGGTGGCGCGGGCCTTGGGCAAGGAGGCGCTCGGTTGGGTGGACTACATCGAGGCCCTGCGCGCCGCGGACGCGGCCCTCGACCCCCTCCTCGCCCGCCGGCCGCCCCTGCCCCCCGACGGGCTCCTACAGGCCCGCGCGCTGCGCCGTGCCCTGGCCGAGTGCGGGGCGGCACGGGCGCCCACACCCCCGCCCGAGGGGGGCCCGCTGCGTCTGTTCATCCGCGTCCTCGCCCGCCTCTCCACCTATCTCGCCGCAGAGCACCCCTCCCCCCTGCACGCGATACGCGCCCGCGCCCGCCTCCTCCATGGCTTCTATCGGCCGACGCCGCGCAACGCCGGGCTCGGCTACGGGCGCCTCCTGCGGGATCGCCTCGCCTCGCTCGGGGGGGAGAGCGCGGGCGGAGGCGGAGCCGTGGCGGAGACGCTCACGCTCCGCCGGGGGGTCGTGGAGGGTGTCGAGGTGATCGGCGACCGCAACGAGTATCGGTGCCGCTTCCTCGTCTCGGGAACGGAGGTGGGGGCGCTCGGCCGGCTCCTCCCTCTGAAGGGGCGCAAGAAGCGCTTCGACTCCACCTTGGAATCGGTCCGCCACCGGGAGCTGCTCTTCTCCACCAACCTGGTGCTCCGCCGCGAGGGGCTGCCCGAGCCACTTGGGGACACGGCGGTGTGGATCGGCGATCCCGAGGCGCCCCCGTCAGAGGAGAACGTGCTCCTCCTGCAGCGCTTCCCCGCGCTGCGCAGCGGGGGCGAGGAGGACCGCCGCCATGCGGTGCTGCAGGCGAGCGCCTTCTTCCCGGCGAGCCGCCGGGAGCTGGGCCCCGAGTGGCTGGAGGGCCTACAAGGACGCATCCTGCGGGCGCTCGAATCGGACCTTTTGCCCTTCCTGGCCGACCACCTCGTCCTCGCGAGCTCGCCCTACCTCGCCCGGCTGGGACCACAGCGGGGCGCCCGGCTCTCGCCCCACCCGCTCTTCGAGACGGACCTGGAGGCGAGCCTGGGAGTGGGGGTGCTCCGCAGCCGGACCCCGTACAAGAACCTGCTGCTCGCTGGGCGCGAGGTGGTGCCGGGGCTCGGGGTGGAGGGGGAGATCCTCGCCGCCTACCAGGCCACCGAGGCGGTCCTGCGCGCCGCCCGCAAGTACGACCCCCTGCGGGCGTGAGGCCCGCGGCGGCGCGCGCCGAGGCTACTGCGCCAGGTCGGCGACCAACCACACCGCCCCACCCACCAGGGCGGCGCTGCCCACCGCGAGCAGGGTGTTTGCGAGGAGCGCATCCCGCTGGGCCGAGGCCTGCAGCGCCTCGCACTCTACCTGCGGGCAGGTGCGGGCCGGATCGGTGGCGGTCAGCCGCGCGTTCTTCGCCTGCACCTGCATCCCGAAGTAGGTGAACCCGACGAAGCTGGCCGCACCCACGCCGAGGGTCGCAAGCGGCCCCACGGGCGCTCCCCGCCCCGGCTGCGGACCCGACTCCACCGCGACGAGCGGGGGCGGTGTGGCCTCGACGAGGCCCTCGGCCGCCGCCGCGGGGGCGGGCGCGCCGGGGGAGGGGGCCGGTGCCGTGG
>CAYYHA010000334.1:0-3325 GCA_964471535.1 uncultured Myxococcia bacterium | reverse complement strand
GGGGATGCACTCGTCGGCACCAAGGCGAAGGCAGTGGATCCGCGCTTCGACGTCCCCCGGCGGTGTGAACACGATCACCGGGACGAAGACGCCCTCAGCCCTCCGGCGGTGCACCTCCGAGACGAGCCCCTCCCACCCCGCAGCAGCGTCGGACCCATCCACGAGGAAGAGGTCGGCCTCGTTGCCGTCGAGGCGCCGGAGCGCCACGTCGGCAGCCGCACGGGTGCAGCGGTAGCCAGCGTGGTCCAGCCGAGCGCACACGGGCGCCAGCGCGCCCGACCGGCCCTCCACTGCGATCACCCGCTGCCGGGCAGTGCTCATCGCAGCTGAGCATAGCAGGGCCGCGCCCCCGGCCGCGCGCCGCCCTCCCTCACGCCGAAGCGCGCGCAGCAGCGTGCTCGCTGGGGGCTACCCCTGGCAGCACCATCGTCACACGCGTCCCGCCCCCCGGCCGGGGCGCGAGCTCGATGGTGCCACGATGCTTCTTCACGGTGGCGTAGGCGGTCGTGAGGCCGAGGCCCAGCCCGGCGCCGATGTCTCGGGTGGTGAAGAAGGGATCGAAGACCCGCCCGAGCACCTCCTCCTCGATGCCACAGCCGTCGTCCTCGACGGTGAGCGTGCACCGTGGCCCCTCCTCGCGCAGGAGCACGCGGACCGGCGATTTCGGACCCGCCTGGAAGGCGTTTCGCAGCACCGCAGTGATCGCCTGGTCCATGCTGATGGGGCAGCCCCGGACGCGGAGCCGGCACTCGTTCACCACCTCGACGCGGTGGTCGGGGAACTCGCTCTTCAACGCATGGACCGCCCGCTCCACCGAGTGCGCGAGCGAGTAGGTTTCCTCCCGCGTCTGCTTCTCGAGCGCGAAGAGCTTCAGCTGCCGGACGATGTGGGCCACGCGTGCGGCCCCCGTCTCCGACTCGTCGAGGACGTCGAGGGCATCTTCGAGGATCTCCTCGATGTCCTGCTCAGATTGGATCTCGGCGGCGAGCCGCCGCGCCATCGCCGCCACACGGGCATCTGGGCCCGATCCAGCCACCTGGGCGAGCAGCTGCACGCGCCGGGCGATGCCGCCGAGGTCCTCGAAGTAGCCACGCAGCGTGGACAGGTTCGAGGTCAAGAAGGCCATCGGATTGTTGATCTCGTGGGCGACGCCGGCTGCGAGCTGTCCCACCGAGGCCATCCGTTCGCTCTCGCGGAGCCGGCGCTCGAGCTCGAGGCGGTCGGTGACGTCGCGGTAGGTGCACGCGACGGCATAGGTCTGGCCCTCACCCCCGTCCATCGGGAAGTGGGAGAGCTGATAGTGGCGCCCGCCTGCCTCGAGCATCGCCTCCATGGGCTCCCCCGCCAGGCTCTGCTCGAGGGGGCAGCCCTCGCAAGGACTGTCCCGGTGGAAGAGGGTCTCATAGCAGCGGCGGCCTGGAACCTGGGTGATGGAGAGGCCGGCGAGGCGTGCCACCGCGGCATTGGCCCGCCGAATGCGGTAGCCGGCCTCGATGATGGCCAGGGGATCTCCGATGGAGTCGAAAGTCCGTTCCCACTCCTTCTTGGCGTGGACGACCTGGATCATGCGCCGCTGTACCTCTCGCTCGAGGTAGGCCTTCTCGTCCTGGAGCACGCCGGCCTGGCGCGCGTTGTGGATCGCGACGGCCACGTGCGGGGCAAGAATCTCGAGGGTGCGGGCATCCTCCGGCCCGAAGGCGCTTCCGTCCACGCGGTTCACCGCCTCGATGACACCCAGCACCTTGCCGCGGAAGCTCAAGGGCGCGGCAACGATGGTCCGCGTTCGATATCCGGATCTGCGGTCCACCTCGGCACAGAAGCGTTTGTCCGCTTCCACGTCGGGCACCGCGATGGCCTTCGATTCCCTTAGCACCCAGCCAGCGATACCTTGACCCGGGGCGAGGCGAATGGAACGAACCTTCTCGCCAGCGCCGCCCTCGACGACGTCGAAGATGAGCTCCCCGGTCGCACCGTCGACGAGGAGCACGGTGACCGCCTCGGCCCGGAGCAGCGACTTCGTCGAGCGCACCACCGCCTCGATGAGCTGATCCAGATCGAGGCAGGAGGCGATGGAGGCTGCAATCCGGTTGACCGCCTCGGACACGGCCAGCCGCGCCTCGAGGGCAGCGAGCTCGCGACTGTCCACGCGGACGTCCATCAGAGGCTCCAGGCTTCGGCAAGCTCCTCTTCCGTGATCACGATTGCGCCGTCGCTGTCGCGCCGCACCTCGGCGATGCCGGGGTAGGTCTCCTCGAGACGGGAGATGAACTCCGACTGCCTGCGAACCGTAGAGAGGAGGCGGCGGTTCTCCCGCTCGAGGTCGAGGTGTTCGAGCGCCAGCTGAAGGGTCACCTTCAGCTCCAGGTCGTCCCAGGGCTTGGTGAGGAAGCGGTAGATCTCCCCCTGGTTGATGGCCGAGATGGCGGTCTCCAGGTCGGCGTGGCCGGTGAGGATGATCCGCATGATGTCGGGGTACAGATTGCGCACCGACTTCAGCAGCTCGAGCCCGGTCATGCCCGGCATCAGGTGGTCGCTGATGATGAGATCCACCGGCTGTTCCTCGAGCTTCTGCAGCGCCTCGTCCCCCGAGGCGGCGAAGACCAGCTCGTAGCGCTCACGGCGCAGGGTGCGGCGCAGGGCACTGCGGACGTTGTCCTCGTCATCCACGATCATCAGGGTGTGGGTCGTCTCGGCCATGGGGGTCTCCTTGGGAGGCGTTGGGTCCGACACAGAATGCGGACGCAGCTGCCAGGGGTGCATCTGCCATGCCCAGGAAGTGCCTCCTCGAGAGGCCCGATTTCTGGGCGAATTCCCCCACCCGCGGTGGGTCGCAACCGGCCGCTGGGTCGGGAGGCACCCATGGCATCGCCCGGGCCGTCAGGCGGCCGAACACGCAGCAGCGGCCGGAGTCCCCTCTCCCGCAGGCGCCGCCACCGCGGCCGATTCGGGCCGGGGATTGACAGGCCGCCGAGGCGTCTCCTATATGATGCGCCCTCGCCCACCGGGGCGGGTAGCTCAGTGGTAGAGCAACGGCCTTACAAGCCGTGGGTCACAGGTTCGAACCCTGTTCCGCCCACATCCAGCCGAATCCAAGGGCGCCGAATCACACGGTCGAGCCGAAGACCGGACGCATCAAACGAGAATACGGGGCGTTAGTTAAGACGGTTATAACGCCGGCCTGTCACGCCGGAGGCCACGGGTTCGAGTCCCGTACGCCCCGCTCTGTCTTTACACGAAAGACCTCGGTACGGGAGCTCGCCCGCCGGGGTTTTTCCTTGGGGATCCCGTCGCATCGACCTGCCCCCGGGATCCACGCGCGGGTCGA
>CAYYHA010000333.1:0-3326 GCA_964471535.1 uncultured Myxococcia bacterium | reverse complement strand
TCTTCGCGCTGCCGGCACCGGCGGAGGCGGGGGGCGCCGTGCCGGTGCGGGTGGGCCCGGTCGCGGCGGTGGTGGGGGCGGGCGCCCCTGTCCCCACACGTCGCACCGTGGAAGCGGGCCTCGTCACGGTGACGCTCCCGCGCCCGGCGGCGAAGGGCGAGCGGGTGGTCGTGCGCCTCGAAGTCTCGGGAGAGCTGCCGCTGCGAACCACCGGCGGCTACGACGAGACGCTCGCCGCCTTCTCGCCCGGCGGGACGCGTGCGCCCATCGGAGCCCTCGCCACGGACGACCGCGGCGTCACGCTCCTCGGGCCCGCACCCCTGCTGGCCCCCTTCCGTGCGGGGCGGTGGGTGACGCATGCGGCAGGCCGCTTCGGGCCCCCACCGCCGGCGCCTCCCGCCTGCCACATCGCCATTGTCGAGGTGCCTGCCGATACCGAGGTCGCCGTGGCAGGTGTGCGCGTGGGGCGACTGCCGGTCGGGGAGGGGCGGATGCGCCACGTCTTCGTCCTCGCCCAGGCACGACGGGTGGGCCTCGTAGCGCGCCCAAAACCCCGGGCGGCACACACGGCTCGCCTGGGCGGGGTGGAGGTGCGGGCCGTCGCTCGGGACCGGGCGACGGCACGGCGGCTCGGCCGCTGGGCGGCGGCTGCGCTCGGTCGCTTCGGCCAGCTCTATCGGCCGTATCCTTGGACGCGCCTGTCGGTGATCGCGGCCCCTGTGAACGGCGCCCTGGGGGGCCTGCGCGCGCCGGGCCTCGTGGTCGTCACCGACACCCTGGAAGCAGGCCCTGACACCTCCCTCTCCAGCTTCAGCGCCGCGAGCCCCGACGAGCTGTTGGAGCTGGTCACCGTCCACCAGGTCGCCCACCAGTGGTTCGGGGAGGGCGTTGGGACCCCGGGGCCCGCCGATCCGTGCATCGAGGAACTGCTCGCCCACCACGCCACGGTCGAGTATCTGCGAGCCCGCTATGGCAACGAGGAGGCGCTGCGTCTGAAGGCGGCGCTGACCGATGCGACCTACCACACCTGGCGCCTCTTCGGCGGCGAGGACGGTCCGGCGAGCCGCCCGCTCGCTGCCTATCCCGCGCTCGGCGCCTGGTCTGCTACCTGTGAGGGAAAGGCCTCGCGTCTCCTCCTCGAGGTCGAGGGACTCATCGGGCGGCGGCTCGTGCGGGCGGCGCTCCGCCGCTTCGTGCGCACCTACTGGATGAAGGAAGCCGGGCGCCCCGAGCTGGAGCGCACCTTTCTCGAAGCGGCACCCGGCGCCCGAGCGAAGCTCCGGGCGCTGTTTCGCCGATGGCTCGACGAGGCCCACGGGGACGAGGATCTGGGGCTGCCGGTGCTGCCCACCACAGGCCCAGGGCAGACGCCCGAGGATCTACAGGGTCTGATGCGGGCGCTCGAGCAGCTCCTCTCGGGAGGGCCCTGAAGGCGCGCCTGCAGGGCAAGCGAAGGATCGGAGAGCCCTGTCAGAAGGGGGCACGCATGCCTCGCCGCGCGCGGAGCGATCCTGGCCGAACCCCGTGCCCCGGAAGCGGCATGGGCCAGCGCCCGCTACGACGGCGCGGGGCTCGGTCCTACGCCGGAGCCGCCTCGGCGGTCGCCTCCGTTCCCGCTGCCTCGTCCTCGGAGAAGAGCGCCTCGACGAAGGCCTCAGGGTCGAAGGGGCGCAGGTCGCCGACCTTCTCGCCGGTGCCGATGAAGCGAACCGGGACGCCCACCTCGTCGATGATGCCCAGCACCACGCCGCCCTTGGCCGTACCGTCGAGCTTCGTGAGTGCGATGGCGGTGAGGGGCACGGCCTCCATGAACATCTTCGCCTGCTGGATGGCGTTCTGGCCGGTGGTGGCGTCCACGACGAGGAGCACATCGTCGGGGGCGCCCTCGCGCGCCTTCCCGAGCACCCGGTGCACCTTCTTCAGCTCCTCCATCAGGGGGACCTTCGTGTGGAGGCGCCCCGCGGTGTCCACGATCACCACGTCGGCTCCGTCCCGCTTTGCCTGCGCCACCGCGTCGTAGGCGACCGAGCCCGGATCGGCGCCCTCCTCCTTCTTCACCACCGGTGCGCCGACCCGCTCGCCCCACACCTCGAGTTGTTCCACCGCCGCGGCGCGGAAGGTGTCGGCCGCGGCGAGGACCACGCGCCGTCCCTCGGCGATGAAGCGCCCGGCGAGCTTGCCGATGGTGGTGGTCTTGCCTACGCCGTTGACCCCTACGACCATCAGCACGTAGGGCCGCTGTGGCGTCCGGTCCGGGTCGAGCCCCGCCGCCTGTCCCGTGGCGCCTGCCGACTCGAGGATGCGCCGCATTTCGGCCTTCAGTGCCGCACGGAACTTTTCCGGATCGCCGAGCTCGTTTCGGCGGGCCTTCTCGCGCACCACCTCCAGAATCTTCGAGGCCGTCTTCACACCGATGTCGGCGGTGAAGAGCACCTCCTCCACCTCTTCGAGGAGGTCCTCGTCCACAGTGCGTCCACTGAAGAGCCCCTCGAGACGTCCCACCAGGCCTCGGCGGGTGCGGCTCAAGCCGGCGGTGAGGGGGCCCGAGGGGGCGAGCATCGCCCGGCGGCGGGCCTCCGCCTCCTCCGCGCGCCGCCGAGCCTCCTCCTCGCGTGCCCGGCGCTCTGCCTCCTTCGCCTCTGCCCGCAACGCGGCAGCGGCGTCCTTCTCCCGCTGCGCCGCCTTTTGCCTCGCTTCGAACTCGGCCCGGCGCCGCGCTTTTTCTTCTTCCTTCTTCTTCCGTTCGAGGGCGCGGGCGGCTTCGAGGGCCCGGCGCGCCTCCTCGGGCGCCGCCTCCTCGATGGGCTTGCTCAGCTCGGGCGCGGGGGCCTCGGCTTCGGCCTCCGCCTCGAGGAGGGGCGTCTCGGTCGGGCCGCCCGTCTCGAGGGTGGGGGCCGGCTCACCGCTTCCGAGCGCTTCCTGTTCCCAGGCTTCGGGGGCGCCCTCCTCCCCCTCGAGCGCGGCGCGGCGCCGCCGCCGGGCCCGGACCAGCAGTCCCACGAGGAGGATTGCGAGGAGCACGGCGATGCCCACGCCGAGGAGGGCGGCGGGATTCCCGGAGGGCGCCGGACTCGGGGTGGCGGGCGGCGGGGCCGTCGCGGCCGTCAGGGAGGAGGGTTCCGGCTGCGCAGCTCGGCCGTTGGCCGAGCTCTTGTCCGCTTTGGCGCCCGCTTGGGTGGCGGCCTGTGCGCCCACGGCTCCCGCTGCGCCGGTTGCCGCCCCCGAGGGGCTGCCCCCGACCGGGGTGCTGCCCGGCTGTGACGGGGACGCGGGACCTCCCGGCGCCCCCGGTGCGTCCGGGCGGCCGCCCGGGCCGGTCGCCGCGG
>CAYYHA010000332.1:0-3336 GCA_964471535.1 uncultured Myxococcia bacterium | reverse complement strand
ACCAACGAGCCGGTGCGCTACGACATCCGTCCGCTGGATCCGAACACCATCGTCATCGAGCTACCCAACACCCGCGCGCGCACTCGCAACGATCTCAACTATCTGGACACCCGCTTCTTCGACACCGCGGTGGCGATCATCGACCCTGAGGAGATCGAGGGGGCGCAGCGCTACGTGCGGATCACCATCCGCCTGAAGCAGAGCGTGCCCTACGAGGTGCGGCAGGTGGACAACGAGATCCAGATCGATTTCCAGCGGCCTTGAGAGAGGCCGCGGGAACGCACCTGTCATGCGGTGGTGCGTGGCCCTGCTGGCGGGTTTGGTGGTCCACGCGGCGGGGGCTGCCGAGGGCCCGAGCCTCCGGCTCTCGGCTCCGCGCCTCATCTGGGATCGGACCGCTCGAACGGTGCGAGCGGAGGGAGGGGTGCAACTTTTGCTCGGCACCGCCCGTCTGCGCGCGCCTCGTCTGGAGATCGACCTGGGATCGCGGGCGCTCTCGGCGGTGGCGCCCCGCCTCCGGCTGAGCGATGCCCGTGGGCGACTGCGCCTCGAGGTCCGGGCGGCCCGTCTCGAGGGCGTCTGGCACGGCCGCGGCCGCGGCCTCGAACGGGCCCGCCTCCACCTCGACTCGGTGTGGGCGACGCCCTGCGCCTGCGCCGAGGGACCACCGAGCTGGAGCGTCAGCGCACAGGCCGCCGACGTGGAGCTTGGAGAGGGGGCCTGGCTGTACTGGCCGGTGCTCCGCATCCTGGACGTGCCGGTCCTGCCCTTGCCCATCCTCTACGTGCCCGTGGGACGGCGGCGTTCGGGCCTCCTCGCGCCGGAGATTCGCCTTGCGGGACAGAGCGGGCCCGGGCTCGGCTTGCCCCTCTACCTCGTCTTCGGTCCCTCGTGGGATCTGACCCTCACCCCGCGCTGGTCGCTGGGCTCGACGCCGCTCGGTCCTGGGGGCGAGCCGCTGCGGCCAGGCGTCGCGGGGCCGGCGCTCGCGGTGGAGCTCCGGTATGCCCCCTCCCGTCACACGTCTGGGCGCTTTAGCCTGGAGGGCCTGTGGGACCTCGCCGAGGGCGGCCGCGGCCTGCGGATGGCCGCGAGCGGCCGCCACCGAAGTCGCTTTGGCCCCGGCGGGTTCGCCGCCGATCTCAGCCTCCTCTCGGATCCGGCGCTGCTCGGCGACCGCTCACCAGAGCTGGCCAGTCGGCAACGCGGCTACGTGAGGAGCACCAGTCGGCTCTATGCCGGGTCACCCGGCTTGGGCGCTGCGGAGCTGGCTGGGATCTTCCTGCAGGATACACGGCGCCTGGATGCGTTTGCGCCGACCCTGCAGCGCCTGCCCCGTCTCGAGGCGCAGATCCTCCCGCAGGCGCTCCTTCCCCAGGTGCATCTTGCGGGTGCGCTGCGGGCCGAACACTTGAGTCCCGTAGTCGCCCCCTTCGTGGATCGCGGCGGTGACGGCCGCTTGGACCCCGAGGATGCGGCGCCCGTCGTCGAGCTCGGGGCGACAGCAGAGGTCACCGGAAGCTTCCATGCCGGCCGCTGGGCGAGCGGCCGCTGGCGCCTCGGTGCGCGGGCAGATCAGTGGCGCTTCCGGGCGGTGGGGGGGGGCGCCGCGCGTACCGCCCAGCGCCTCTACCCGCTGGCCGAGGTCGACATTGGCAGCGAGGCCTACCGTTTCTATGGCCGGTGGCTCCACCGCATCCGCCCCTGGCTCCGCTGGCGCCTCGTCCCCATGACCTTCGAGCAGGGGATCGTGGCGCGGCACACCGCAGTGGATCGGGCGGTGGGCGACGGGGTGCACCAGCTCGTTTGGGGCGTGGACAGTCTCCTCGAAGCGGAGCAAGAGTCTTCCGGCCTTCACGCACTCCGGCTCGAGCTGGCCCATGGGTACGATCTGGGCCGCGGGCGCGCCGGTGAGCTTCGGGTTCGCCTCGAGAGCCAGGGGGCGCCCGTTGCGGTGGATGCCGAGGCGGCCTGGGATCCCGTACGCGCGGCAGCGACCTTGGGGCGCCTTGGTGCTTCGGTGCAGGGTGCCCACGGAGCGGCGCTCCGGCTGCGCTGGGTCTACGTGGCACCGTCTGGATCTGCGTGGATGCGGGCGGGGCTCGACGAGTGGATGGCGGCCGGCGCGCTGCCACCGCCGCTTCTGGCCGCCGCTGGCGTCCCCATCCACGAGGCGGTCCTCTCGGTGCACCTCCCGGCCTGGCGCGGCCTGTGGCTCGACTATGCGCTCTCCGCCGAGCTCTCTGGCGCGCCGGGCGCCCGGCCCCCGCAACACCGGCTGGCGGTCGCCTACGATTCCCCGTGTCGATGTTGGCAGGCGCGGGCGAGTGTGCTCTTCCCCCCGGGACAGGCGACCCCCGAGGTGCGCTTCAGCCTTCGCCTCGGCGAGATGGGTGCGACGCATGCGCGGTAGGAAGCGATACATCACCCCAGAGGGGTATCGGGCGCTCGAAGCGGAACTCGAGGATCTGTGGAAGCGGCAGCGGCCGCAGGTGGTCCGCGAGGTCGCGGACGCCGCCGCGCTGGGCGACCGCTCCGAGAACGCCGAGTACATCTATGGGAAGAAGAAGCTGCGCGAGATCGATCGGCGGATCCGCCACCTCTCCAAGCGGCTCGACGAGCTGACGGTGGTGACGCCGGATCCGGCCCAGGCGGGTCGCGTCTTCTTCGGCGCCTGGGTGACCGTGGAGGACGAGGAGGGGGAGACGGCCACCTACCGCATCGTGGGTCCCGACGAGTTCGATCCGGCGCGGCGCTGGATCAGCGTCGACTCGCCCCTGGCGCGGGCCCTCTTGGGCAAGGGCGAGGGTGACGTCGTCCTGGTGCGCCGGCCAAAGGGCGAGGCGGAGGTGGAGATCGTCGCGATCGCCTACGAGGAGCCGGCGCAGTGAGCGCCTACCTCGCGCTTCGTCCCGAAACGGCGGTGGATCCGGCGGCGCTCGCCGCAGCGGGCGGCCGCCGGGTGGGACCCGGTCTCTACGCATTCGAGGCGCGCGAGGCGGCGCTCGCCGCGGCGAGCGGCCTCTTCGCCGAGCGGCGGTCACTGCGGGCGGGGGTGGCGGCGACGGCCGAGGTTGCGGCGAGGCTGGCCGAGGCCGCGGCGGCCGGCGAGGGGCTCCTCGCCGACCGCTCGCCGGAGCTGCCCGAGTGGGAAGGCCCGAGGATCGCCGGTGCGGTCGCCGTGGGGCGCTTCCATCCACCGCCGGCGCTCGAGGCCGAGCGCATGCGGCAGCGGGTCGCCGACGCCGCCGCAACGGCTCCGTGGGAGGCCCGCTCCGAGCGGCTCCTGCTCCTCGTCCTGGCTGCTGCCAAAAGTCTCCTGACTACCCGTGCGCT
>CAYYHA010000331.1:0-3340 GCA_964471535.1 uncultured Myxococcia bacterium | reverse complement strand
GCCCAATACGAAGGAGAGGCGTCCCTCGTGCCCCTCCGCCTCTCCGATCCCCGCTTCGATGCCTACCGTCCCTCCGTGGTCTACGTCGGCGGCCGCTTCCTCGCCGCCTGGCACGCCTATGCGCACGACAACTTCGACCTCTACGCTCGCGCCTTTTCCACGTCGGGGCTCGGTCCGCTGCGCCGCCTGACCCGCAGCCCCGCCATCGACCGCGAGGTGGAACTTGCGGTGGTGAAGGGCTCTGCGTGGCTCGCTTGGGAGGTCGCCGCCTACGAGGGCTTCGAGGTGGGGGAGACGCGGACGCGGCGCGCCCTGGTGGGGCGCCTGGTCGGCGACCGCATCCTGGTGCCCAAGGGGATCCGCCGCACCCGGCTTTGGCAGGGGGCGAGCCGGCCGAGCGTGCGCGTCGCGCCCGACGGTGCCCTCTGGGTGAGCGCCCGCCTGCCGCGTGGTCAGAACGAGGGCTTCGATGCGATGGTCTGGCGCTACGCGGGCGCCCAGTGGTCGGAGCCCTGGCAGGTGGGGACGGAGAAGGGGTGGAACCGCAGGCTGGCGCTCCTGCCCGGCGCCCTGGCGACGGCCGTTCTGCTGCAGGCGGAGGATGGGAGCGATTGGTTCCAGAGCCGCGCGGAGGCGGCGCGGGCGCAAAGCTGGATCTCCCTCGTCCACCTTCGGCCCGGATGGCGCCGGACCGGCGGACCGCCGCTGCTCCTTCGCTACGCCACGCCCGATCTGCCCTACCCGGCGGCAGAGGAGCGCTACCGGCGGGGCCTGCCCCGGCGCGGCTGGGAGATCGAGGTGGACGGGCATCGCTACCGCCTCGTCTTTGGCGATCTGCACGAGCACTCGGAGATCTCCCGCTGTCGCCGCTCCACCGACGAGTCCGAGGATCAGAGCTACGAGATGATGCGCAGCGTGGTCGGCTACGACTTTGGGGCCCTCACCGACCATGGCTACAACTTCACGCCCTACCTCTGGCATCACCACGCCAAGCGGACCCGCGCCAATGCGGACCCAGGTCGCTTCCTCACCGTGCTGGCGCAGGAGTGGACGAGCACCTTCGAACGGTCGCGCCCCACCCATCCCTATGGGTGGTGGGGCCATCGGAACCTCTTCTTCGCCGATCCGTGGACCCGCACGTGGGACAACGCCACCGAGGGGAAGACGCCAGAGGCCCTCCGGATCTTCCTCCGACGGAGGGGGGCGGACTTTCTCCTCATCCCCCACCAGCTTGCCGACCGCGGCAACGTCCCCATGGACTGGAGCACCCACGACCCCGTGACCGAGCCCGTGGCGGAGATCTACCAGGCGCGGGGCAGCTACGAATGCGCTGCGTGCCCGCTGGCGGCGCACCACGCGACGCCGCCCGGCTGGTATCTGCAGGACGCCTGGGCGCGGGGGCACGTCGTGGGCGTCGTTGCCGCCCCGGAGCACCACGGGGGCTACGGCCTTGCTGCGGTCTACGTGGACTCCCTCGACGTGCCTGCGCTCTTCGAGGCGCTCCGCGCCCGCCGCAGCTATGGCACCACCGGTGCGAAGATCCTGGTCGATCTGCGGGTGGCCGGCGCGCCGATGGGCTCGGTACGCCCCGAGTCGAGTGGCCCGGTGCCCGTGCGCCTCCGCGTATGGGGGACCGCGCCCATCGAGACGGTGGAGGTGCTCGCATCGAACGAGGTCGTACAGCGATGGTCGGGCGAGGGACGGGTTCGACTCGATCTCGAGGCCGATCTGCCGCCCCCCGGCGGGCCGACCTGGGTCTACGCGCGGATCCGGCAGGTAGACGGGCACATGGCCTGGACCTCGCCCGTGTGGCTGGGCACGGTGCCGAGCCCCAAGGAGGGGGACGGCAGGGGCGCGACGAGCCCGCCGGCGGGCGGCTCGGCGGCGCCGGCAACCGGGGAGCGGCCGGCCGCGTCCGCGTTCCCCAAAGCGGCGCCCTGAACTAGCCTCTCGGCCCATGCAAGACGCCGTCATCTGTGCCGCCGTCCGAACGCCCATCGGCCGCATCCGTGGCGCACTCGCCCGGGTGCGCCCCGACGATCTCGCTGCGCACGTCATCTCGGCGCTCGTTGAGCGCACGGGCATCGACCCGGCGGTGATCGACGACGTCTACTTCGGCTGCGCCAACCAGGCCGGCGAGGACAACCGGAACGTCGCCCGCATGGCCTTGCTCCTCGCCGGCCTCCCAGAAACGGTTCCCGGGGTCACCGTCAACCGCCTCTGCGCGAGCGGCCTCGAGGCGGTGAACCTGGCGGCGCGGGCGATCCGCTGCGGCGAGCAGAGCGTGTGCATCGCCGGAGGCGTGGAGTCGATGAGCCGCGCCCCCTACGCCTTGCCCAAGCCGGAGATGGGCTACGCCACGGGCAACCTCACCGCCTACGACACCTCCCTGGGGTGGCGCTTTCCCAACCCCAAGATGGAGGCCCGCTTCCCCCTCGAGGCGATGGGGGAGACGGCGGAGAACCTGGCCGAGCGCTACCAGATCTCGCGCGAGGCGCAGGACCGCTTTGCGCTCGAGAGCCACCGCCGCGCGGTGGAGGCGATGGAGAACGGCCTCTTCGACGACGAGATCGTGCCCGTGGAGGTGCCGCAGCGAAAGGGGGATCCCATCATCGTCGCGCGCGACGAGGGGCCACGGCCCGACACCTCGCTGGAGAAGCTGGCGGCCCTTCGTCCCGTCTTCCGGAAGGGGGGCACCGTGACCGCCGGCAACAGCTCGACGCTGAACGACGGCGCCTCGGCGCTCCTCCTCGCTTCGGCGGAGCAGGCCGAGGCCCTCGGGCTGCGCCCACTGGCCCGGGTGGTCTCCGCGGCCAGCGCCGGCGTCGACCCCCGCATCATGGGGATCGGCCCGGTCCCCGCCACGCGGCGGGCCCTCGCGCTGGCCGGCCTCGAGCTGGGGGAAGTGGACCTGGTGGAGCTGAACGAGGCCTTTGCTGCCCAAGCGCTGGCGGTGATCCGTGAACTGGGACTCGACCCAGAGCGCGTCAATCCCCACGGCGGGGCGATCGCGCTGGGGCATCCCCTGGGTTGCAGCGGGGCGCGCATCCTGACCACGCTCGTGCACACGCTCCGCCGGCGCCATGCGCGGCGGGGACTTGCGACCCTCTGTGTCGGTGTCGGCCAGGGCGTGGCCACCCTGGTCGAGGCCGTTGCTTGAGTCTCGATCGGGCACTGGCAGCCCCTTCGCTCGGCTCTCCGGGGGCGAAGTGGCCCTTGGCCCTTCGGATCAGTCCCGAAGACCCAGCGTCCGCTTCAGGCGCTTGACGATGCGGAAGTACTCGGTGCGCGGGTAGGGCACGTTGAGGATGCAGAAGTCCTGCTTCTGTAGGCCCACGCA
>CAYYHA010000330.1:0-3345 GCA_964471535.1 uncultured Myxococcia bacterium | reverse complement strand
GTCGCCCGCCGGCCCCGTCCAGGCGCCGTTCTCGCACTGGCCACTCTGGTCCGGCGGCCCGCAGCGCCCGTCGATGCACAGGGACGCACCGGCGCAGTCGCGGTGCGTCTGGCACGGGGCTCCCTCCCCGCCGCAGCCGGCGCAGCCGGTGAGCGGGGCGAGGAAGAGGGCGATTAGGGCGATGCCGACCCCACCGGCACCGCGCCGGCCGGGGTAGAGCGTCTTGGCTTCCATGAGACGACCCCTCCGAGGGATGCGACCGCCGGTCACGATAGCGCCTCCACCGCCCAGCCCACAATCGAGCCCGGCTTACACCCATCGGCCGCCCCGACGGGGCGCCCCCGCCGGGAAGCCCTCTGCCCCGGCTGCCTACGCCACCCCGCTGCGCAACGGTCCCGAGCGCCGCGTCCATCCCCCTGGTCCCAGGCGCTACCGCCGGCTCTTCGGGAGGGGGCGGAGGCGGCGGCGCTTGCGCCCCGAGAGCGCGTCGGCGCGCCGCCGGACGCGACGTGCCTTGGCCACCTCGCCCGTGCGCTCGTAGAAGCGGGCGAGGCGCTCGAGGTGGTAGGGATTCTTGGGGTAGAGCCGGCTGATGGCGACCCACTCCCGCTCGGCCTCCGCGAGGCGACCCGCCGCTTCGTAGGCCTGGGCGAGCAGCGCCCGGAGCGCCAGCGATCGCGGCGCGTCGGCCCGCGCCGGCTCGAGGACCCGCGCGGCCGCCTCGGCGCGCCCGCTCGCCAAGAGAAGCCGCCCCAGGCGCACCCGGGCGTCGCGCAGGCTGGGCCGCAGCGCCAGTGCCCGCTCGAAGGCCGCCGCCGCCGCCTCGGGCCGGCCGCGCTCCTCCTCGAGGAGCCCCAAGAGATAGTAGAGCCGGGGGTTGTCGGGATCGCTGCGCCTCGCCGCCTCGAGGTGAGGGGCAATCGCCGACGGCGCGGCCCCGGTGTCCAAGAGCGCACGCGCCAGCTCCAGGCGCGCGACGGCCCAGGTCGGCGCGCGCGCCACGGCGTCTTCGAGCGCCGCCACCGCCTCGGTGTAGCGCTCCGCTTTGCGCAGCTCGATGCCCTTCTTCAGCGCAAGGGCCGCCTCCACCTGACCCGCCGCGGGGCCGGGCAGGAACAGGGCGACGGCGAGGGCCGCCCCTCCCACGAGCCAGAGTGATCGCGCAGCCACGCCTGAAGTCTCTTCGCTCCCAACGGGCCGTGTCCACCCGGGTGGCGGCCACCCGAACGCGCTCCACCCGGCCGGCCTCCAGCGGAGCCGAAGCGGTGGGCATGGGCCCCACGCGCGTGTGTCCCCGCCGGTCGCCTCGCGCGCCGGCCGCCGTTGCGTCCCCTCCCCCCTCCACGTAGGGTCACGCGCTCCATGGCCAGAGCACGGATCGTCCAGGGGACCCTCATCAAACACCGCGACGGCTTCGGCTTCCTCAAGCCCGACGACGCCGCCTTGGAGGACGTCTACCTCCCCAAGGAAGAGCTCACCTTCGCCCTCGACGGGGACCGCCTCGCCGTGCGCCTGGTGCGCCGCCGGGGCCGGGTGGCGGGGGAGCTGGTGGAGATCCTCGAGCGACGGCGCTCGATGGTCGTGGGGACCTTTCACCGCACTCGCCGCGAGGCCTACGTCGAGCCCTTCGACGAGGGGCTCCCCCCGCGCATCCCCGTGCGCACCGATCAGGGCCCCACCGCGAGGTCGGGGCAGGTGGTGAAGGTGCGGATGCTTCGCTGGCCCACGCCCACCGAGCCCGCCGAAGGGGTGGTGGTCGAGGTGCTCGGCGACGAGCGCAGCCCCAAGGCCGAACTCTTGTCCATTGCCTTCGCCCGCGGCTTCGCCGACGTCTTCCCCGAGGCGGTACTGCGCGAGGCCGAGGCGCTGCCCGAGACGGTCCGCGCGGAGGACTTCGCCGGGCGGCGCGACCTGCGCGACCTGCCCCTCGTGACCATCGACGGCGCCGACGCCAAGGACTTCGACGACGCCGTCTACGTCGAGAAGGTTCCCGGCGGCGGCTTCCGCCTCGTCGTTGCCATCGCGGACGTTGCGCACTACGTACGTCCGGGTTCGCACCTGGACGAGGAGGCGCTGCGGCGGGCGACCAGTGTCTACCTCCCCGGCCTGGTGCTCCCCATGCTGCCGGAGAAGCTCTCCAACGGCATCTGTTCCCTCGTCCCCTACGAGGAGCGGCTGTGCATGGTGGCGGAGCTGACCCTCGATGCCGCGGGGAAGACGGTGAACACGGAGCTGTACGAGGGCGTGATGCGCAGCCACGCCCGCCTCACCTACGAGATGGTCGCCGCCATGATGGGGGAGGGCGAGGCGGAGATCCCCAAGTATGCGAAGTTTTGGGAGGAGGCGCACCTCGAGCCTGCCGTGGCCCTCTCGAGGCTCCTCAACGAGCGCCGGCAGCAGCGAGGGAGCATCGACCTCGACATCCCAGAGACCTACCCGGTGCTCGGCGAGGACGGCCGGCCGGTGCGTATCGAGCGCCGGCAGCGCACCTGGGCGCACCGGCTCATCGAGGAGTTCATGCTCGCGGCCAACGAGGCGGTGGCCTGGTTCTTCGAAGCGCGGGGCCTGCCCACGATCTTCCGCGTGCACGATGTGCCCGACCGCGAGAAGCTGATGCACTTCGCTGCCCTCGCCCGGGTGCACGGGGCGGACCTGAAGATCGGGAAGAGCGGCCTCTCGACCCGGCAGATCAACGCCTTCCTACGCGAGCTCGAGGGGAAGCCCGAGCAGCACGCCCTCAACACGCTGCTGCTGCGCTCGATGCAGCAGGCGGTCTACAGCGCCGAGAACATCGGCCACTACGGTCTGGCCGCGGAGAACTACCTTCACTTCACCTCGCCCATCCGCCGCTATCCCGATCTGATGGTGCACCGGCTCTTGAAGGCCCACTGGGAGCGCGCCGGCCGTTCGCCCTCCGCCAAGGCGCGGGCCTGCCTCGAGGCGCGACTCGACGAGGTGGCGGTGCGTTCGAGCGAGCGGGAGCGCGCGGCCATGGACGCGGAGCGAGAGGCCCACGACTACCTTGCCTGCCTCTACATGCAGCCGCGGGTGGGGGAGCACTTCGATGCCGTCGTCACCGCGGTGACCGACTTTGGTCTCTTCGTCGAGATCGTGGACCACGGGGTGGAGGGTTTGGTGAAGGCCGAGACGCTCGGCGGGCACTGGGTCTTCGACGACCTGCGCCTCGAGCTCTCGCTGCCCGAGGAGGGGCGCACCTACCGCATCGGGGACACTCTGCGGGTCGTCTGCGCCGCGGTCCACGTGGAGCGGCGGCAGATCGATTTCGTCCCCGAGGCCTACGCCGCCCTCGAGGCCAGCGGCGCGGGGGGGCGCCGAGGAGGGGGC
>CAYYHA010000329.1:0-3349 GCA_964471535.1 uncultured Myxococcia bacterium | reverse complement strand
GGGCTCGGTCGTTGGAGGCGAAGCCCGCGCGGACAGTGAAGCCCGCGCGGTGGAGGAGTTCACGGAGGTGGCTGGCGCCGATGGGCGTGAAGAGCCGGCCCTCTGGGTCGCGGAAGGTCCTGGGCTCCACGTCGGGGCGCCGGTCTGGCACCGAGACGACGAGGAGGCCGCCGGTGCGAAGCGGGGCGGCGAGGGCCTCGAGGGCGGGAGGGTGGTGGGCGGCGGGGAGATGCTGGAGGACCGCGCTGCAGAGGACGGCATCGAAGGGGGCGTCGAAGTGAGGCAGGGAGCCGGGTAGATGGCCGGGGTGGATGCAGCAGGCGAGGCGGGGGTGGCGTCGCTCCGCCTCCACTCTCAGCTCGGCCACGGGCTCGACACCGGCGACGCGGTAGCCGGCACCAGCGAGGGCGGCGAGATCGCGCCCGCTCCCACAGCCGACGTCTAGGATTCGAGCGCCCGGCGGGAGACGGAGGACGCGGGTGAAGAGGGAGAGGAAGGGACTTCCCACCGACTCGTACCGGCCGGCCTTGGCCCCTGCGGTGCGGGCGTACACGGCGAGGGTGCGGGGATCCGGGCCGCCGGTGGCATGCGCGCTCGCTGCAGCGGGCTTGCGTGAGAGGACTTCGCTCGGGTGCGTGGAATCGGCGCAGGCAGAGCGATCGGAGGATGCGCGGGCACCCTGCGGGTGCTCGCCACCGGTTTTGGACCCCCCACCCATGGGTGGGGCGTTGTAGCACGGGGGTCTGACATCGTTGGCACCCGCGGTGGGCGAAGGGCACGCCGCAGCCCGTCGTTCCCACCTTCCGGCCGGTGGCACTAGGATGCGGTCGATGCCCCCGCCGACCCTTCTCCGCCCCAAGGTCCCGCTCGGCGCGCGCCGGTGCGTCCGGCCGCTCGCCCGCCGTCTGTACCGGGCCGAGAGGCCCCTGCGCCCGTGGCCGGCGCTCCTCCTCTCGTCCCTCCTCGGTGCCACCGCGTGCGGCCCTCGCGCGCCCGCGCCGCTCGCGCCCCTCGACTTCACGGCGCTCACCTTCAATGCGGGCACCACCCCCGGTCTGGACCACGACCGGGGTGAAGCCACCGGCGAGGGCGACGGGTACACGCAGGCGATGGCCGACATCGCCGACGCCTATTACGAGAACTCCCTCTCCTGGAATCCCGCCGAAGCGGCACTCACCGCCTTCCTCGCCGAGAAGCGGCCCGCCATCGCCGCCTTCCAGGAGATCTTCCACGACCCCTGGTGTGAGGAGATTCCGGCGCATCCCGACCTGGACTTCGTCTGCAAGGACTACACGCCCGACCGGCCCTGGCAGATCCAGCGTCTCCTCGGCGAGGGGTACACCTACCTGTGTGCCGTAGGGCAGCCCGACAACTGCGCCGGCGTGCGCACCGACTTCGGCACGGTGCGCGGCTGCGCGCCCGGCACGCTCTGCCCCGAAGGTCTCCAAGGGCACCCGCCGCCCGATGGATGCAGCCGTGGCGCCCGGATGTCCAAGGCCGTCGTCGATCGAGCGGACGGTCGGACGCTCACGCTCGTGGTCGTGCACGGCACCTCCGGCTTCTCCGAGGAGGACATGGCCTGCCGCCGCGCCCAGTTCGAGCAGGTCTTCGTGGACGCGGGCGACGGCAGGCCGCTGGCCGATGGGGAGGTGAACCTCATCCTCGGCGACTTCAACACCGATCCCATCCGCATGGCCGGAGACCCCAGCGCCGACTTCGTCGCCGACCACGTCGGTCCGGGCCGGCGCTTCCACTTCGTCTCCCCCGCCGGGCGTGAGGCGCCCGCCACCTATGCGGGCATCGCGACCATCGACTACCTCATCAGCGACCGCCTGGAGGGAAGCTGCATCGTCCCCGGCGTCGGCGAGGAGCCGCCGGTGATGGATGCGATCTACTGGGACCACCTCCCGGTGCTGTGTCAGCTGCGATGGCGGTGAGACTCGAGGCCCTCTACCGGCGCCTCCGGATCCCAGGCGTGGTCGATGCCCACGTCCACTTCATGCCCCCTCGGATCCACGAGAAAGTGTGGCGTTGGTTCGACGAGGCGCCCTTCCACTGGCCGATTCGCTACCGGCAGGACGAAGAGGCGCGCCGGAGAGCGCTCGCTCGCTTTGGGGTCGTTCGCTACACGTCGCTGAACTACGCGCACCGGCCGGGGATGGCCGAGTGGCTCAACGCCTGGACGCTCGAGCTGCTCGACCGCGATCCCCGCGTCATCGGAACGGCAACCTTCTTCCCAGAGGAGGGGGTGGCCCGCTACGTCGATGCGGCTCTGCGCGACCCACGCATCCGAGGCTTCAAGCTGCACGCTCAGGTGGGGCGCTTCGATCCCGACGATCCCCGCCTGCACCCGGGGTACGCACGGGCGCAGGAAGCGGGCGCGGTGATCACCCTGCACGTGGGCAGCGCGCCCGTTCCCGGCGAGTACACCGTGCCGGAGCGCTTCCGGGCGGTGGTCAGGCGCTTTCCCAGGCTCCGCTTCGTGGTGGCACACCTCGGTGCCTACGAGACGGATCACTACCTCGACCTCGCGGAGCGCTACGAGACGATCTACTTCGACACCGCGATGGTCTTCGTCGATTTCGCCACCCTCGGCCGCTTTCCTGACGCGCTGCTTCCGCGCGTGGAGGCCGCCCGCGATCGCATCCTCTTTGGCAGCGACTTTCCGAACCTTCCCTACCCCTGGTCGCATCAGGTCGAGGCCTTGCAACGGCTGGGCTTCGGGGACGGGTGGCTGCGTGCGGTGCTCTACGAGAACGCGGTGAAGCTCTACGGCCTTCGGGGTTAGACTCCCGCCACGCGTGAGGGATGCCTACGAGCTCGAGGAGGTCTTCGCGCCGGTCGCGCCGGGCCTCGAAGCGGCCGCCGCCGAGGATCTGAAGGCGGCCGGCCTTTCCGGCGTGCGCGTCGTCGAAGGCGGTGTGGCCGTCGAGGGGGGCTTCGACGCGGGCCTACGCGCCTGCCTGTGGTCGCGCATCGCGACCACCGTGCGCCTGAAGATCGCCCGCTTCCGCGCCGAGGATCGCGACGAGCTGGCCCTGGGCCTGGCGCAGGTGCGCTGGGACCCCTACCTCACCGAAGAGACGCCGGTGCAGGCGGTGGCACGGCGCTCGAAGATCCACCACACGGGGCAGATCGAGGAGGCCGTGCGGCGCGCCGCCGGACGGGCGCTGCCCCGGGGAAGCGGCGGGGTGCTGGTGCGGGTCGTCGCGGGGGTCGCCGAGGTGAGCATCGATCTCGCTGGGGTGCGCCTGCACCGACGCGGCTGGCGGAAGGAGGGGGGCCGGGCACCGCTTCGCGAGACGCTCGCTGCGGGGATCCTGCACCTGGCCGGCTACCGGCCCGGTGA
>CAYYHA010000328.1:0-3350 GCA_964471535.1 uncultured Myxococcia bacterium | reverse complement strand
TCACCGAAGGAAAGCAAACCCAGGAGATCCTCGTCGGGGTCAAGGGCGGTCTGACCTCGTTCTTCACGCAGCGACTGGAGTTCAAGACCGGCCACACGTTCCTTCGGTGAGGCGCGCCGCTGACGCTCACCTTCGCCGCCGCGAACTACTCCATCCTTTTCCTGCACACGAAGGTGACCTCCGAGCCCATCGGGCTCGGAATCCGGGACGAGCTGGAGTCAACACTGTAGAAGTAGACCACTTCAGCGCTTGAGAATTGATCCACCCCGAGCGGGGTTGAGGTGGTTGGCGCGGTCGGCAGGGTGGGCTGTCCGAGGCCGCCAGGGCCGGCAGCCGTGGCGGGCCGGTACGGCAAGATCCACTCCGTCGAATGGAAGAGCGAGCCGCCGCTCACCCTCGGCAGCCAGCAGGCCTTCGTCGTCCGCTTCGTCGGCCGGCGCCTCGCCTACACTACCAGATCGTCGAGCTCGAGCCGGGGTGCGAACTCATCAGGCGGCCTGTCGATGGCCGCTTCCTGACGGAGACGATCTACCGCTTCGACGGCGCCGAGGGGGCACCCGCATGCTTCTGCGAAATCGCCGCCAGCAGGCGGGCTCCTTTCGCCTGATGGCGCCGACGATAGCCTCGGCCATGCCGCGGGCCAAGGGGAGAGGGGCCTGACATCGATCGAACGCCTCGTGGTGAGTACGCGCGCCGCCTCAGGGTGAGAGCCGCGTCGCGCGGGCAGGCGCGCTCGCGTCCGTGTCGCCCTTTCAGGCCGCCTGCGCCTGCACGTCGGGCCCAGAGACGGCGGCACGCCTCGCCCACTGCTTCGGCGAGGCGCCGAAGTGCCTACGGAACTCGCGGCTGAACTGCGAGGCGCTGCGATAGCCCACACACCTCGCTGCTTCGCTCACGGTCCGGCCCGCGACGATCTGCATGGCCGCGTGGGACAGGCGCATCGCCTTGATGAACTGCAGGGGCGACATGCACGTCGCTGCCTTGAAGCGCCGGTAGAAGACAGCCCGGCTCATGCCAGCGCGCCGTGCGAGTTCGTCGATGGAGATCGGCTCGCCGAGGTGCTCCCGCACGTAGGTGAGCGCCCGCATGAGTTCGTGCCCGCCCCCCAGGGTCCCGCGCACCAGGGGTCCGGCCTTGCCATCGATGAGCAGAAAGAGGAGTTCGCGCAGTCGGCTGCCCGCGAGCACCCGAAGCGCCACCGGATCCTCGAGCAGATCCAGGAGCCGGGCCACCGCGCTGGCGAAGGCGTCGTCGACGGGGATCACCGCGAGGCCCGAGGGAGGCGCGTCCGCCGTGCCCGCGCGAAGCGGCCGCGCCGCCGCCTCATAGGCGACCAGGGTCTCGACCACCTCGCGCGTCTCGAGGTCGAGGAGGAGCCCGAGCACCGGCTCCGTCGGTGTGGCATGGGGCACCTCCGCCTCCACGGGTAGCGGCATGGTGGCGCAGAGGTAGTGCTCGGCGTCGTAGGTGTAGGCCTCGCCGCCAAGGTAGGCGCGCTTCTGCCCCTGCGCGATGACGCAAAGGCTCGCCGGATAGACCGCTGGCAGGCGCTCGATGGGGTGGCTCACCCGGAAGAGCTTCAGCCCCTCGATCGGGGTCTCGGTGAGTCCTTCGGCCACCGCGTGCCGGGCCAGGCGATCCCGCAGCGCCAGTTGCTTCATGCTCTCCTTCTCGCACAGCAAGGTTCCGTTGTGCAAGCTATTGATACGATCAGGCAAATATTCGCGAGAAATTTGCCCTGTTCTCGTACGATGTGGATGGATATGCTCAATGCACCGACAGACGCCGCCCGGGACCCGATGGGGCGTTGGGCGGCCCAGAGCAACGCGGGAGACCCCATGAGCACGAATGCGAAGCCACATCCCTTCGCCCCCAGGGCTTGGACCCCCGACCGGATCGGGGACCTCACGGGAAAGACCTTCCTCATCACCGGCGCCAACGCCGGCACGGGCTTTCAGGCCGCGCGGATCCTCCTGAAGAAGGGCGGCCGGGTCGTGATGCTCAACCGCTCGGTGGAGCGGTCGCAGGCCGCCATCGAGAAGCTCGAGGAGGAGCTCGGCCCTGGCACCGAGGTAAGCTTCATCCACCTGGATCTGGCCTCGCTCGCCAGCGTGCGGGCCGGGGCGAAGGAGGTGCTCGAGACGGTGCCCCGCATCGACGCCCTGATTTGCAACGCCGCCATCGCGCAGGTCCCGACTCGAAGGCTCACCGAGGACGGCTTCGAGAGCCAGCTCGGGACCAATCACTTCGGTCACTTCCTCCTCTGCGGCCTGCTCTTCGAGCGTATCGAGGCGTCGAACGGCCGGATCGTCGTCGTGGCCAGCCTCGGCTACAGGATGGGGCTACGGACGATCCGCTTCGACGACCTGCACTGGGACGAACGCTACCGCCCGAACGCCGCCTACAGCCAGAGCAAGCTGGCTCAAATGATGTTCGCCTACGAGCTGCAAGACCGCCTGGCTGCGGCGAAGAAGCGCGACGTCGCGGTCTACGTCTGCCACCCCGGCGCCGCGCGCACCTCACTCATCCGCACCAGCGGCAATCTGACCACACGGGCGATCTTCTGGCTGATGACGCTCTCGCCCCTGGTGCAGTCGGCTGAGAAGGGTGCCTGGCCGGAGATCATGTGCGCCACCGAGGAGGGGCTTCCCCAGCGGGCGCTCTACGGTCCGACTGGCTGCATGGAGTGGGTCGGCCCGGTCGGCCAGGGCACGCTGGAACCTCACGCCTACGAGAAGCCGGTCATGGAAAAGCTCTGGGCGCTCTCCGAGGAGAAGACCGGATTCACCTGGCCCGTTTGAAAGTACTCAAGGCAGCGCCTGCTGTCGCACACTCGGAGGAAGCCTCCATGCCCATCCACCGAATCCTCGGGTTCGTTCTCTTCACCCTGGGCGCCGCCGCGTCCGCGTACCCGGACTGGTTTTCGTTCTTCACCGGGCCGGCGACCCCGGGAGAACTCTTCCAGACCATCGAGCGCCGGGTCCGCGGTGGCATGGTCCTCGGCGCTGGGCTCGCTTTCCTGGCCATCCCCTCCCTGCGCCCCTGGTCGACGAGCCTCCCCCTGGCGATCTTCTGCTTCATGACCGGCGCCCTCGCCGCCCGCCTCCTCGGCCTGCTCGTCGACGGCATGGTCCCCAAACAGTGGCTCATGGTCGCCGTGGAGGCCGGCGCGATGACCCTGGCAGCGCTGTGGCTCTGGCGCTTCGGCACTCCGTCGGGCTGAAGCCAAGTAGTGGGTCCGGGCGGCATGTTCGCAAGCCGGGCGCCGCTCGCGCGGCTCGACGCCCTCGATCTCGAGCACCCGGAAGGCGAGCATCGCCGACAGGAGCCGGTCCCCGGCGCTGCGCCGG
>CAYYHA010000327.1:0-3389 GCA_964471535.1 uncultured Myxococcia bacterium | reverse complement strand
CCTCGGCGAAGGGGTCGAAACCGCCCGCACTCGCCGCAGCCTCCGATGCGGGGGCAGCCGGCGCTGCAGCTTCGGGGGCTGGCGGCGCGGGGGCTTCGGCGGCCGGCGCGCCGCCGCCGAAGCGCGCGAAGGGATCCTCGTCCTCGCCCGATTCCTCGGGAGGTGCCGCCGCCGGAAGCTCGGGCTGCGTCTCCGCGAGCACCGCAGAGATGTCCGTCCCCTTGGGCGAGAGCACCTCGTCCGCGAGCCCGGGGCTGCGGCGCTCGGCATGATCGAGGATCGTGTTGATGGTTTCCGCCAGCTTGCGGAAGGGGCCCGGGTAGCGGCCCGGGTCGAGGCGGGTCTTCAGGTCGCCGGAGACGGCGCGCTGCAGCTGCCGCACCATGCGCCGCGGCGGACCATAGCCCCCGGCACTGACCACGAAGCTCCACAGGAGACCGAAGAGCAGGATCGCAGCCGCCGCCGCGAGGTGGTAGAGCTGGTAGCGATCCAGGGCCCGCGCCGCCTCCTCCACGTCGACGAGGAAGACCACCGACCCGTCGTCCAGGCCTGGCAGTGGGATGCGGACCCCGTAGAACTTGGGCACCTCGACCCCGGTCAGGGCCTCGAGATGCGGGAGCACCTTCAGCCCTTCGGCCTGCCCGTAGGGGAAGATGCGTCGCGGCTCGGCGGCGGTCGCCACCTCCGCCAGGCCCGGTCGCTTGGCCGGCGGCACGGTCGCGGCGAGCACCCGCGACCCCACCAGAACCACCGCGGGCAAACCGGTCGCCGCCTCGAGGGCGCCCGCGAGGTCCTCGCCCACCGGCACTCCGAGCGCCACCGCACCGACGACCTGCACTTCCTTGCGGAGCTCGGCGCGCACCGGCGCCGCCGCCATCCACATCACCGCGCCGTCCTCCCGCCGCACGAGCTCGGCACCTGGCGTGCCATCGAGAGCGCGGCGGAGCACGGGGAGATCGGGCAGCGACTCGCTTTGGGTCACCTCTCCGCCCAGCTCGAAGCGACTCACGCCCGCGGCGTTGGCGAGGATCACCACGGTGTGGGCCGGCATCTCACCGCTGCCCGCAGCGCCCTCTTTCGGTGCCGCCCCTTCCGGCGATCCGCCGTCTTCGCCGGCGCCACCGGCCGGGGCCTTCTCCGCCGCCTCGCCCTCGCCGTGCGCCGCTTCAGGGGCCTCCTCTCCCGCCTCTGCTGCCGTCTCGGGCGGTGTGTGACCAAGGGCCGCGAGGGCTCGGGCGAAGCCCTCCGGCGTGACCGCCGCGCTCTTCTTCGCCGCCTCGGCGAGGGCCTCCTTCACCGCCTCTACCTGCGCGGCCGCCACGGCCTCCTCTTCCGCCGCCTTGCGCGCCTTTCGCAGCACCTCCCGCACGGCGGTCTCGGCCTGGGAGAGACGCGCATCGGCCTCGGCGCGGACGCTCTCGTGGTCGTGGCGGCTCGTGTAGTAGAGGTTGGCCACCACCGGGACGACCATCAGGAGTGCAAAGAAGAAGACTTTCGTTTTGATCATGGTTGGAGCGCCCCTGCGCGTCGAATCCGGAGAAGCGGTGGGAGCGAGGGTGCGGGGCGTTCTATCGACACGCCGACTTCGGTGTCAACGAACCCCACATCCACCGTGCCCGCCTGGGTCCTCTGTGCTCTCGTCGCCATTCCCGTCGTCGTCGGGCTGCCGTGGGCCGAGGATACACCCTGGGCGGGGGGGATCGTACTCTTCGCCGCCGGGCTGCCCTGGCTGTGTCTCTGCCTCGCCTGGCGGCGGGCACGGCTCGGCGGCAGCCTGCTTCCCGCCCTCGCCGTCTGCATCGCCGCGCGCCTCCTCCTCGTCGCCGCGCCGCCGGGCCTCTCCGACGACGTCTACCGCTATGCCTGGGAGGGGCAGGTGCAGCAGGCTGCAGGGGCCCCCGCCCCCTTCCTCCGCCCACCGAACGACCCGACGCTCGCGCCCCTGCGCCGCGCCTGGCACGCGCGGATCAACCATCCGGACTTGAGCGCCATCTACTTCCCCGCGGCGCAGATCTTCTTCCGACTCTTCGCACGGGGGCCCCGCCCCGTCGCGGCCGTACGCCTCGCCCTTGCGCTCACCGACGTCGCGGCGCTCGTGCTCCTCACCGTGTGGCTGCGCCGGCGCGGCGATGCGTGGGGCGCGCTCCTCTACGGGGCCTGCCCGCTGGTCCTCGCCGAGGTCGCCCACGGCTCCCATCTCGACGTCCTCTGCGTCGCCGCCCTCCTCGCGGCGCTCTTCCTGTGGGAAGGAGGCCGAAGCTCGGCGGCCGGAGCCGCGCTCGCGGTGGGCGCCCTGGTGAAGCCCAACTTCCTCGTTCCCGCCACCGCGGTGCTCGAAGCGGTGCCCCGGCGGCGCCTCTTCGCCGCCCTCGGCGGCGCCGCTGTGATGGGCGCCGCCCTCTTCCTCCCCTATGCCGCCGCGGGGCGGGGCCTCGTCGCCTCGCTCTTCGAGTACGCCACGCGCTGGCGCGCCAACGATGCACTCTACGCGCTGGTGCACGCGCTCGTCGCGGGGCTGTGGCCGGAGGAGACCTACCTCTATGTGCCCGCGCTCGACCTCACCCTCTGGCCCCGCCCCGTCGCGCGCCTCGTGGTGCTCGTGCTCCTCGGGCTCTTCCTCCTCTGGCTCGGGGCCGCGGCGCGGCGGGCGCCGGAGCGGTGGCCGGGGCCGCGGCGAGCGCTGTACGCCGCGACGGCGATGCTGCTCCTCGCCCCCGCAGCCCACCCCTGGTACTGGCTGTGGGTCGCCGCGCTGGTGCCCCTCCACTTCTCCTGGCCGCTCGTGGTCCTCCTCTGGACCCTGCCCCTCCACTACCTCTCGCAGGCCTGGGCGGCCCCTTGGGCGCTGCGCGCCCTCGTCTACCTGCCGGCGCTCTTGACCTGGCTCGGTCTGTGGGTCCGCAGACCCCGACCCTGGGGAGAAGACCGCGCTGCCAAGGTCGATCTCGTCTGCTAGAATGGGCCCCGAGAACGGCGCATGGCGGGCCCGTCGTCCTCCGGTGCCGGTCCGGATCTCGGACCGGTGCCCGGACGGCGCCATCCTGCCCTGGCAGCTGGACGGTGTAAACGCGCGAATCCCCTCGTCCCCTTGCGTTGGTACGCAAGGTGGATGGCCGATGGCCGTACCTTGAAAGGAGGCCTGCCATGCCCATGCGTGATCCCGTCCTGCCCGATCGAATGGATGCGGACATCCTCGCCGACAGCAGTGCGTTCGAGCGCGCGGCGGCCCCGGGCGAGCATCCGGGGGTTCCCGACCGCCAGATTCTCTTCGATGGCGAACAGGGGGACGAGCTCGATGCGTGGAGCCGCTTCGTGATCGGCTGCGTCGAGAACCCTCGGCCGCTCGTCTGATCCCTCGGCCGGCCCGTCAGGGCGCCTCGCCGCCTGCC
>CAYYHA010000326.1:0-3457 GCA_964471535.1 uncultured Myxococcia bacterium | reverse complement strand
GTGATGCGAGGTGGCCCGATGGGCTGCGTTCGGTAGGATCGCTCTGGCGAGGCGCAGGCGAGCCACGCCGCACCGAGCCACACGGCGCCCAGCCCGACCGCGCCGCGCCGGACCCGCGCGAGCCAGGCCCCGCCCCGCCGGGGTGCAGGGTGCCGTGGGCGGGGACGCAGGGGAGGAACGCGGCCGTACATGACGGCGAGAGAAGATGCCACAGCCGCTACTTGAACTCGAAGCGCAGCGTCAGCCCCGCCTCCGACACCGTGACCGTCTGCCGGTGGGTCGCCCCGCCGCGGCGCACCGCCACCTCCACGTCGCGGCCCACCCGGAGCGTCCGGGTCAGAGGCGTGCGACCGGCAAGCTTCCCGTCGAGGTAGACCTCGGCCCCCGGGGGCTCGCTAAGCACCTCGAGGGGCGCGCGCTCCTCCTCGAGGGCATAGCGCTTCTCCACGAGGGCTCCGGGGTCCACCTCGAAGGTCTCCCGAACGGGCCGGTAGCCGTCGGCGTCGAGCTCGAGGAGGTAGGCGCGGCCGCCGGGCACGCGGTGGACCAGGGGCGTCTCGCCGAGGGGTTCGTGCTCGAGGCGCACCGCCGCTCCCCGCGGCACCGAGTCCACGAAGAGCAGTGCCGGAGGTGCGCTCGCTCCAAGGCGCATGGCCGCTGCACCGAGACCGGCACCCGCGAGCACGCCTAGGAGCACGCCCCAGAACAGCCGCCTGCCCCGGCCGGGTGCGAAGGCGGTCGCCGATGCGGCATCGCCCTGCACCGCGTTCTCTCGCTCGTCTGCCGCGGCCTGCGTCAGTGAGCGCGCCCGGGGCGTCGCCTCGGCCTGCTGCCGCTGCAGCCGCCGGATCACCGCCGCATCCGCCGCACGCGCCTTCGCCCGCGCCTCGAGGTGCTCCCCCAAGAGATCGCCGATACGGGCCTCGACCATCGACTGCACCTCGATCGGTGTCGCCGGATAGAGGTAGGCGACCAACTCGTGCGCCATCACCCGCGCGTACTCGTACCGATCCTCGGGCCGGGGCTCGAGCGCCTTCATGGTGATACGCGCCAGGTCCTCGGGGACCGTGGGGTCGACCGCCTTTGGCGAGACCAGCTCGCCGCGCTTCAGCCGCCCGATGCGAACGAGGGTCTCCATGCTGCCCCTCTGACCGAAGGGGTGTCGTCCGGCCAGCAGCAGATAGAGGAGGATCCCGGTGGAGAAGATGTCCGCTCGCCGGTCGGGCACGGCGCCGCGCGCCTGCTCCGGCGAGACGTAGTTGAGCTTCCCCATCACCATCCCCTCCTTGTAGTTGGAGAAGCTGGCGGCGGCGCGGGCAATCCCGAAGTCACCAATCTTCACCTGGCCGTCGCGGGTAAGCAGGATGTTGTCGGGGCTGACGTCGCAGTGGACGATGCCGAGGGGTCGGCCGGTCGGATCGGTCTTGCGGTGGGCGTAGTCGAGCCCCTCGGCGATCTGCTGCGCCAGGTAGGCTGCCTCCACGGCGCTGAAGCGCTGCCCCGCCTTGGCCATCGCCCGGAGGAGCTGCTTCAGGCTCACCCCCTCCACGAACTCCATGGTGATGAAGTAGGTCCCGTCGACGAGCCCGAGGTCGTACACCTGCACGATGTTCCCGTGCTGCAGCGTCGCGGTGAGCTTCGCCTCGTTGGTGAGCATCTGGAGGAACTTCGGATCGTCGGTCAGACGGCGCAGCACCCGCTTGAGCGCCAGCTCCCGCTCGAAGCCCGCTGCACCGAAACGCCGCGCCCGGAAGATCTCGGCCATGCCGCCCGCCCCGATGCGCTCGAGCAGGAAGTAGTCGCCGAAGACCTGGGGCTCGAAGTCCATGCGCGCCATCATAGCCGCGGCCGAGCTTCCCCTCAGAAAGGGGCCACGCCGAGAGGCGGCCCGGTGCGCTCGCGGAAGCCCGCCATGATCCGTCGCGTCACCTCACCGACCCTCCCGCTGCCGACCGGTGCGCCGTCGACCCGTGTCACGGGCAGGATCTCTCGGATGGTCGAGGTGAGGAACGCCTCCTCGGCCTGCTTCAGATCTTCGGGCCGCAGGTAGCACTCCCGAGTGGGCACGCCCAGCGCCTCGGCAACGGAGAGCACCTCCCGCCGCGTCACCCCCTCGAGGATGCCCGTCTCCAGCGCGGGCGTCTCGAGGGTCCCCCCCCGCACGAGGAAGACGTTGCTCGTGGAGCCCTCGGCGATGCGGCCCTCGGCATCGAGCATGATCGCCTCGTAGGCACCCCGGTCGCGCGCCTCCTTCAGGGCCAGGAGGTTGTTCAGGTAGTTCCCGGTCTTCGCCGCGGGATCGACGGCGTCCTTCGCATTGCGCCGTACGCCCACGATGGCCACTTCCACGCCGCGCTGGTACGCCTCGGGTGGCGGCTGCTCGAGGGGGCGCACTATCACGAGCACCCGCGGACCCTCGGCCAGCGCGGGATCGAGCCCGATGGGGCCGGCGCCCCGGGTGACGATGATCCGAATGTAGCTCTCCCGCCCCTCTCGGTCATTCGCCGCCGCCTCCAGGGTGCGCCGGATCTCCTCCGTCAGCCGCTCCCTGGACCACGGGATCTCGAGGGCGATGCGCTCCGCCGAGGCGGCGAGGCGCTCGAGGTGCGCCTCCATCCGGAAGGGCTCCCCGCGGTAGCTTCGCAGCACCTCGTAGACCGAGTCGCCGTAGAGAAAGCCGCGATCGAACACGCTGATCACCGCCTGCTCCGGCGGCACCAGCCGTCCCCACAGGTTCACCACGGTCGCCACGGGCTCGGCACCTTCTGCTGCACCGCCCAGAGCGTCAAGAGCTCCGCGGCCGCCCACGCGCCGCCGCTGTGGCACGGGTCGAGCAGCTCAGTCGCAGGTTCGACTGGCCGTGCACACCTTGCCGGGCGGGCAGTGGTCGATGAGGCGGCAACCGGGACGGCACAGGCCCGTCGCCTCGTCGCAGTAGGTCACCCCGGTGCACTCGCCCTGCCGGCAGTCGCCACCGGGGGTGCACACTCCGTCGGCACACACCTCTCCGATCGCGCAGGCGGTCTCGCAGCCGCCACAGGTGCGCGGGTCGTTCAGCAGGTCGGAGCAGCGTCCACCGCAGTTCGCCCAACCGGCGGGGCATTCGCCGGCCCCCCATCTCCAGTGCTGGCGCATTCGCAGGGGCCATAGGAGCGGCTCTCCTGACACACCTTCGTCCCTGCCCGATCGCCGCAGCGACAGGCGACCCGGCGCCCGGGCTCACAGTCGTCGACGCTCCCTGGCAGGCATGCCGCTGCGAGCAGCCCGGTCCCCAAAACGGCGTCCAAGGTGAAGAGGATGCGGTTTGAGCGCGGACCGCTGTGCATGAACGCATGGCGGAACATGGCCCCTCCCTTCCTACGCCGCGGGCCGGCGTCCCGCCATCCTATTACAGTCGGGTTCCAAGGCGGCAGTGGCCCGGGCGCGAGGAGCGGTGCGTGCACCCGCTGTGAGGCGC
>CAYYHA010000325.1:0-3472 GCA_964471535.1 uncultured Myxococcia bacterium | reverse complement strand
CGAGATCACCCTCGAGCCCCTCCGCGTGGGCCCGTGCCATGCGTTCCGCGGCCGACAAGGCCTCGAGGCGCTCCTCGAGGCGAGCCACCCTCTCGCGGGCCGCCTCGAGGGCCGCCTCGAGTTCGGACGCGCGCCGCTCGGCCGCCTCGCGCGCCTCTGTGTCCTCGGCCAGCCGCCGGGCGAGCGTATCGGCCCGGTGGCGTGCCTCTCGGACCTGCTGCCCGTAGGCCTCCGAGAGCCGTGCCTCCACCCGCTCGGCATCGCGCAGGCGGGCGAGGAGGTCCTCACGCTCGTTGACGAAGCGGGCCAGGTCGGCCTCCATCTCACGCATCTCCCGCCGCGTCGCCTCGAGTGCCTCCGCCGCCGCACGTGCCGCGTCCCGCTCCACCCGCAGCCGGTCCCGCTCCTCGCGGATCGCGGCGAGCTCGGCCTCCACCGCCGCCTGCCGGCTCGCCTGCCGGCGCGCCCGGTCCAGCTCCCGCTCCAGCTCGCTGGCCCGCACCTCGGCCGCCTCGAGGGCCGCCGCCAGATCGTCGGCTCGTCGCGCCGCCGCCTCCGCCAACGCCTCCGCAGCGTGCGCCGTCTCCTCGGCCTCGCGCCGCGCGTCGGCGGTGCGCGCCTCGAACTCGCGCTGCATCGCCTGCACGGCCGCCTCCGCCTCACGCTGGGCCGCATCCAGGGCCTCCGCCGCCTCACGCCGCGCCGCTTCGAGCGCCTCTGCGGCCTCGCGCCGGACCGCCTCCAGGGCGGCCTCCTGCGCAACGAGGGCCTCCTCCTGGGCCCGTTCGAGCGCCGCCCGCGCCTCCTCGACCGCGGCGAGCCGCGCCTCGAGGCCGCGCCGCGTCTCACGCTCCGTCTCCAGGGCTGCCTCGAGCGCTTGGCGCGTCGCGGCGAGGCGGGAGGATTCCGCCTCCGTCTCGGCGAGCCGTCCCTCGAGCGCCTCGAGTCGCGCCGTCGCTCGGGCCAGCTCCTCTTCGAGGCCCCGCCGGGCCGCCGCACCGGCGCGGCGCGTCCCCTCCAGCTCGCGCTCGAGGGCCTCGGTCCGCTCGCGCGCCACCGCCTCCGCCTCCGCGTGCTCCCGCCGCAGGCGCTCGAGCGCCGCCTGCGCATCCGTGCGCTCGCGGTCCAGCGTCGCGATGCGCTCCTGCAGCGCGGTGACGCGGGCCTGCGCGTCCCGGGCCGCCTGCGCCCGCTCGGCCTCGAGCGCCTCGATCTGGCGCGCCTGGTCCCGCCGCTCCACCTCGAGCCCCTCGGCCGCCGCCTCGGCCTCGGCCCGGCGTCGCTCGGCCTCTCGCAGGGCCGTCACCGTCTCGGCGATCTTCGACTCGTAGGCGGCTCGCGTCGACTCGAGCGCGGCGCTCAACGCCTGGCCCTCGCTCTTGAGCCCCTCGCACTCCACGACAAGGTCGTTTCGCTCGCTTACCAGTGCATCGCGCTCGGCCTGCAGGGCGTCCTGCGCCTCCTGCAGCGCCGCGATCTCCGCATCCTTCTTCTCGAGCGCCTCTTGGATCCGTGCCTTGGCCCCACGCAAGGCTTCGAGCTCACGCGCGTGGATGGCACGCGCCGCCTCGAGGGCCTGCGAGAGCGAAGCCACCTCCTCGGCGAGGGCATCGCGCTCCTTCGCGAGGGCATCGCGCTCCGCTTCGAGGCCCTCGGCGCGCGCCCGTGCGGCTGCCTCCGCCGCCCCTGCCGCATCGGCAGTCTCGCGCAGCGCCGCGACCTGGGACTCGAGATCCGCGTGTGCGGCCTGGACGCGGCCTAGCGTCTCCTCCACGCCCTTCAGGCGTTCGCCGGCGCGCCGCGCCTCCCGCAGCGCCTCGTCCCGCTCCCGCGTCCGCGCCCGCGCGCTGGCCCGGGCATCCTCGGCCGCCTGTTGGCTGACGGCGAGCTGCTTCTGCAGCTCGGCGATCCGCCGATCCTTCGCAGCCGCCTCCTGGCCAGCCACGGCGAGCGCCTCCTCGAGACGGGCCACCTCGTCCCGGAGCCCTGCGATCCAGCTCTCACGCTCCGCGAGACGGCTGCGGAGGTCGTCCTCCCGCGCCTCACGCTGTGAGAGCACGCTTCGCAGCGCCTCCACCTCTGCCTCTGCATCGCGGCCGCGCACCACCGCGTCCACCGCTTCGAGCTCCGCCGCCCGCACGCGCTCGAGGAGGGCGGCAATCTCCCTTTGTGCCCCCTCGAGGGACCGCTGGGCCGCGAGCGCCTCGCTGCGCCAGGAGGCGAGCCCCGTCTCCGCAGCCCGTGCGCGGTGGCGGGCCGCGGCGAGGCGCGCCTCGATGAGGTCGAGGGCCTCCCCCTCGACCTCGGTGCCCGGCCCCTCCGTGGACTGCGCGGGCGCTGCTGCCCAAGCCTCCACCCCGCCCGGGTCGACGGCCGCCTCCGCGGCGAAGGCCGCCGCCTCGAAGGCGCCCGCGGGCATCTGAACCAGCGCGCCGTCCTCCAGACGGGACGGCGCATGCCCGGCGAGCACCAGGTAGCCGGAGGCCGGCTCGTCCTCCCCGAGCATCGCATCGTCGAGGGCGAAGCCGAGCGCCTCCACCCCCACCGGGGAGATCACCGCGCCGACCAGCGGCGATTCCACCGCCACCTCGACCACGGGGAAACGCGCGTTGAGGGGTTCGATCAGCTCCTCGTAGCGCACGTCCAGGACCTCTCCGGTCAGGCCCGCCAGATCCTCGATGCTCCGGCCCTCCGGCTCCTCCACCCAGGCCACGACGTGACCGCGGCGGCCGAGGCACGCCGCTACCTCCTCGAGGTGCTCCACCAACCAGATGGGGTCACCGCAGATCACCAGATCGAAGGGCCGGGGCCCCAGGGCGGGAAGCTCCCCTCCGGGCCCGAGGGCGTGCAGCGTCAGCGCCCGACCGTCGCCCGTCTCCACCCGTCGCCCCGCCTCGCCGGGAGAGAGGTCGCCAGCCTCGGGGTCGCCGGCCGCGCCCAAGCGGTCACAGGCGACCACCTTGCGGGCACCGTGTGCGAGCAGCGCCCGGGCACTCTCTCCCTCGCTCGCCCCCCACAGCCCCACCTCCAGGACCCGCGCCCGCTCGATCAGCGGCTTGAGAAAGACGTAGCGCGCCAGCAGCGACGCCAGCCCAGGGATCTCGAACAGTCGAGCCACATCGACCTCCGGCGAAGTCTCGAGTGTACGAAGATCCAGAGCCGCGGGCCAGAATCCCGCTGGCCCCTTGCCCGCCCGAGCAGCGAGGCGTTCACTCGCCCGCAGGGGCGGCGGCCGGGGCGGCCGCGGAGCCATCGGCCTTACGGTCAGCCGGCGGCGCCGGCTTCGCCTCTGTCTCCCTGGGCACCGGCGCAGGCTGCGCCCGCTGCGACGGAGGCGGCCGGGGACTCGATACCTGGGGCGACGCCGGCAGAGCGCGGGGCGCCGGCGCCTCGTGGGGAGCAGGCTGCCGCGCAGGCGCTGCCGCGCGCCCCGGCGCCGCATCGGGGGCGCCCACTGGCGCGGCGGCAGGCG
>CAYYHA010000324.1:0-3495 GCA_964471535.1 uncultured Myxococcia bacterium | reverse complement strand
GATCCTGAGTCCACGACTCGAGGTCCTTGCGGGTGATCTCCACTTCGAGGTGCTGAGGCACGCCCGTGGGGTCCTTCCAAAGGTTGGACAGGCGCACCTCGTGGACCGCCTCCTCGGTCAGCGCGATCTTCGCCTTCTCCGCCGCCGCCAGGAGGCGCTCGAGCATCTTGGGATCGGGCTTTGCGGGCCCGCCGCGGTCGGCCACCGTGAGCAGCAGGCGCTGCACGATGCGCAGGTCGAAGTCCATGCCCCCCAGGAAGTCGTCGCCGCCGGTGGCCACCACCTCGAAGCTGTCGCCGGCGACCGTCAGCACCGAGACGTCGAAGGTGCCGCCCCCCAGGTCGTAGACCACGAGGCGCTTGGCGGCGAGGCCGCGGCCGAAGCCGTAGGCCAGCGCCGCAGCGGTGGGCTCCCCGACGATGCGCACCACCTCGAGGCCGGCGAGGAGCCCCGCCTCCCGCACCGCCGCGCGCTGGAAGTCACCGAAGTACGCAGGCACCGAGACCACCGCGCGAGTGACCTCGTGACCGAGCTGCATCTCCACGCCTGCCTTCACCGCCCCCAGGATGCGCGCCGCAATCTCGGTCACCGTGTGTCGCTGATCGCCGACCTCCACCGCGCAGAGCCCGGAGGCATCGGGCACCACCTCGTAGGGGAGCGCCTGCCGGAGCTTCCGAGCCACTGGAGAGTGGTACTTCCGCCCGAGCAGACGCTTGCTCCCAAAGATGGTCTCGGCCGGCTGTTCCAGGCGCTTGCGCACCGCCGAGAGGCCCACGAGGAGCTCACCGTGGGGGCCGCGTCCCACCACCGATGGGATCCCCTGAACCCCCTCTTCGAGGGGAATCACCCTCGCCGTGCCCTCCTCGGCCACGGCGGCCAGCGAACGACAGGTCCCGAGGTCGATGCCGACGATGGGACTTGCCGTGTCCTGCACCTTCCCGCTGAACACCCCCACGAGGGTTTGGTGCCGCTCCTCCGCCGCCTCGGCGGGCGGGTCGGCCACGATGCGGGCATCCGAGGGCTCGCGGGATTCGTCCCAGGGCAGCTCGCCGAGCTCGCTGGCCGCGGTAAGCCCCGAGTCGCTGGCGAGCTCTGTCGGCTCCGAGCGCTCCTCTTCGTAGGCGGGCGGCGCCTCGCGGCCAAACGCATCCTTGCGCCCGGCCCCGCCGATCACCTCGGTCGCCGTCGCCTCCTCGTCGGAAGGCGTGCTCGCCGGGGCCCGGCGCTCGCCGGTCGGGCGCCGCTTCCCGGTCGCCGGCTTCTTCTTCTCCGCGGTGGGATCCCGGCCCCGGAGGCGGTCGAAGACCAGCTTGCTGGCCGGATCCAGCTTGCGCACGGTGACGAAGTAGCCTGGCTTCCCGTCCGGGCCCTCCCGGGTGGCGACCTGTCCCTCCCCGATCATCAGACGCTCGCCGCCTCGGGTCAGAAGCTCGAAGCGGACCGCGGTTCCCACGGGCAGGGGCTTCTTGCTGGGCAGGTAGAGCCGATTCTTCTCCACGTACTTCGTGTACTTGCGCACGAAGTGACGCAGGTCCTCGAACGGCAGCCGGAGCCGAACGACGACGGGGGAATCGCTCCGAGCCACGTACGTCCCCCTAGGCGGCCTGGATGAGTTCGTAGGCACGCGAGAGTGCCTTTTCGAGGTTGGCCGGCTCGCTGCCCCCCGCCTGGGCGAGGTCCGGCTTCCCGCCGCCCCGGCCACCGACGATGGGCGCGAGCTGGCGGATCAGGTCGGGCGCCTTGAAGCGATCGGTGAGATCCTGGGTGACGGCAACGAGCAGCTGCGCCTTGCCATCCCGCTCCGCCCCGAGCACCACCACGCCGCTGCCGAGCTTGTCGCGGAGCTTGTCGGCGAGTTCACGCAGCGCCTTCGCGTCGGCGACCTCGGTGCGCAGCGAGAGCACCTTTACGCCGCCGACCTCGCGCACCCGGTCCATCACGTCCACGGTGCGAGCGGTGGCCAGCTTCTGACGCGCCCGCTCGAGCTCTTTCTCCAGCGCCTTGATCCGCCGGGTCGCCTGCTGCGCCTTCTTGACGAGCTCGGAGGGGCTCGCCTTCAGCGCCGCGGCCGCTTCCCGGAGGATGCGCTCCTCCGCTTGCACGTGGGCAAGGGCCGCATCCAGCGTGTAGGCGACGATGCGCCGCACGCCCGAGGCGATGGAACCCTCGCTGACGATCTTGAAGCAGCCGATGTCGCCAGCCCGGTCCACGTGGGTGCCACCGCACAGCTCGAAGCTCTCCTCGGCGATGCGCACGGTACGCACCTTGTCACCGTACTTCTCTCCGAAGAGGGCGACCGCACCCGCCTCCCGCGCCTCGTCGAAGTCGAGCACCGTCACCTCGGTCGGCGCATTCCGGGCGATGAGTGCGTTCACGCGCCGCTCGATCTCCTCGATCTGCTCGGGCGTGGGCGCCTCGGTGTGGGTGTAGTCGAAGCGAAGGAGATCGGGGGCGACCAACGATCCCGCCTGGTTGACGTGTTCGCCGAGCACCTCCTTGAGCACCTTGTGGAGAAGGTGGGTCGCCGAGTGGTTGGCCCGGATGCGGCGGCGCCGCTCGGCGTCCACCCGCGCCTCGAGCGTCTGGCCCACCTGCACCGCGCCGGAGACCACCTCGCACTGGTGGACGTGCACGCCTGCGTACTTCTTGGTGTCGAGCACCTGCAGCTCCACCCCCTCGCCCGAGAGCACGCCCGTGTCGCCCACCTGTCCGCCGCTCTCGCCATAGAAGGGGGTCTCGTCGAGCACCACCTCGACCCGGCCGGCGTCGGCCCGGTCCACCTCTCGCCCGTCCTTCAGCACCGCAAGCACGCGGCCCCGGCCTTCCGTGCCCGCGTAGCCGGTGAAGCGCGTTTCCCCAAAGGCCTCGGCGAGCCTCATGTACACGTCGCCGATGGGCCCCTCGACACCGAGGCCCCCCGCGGAGCGCTCCTTCTGGCGGGCGAGGGCCGCCTCGAAGCCCTCGCGGTCCACGCGCACGCCGTGCTCCCCGGCGATGACCTCAGTGAGATCGATGGGAAAGCCATAGGTATCGTAGAGACGAAACGCGACCTCGCCTGGCAGTACCTTCTCCTCGCCCGTCTCGGCCAGCGCCTCGTCGAGGAGCTTCAGTCCCCGATCGAGGGTCCGCCGGAAGCTCGTCTCCTCCTGCTCGCTCATCTTGCGGATGAGCGCCTGGTGCTCCTCGAGCTCCGGATAGGCGTCCTTCATCAGATCCACGACGCTCTGGCAGACCTCGGCGAGGAAGAGATCCTCGAGGCCGAGACGGCGGCCGTGGCGGATGGCTCGGCGCATGATGCGCCGCAGGACGTAGCCTCGCCCTTCGTTGGCGGGGAGGACGCCGTCGGCAATGAGAAAGGCGGTGGCGCGGGCGTGGTCCGCGATGACGCGCATGGAGACGTCGTCGTCGGTGTCGGAGCTCTGGTAGCGCTTCCCGGAGAGCCGCTCCACCGCGGCGATGACGCCGCGCAAGAGATCGATCTCGTAGTTGCTGTCC
>CAYYHA010000323.1:0-3555 GCA_964471535.1 uncultured Myxococcia bacterium | reverse complement strand
GGAGCCTCCTCGGCCGCGGCCAGCCGGTCCCCCGCCGCCTCCGCCGCCTCGGCCACGAGCGGCGCCGCCTCCACCGGGTCCACGCCCGCCGCCTCGGGACCCCCGACGGCGAAGAGCGCCGTGAAGATCTCGTGGGCCGCCTCCGCCTCGCCGGCCAAAACGGTCAGGCGGCCGAGCGTCCACAAAAGTTCCGGATCGTCCCCCTTCGCCTCTCGGCCCAGGAGAAGCGCGATGCGTGCCCCCTCTGCATCGCCGAGGCGCTCCTCCCGGATCCACGCCTCCTCGAGGCGCAGCGAAGCCGCTGCCTCGGGATCCCGCTCCGCCAACCTCTCGGCCAGGGCATCGAGGGCGCCTGCGATCTCCGCCGGGTCGTCGCAGGACCGGGCCAGCGCCAGGTGGAGCCGCGCCGCCTCGAGGCCCAGGTCCGCCGCCTGCGCGAGTGCCCGCGCCTTCGCGAAGGCTTCGAGCGCGCCAGGGGCATCGTCCCTCGCATTGGCCCGGAGCCGGCCGAGTTCGAGGTAGGTGCGGGCGGCTTCGTCGGGGTCAGCCTCTGCCTCGGCCAGGCGCTCGAGCGCCTCGATCTGCGAGGTGACGTCGCCCCGCGCCTCGGCGACCCGAACCGCCGCGCGCCAAAAGACGACCCGCGCGCTGCGCGCGGCCTCTTCGTCCAGGACGCGCTGCAGCCGCTCCGATGCCGCCGCCAGCGCCGACCGCGCGTCCGCCTCCTGCCCGAGTTCACAGGCGAAGCGCTCGGCGGCCTCTGCGAGGCGCTGCACCGCGACGGCGTCGTCGTCGACGATCTTTGCCGAACGAAGGAGGACGCGGGCGAGGGAGGCCGGCCGGTTCAGCGCGCGGTAGGCGCGCAGGAGGCCGTCGAGGATCTCCAGCCGCTCGGGCGCCTCCGCTTCCGGGTCGAGGCGGCGCTCGGCGGCCTCGAAGTGGGCCGCCGCTTCGGCGAAGGCCTCGCGCGCCATCGAGATCCGGGCGAGCGCCAGGTGGGCTTCGCGCACCGGCGCGCGCATCGCTTCCTCTGCCAGCCCGTCTTCCGTGGCGGCAGCGTGGGAGGAGGCGCGGGCCTGGTCGAGCAGGGCACGCCAGGCCTCCTCCGCCTCCGCCGCATGGCCGAGCGCCTCCGAGATGCGGGCGTAACGAACGCGCGCCCCGAGGTGTCCCGGGTCGTGCTCGAGCACCTCGCGGTAGCGAAGGAGGGCATTGCCTGCATGCTCCGCCTCCTCCTCCCACAGCCGCCCGATCTCGAAGGCCACCTTCGCCGCCTCGTCGCGGCGGCCCTCCGAAAGGAGCAGCTCCCGCCCCCGGTCGAGGCAGCGGACCGCCCGGAGCGCCTCCCCGCCGCGGGCGCAGGCGCGGCCGAGCCCCAGCCAGGCCCGGGCGTGCCCTGCGTCGCAGCGGAGCGCCGCGTCGAAGTGGAGCTTCGCCGAGACGAGGTCCCCTCCCTCGGCGAGGAGCCGCCCCACCTCGGCGTGCGCCCGCGCCTGCTCCTCGGCATCGCGGGTGAGGCCGAGCAGCCGGCGATGGAGGCGCAGTGCCTCCTCCCGGTGACCTGCGGCCGCGTGGAGGCGGGCGAGCGCCCGGACGGCGGGGAGGCGATCCTCCTGCACCGCCCTCGCCACCTCGTAGGCCTCGATGGCGAGATCGAGATCCCCCGCCGCCTCCGCCTCTCGCCCTGCCGCCTCGGCCGCGTGAAGGGCCCCGAGGATCTCACCCGCTTCCGCCGCCTCCTGCGCGAGCGCGAGCAGCGGCCTGGCCGCGTCCCCTTCGCCTCGCTGCATGCGCCCCACCGCGAGGGCCCAGAGCGCCGGAACGAAGTGGGGATCCCGCGCGAGCGCCGCCTCGGCGACGTCCAGGGCGGCATCGAGGGTCGCCGGATCCGAGAGGAGCAGACCCAGGATGCGCTCGACGGCAAAGGGGTGCTCGGGCAGGGGGCCCTCGAGCTTTTGGTAGTGGCGACGCGCCTCGGCGAGGCGACCCTCGGCGATGGCGGCCTCGGCAGCGGCGAAGGCGCGGCTGCCCTCGAGCGCCGAGAGGAGGCGCTCGCGCGCCGGACCTCGGGGCATCGCCTCGCGGCTCTGACCTGCATCCCACACCAGCGCGACGCGCCCCGGCGCCACCTCCATGCGCGTGAGGCGGATGGACCGGAAGTCCGGGCGCTTCCACCCGTGGCGCACCAGGGCCCGGTTGAGAAATTCGGGAATCGGGTCGAGGCGGATCGCCAGCGGCGCTTCGGCCTCGACGGGCAGGTCGCTCTTCGCCACCGCCCGTAGGAGCGCCACGGGGAGGAGGACCGGCGGCAGCGTGGACGGACCGTAGATGCGCGCGTCGTAGAGGACCAAGCGGGCGCTGCGATCGGCGACGGCGTCGGCTGCGATCTTGAGGGTAAAGGGAACCCGCGCGCCGGGCGCCGAGGCCCGGCCGCCGCTCCCGTCTAGGTGTCCGGCTGCCACGGTGCCCGCCACCTCGACGAAGCCTCGGGCGCAGGCGATCTGCAGGTCGGCGAGACCCTCGGCCTCGGCCGGCAGCGCCGCGCACACCCTCCGCGCCAGCTCGGCCTCGTCGGCTTCGAAGGCCAGCTCGACGAGCCGGAGCCGCCGGTGGCGAAACTTCTGTGCCCCGCCGGTGACGTCGAAGGGGAAGCGCACATCGGGGACCTCGAGCGTCAGCCGCTCGACGCGAAGCCACGGGGTGACCGGGCGGTCGGTGTAGCCCACCAGTGCCCGCCCCTCGATGAACGAGAGCGAGAAGTGGGGGCCGGGGTCGGGCTTGGGCGTGGGCCCCTGCGCAGGCCCGTGTGACTTGCCGGAACCCTTCTTGGCGGGAGAGTCGGACATCGACCGAAGGCGGCCCGCCGCGATCCAGCGGGGGATCGAGGGTACCGCGGCGCCGATTCCGCCGCCAATTCGCGGCCGGGCGGCGCCGTCTCTTCCCGAGTGACGGCCTCTCCCGGCGCGTTAAAGCGGCTGCGGCGCTGTTCCTCGGCGCGCGCGGGGCGCCTGCACGGGCGGCGCGTCGGCCGGGTCGGCGGGGCCTTCGTCGAGGCGGCCCGGGCCGGGACGTTTCGGCAGGCCGCCGGGAGGCACGGGGAGGGGCACGAAGTCGAGGCGCTGCACCCCCTCACCGGAGGGGACGAGGGTCACGTAGAGGGTGGGCTTCATCCGCAGGGCGGCGCCGCTGAAGTAGTCGACGGCGAGACCGATGAGCCCCCAGGCGCCACAGAGGCAGTTCAGGGCCGTCACGGGGTTCATCACGCGCTCGGGCACCACCTGCCTGGGGCGGTAGCCCGGCGCCTCGATGCGGAGCACGGTGCCGGGCACCTTCGGGATGCGAACCCGTGCCGGAAGGCGGACGGAACGAGGCCGGCCCAACTCGTCCACCGCCCCTTCCACCGTCGCGCCGGGCGCGTTGGCCTGAACGAAGACCGGCTCGGGCCCGATGCCCCCCAGGACCGTGGCACATCCGGAGCCGAGGACGCACGCAAGGCCCAGGAGGCTTGCGACGGCGGCACCCGGGCGTGTCAGCCGTGCCGTGGCGGGACGGGGA
>CAYYHA010000322.1:0-3561 GCA_964471535.1 uncultured Myxococcia bacterium | reverse complement strand
GGGCGTGAAGAGGGAGGGATCCACCGGCACGTCGAACTCGAGCCGCTGGTACTCGAGGCGCGTGTACTCGTGTGGGCGATCGGTCGGGACCACCGTCATCACCGCCGGGAGCAGGCGCCCACCGAAGTCGCGTAGCGACTCGAAGCGCATCACCCGGACCACCTCGTCGCCGTCGAAGAACTCGGCGCGCACCGGCACCCAGTGCTCGGGATCCACGAGGTAGCGGATCTTCGTGTAGACCACTGGCGCCTCCGGTCGCGGCACCATCGTGGCCTCGAAGAGGCGCCGGCCCCCCTCCTCCACCCAGGCGCCTTGGGTCCGGTAGTCCTTCACGAAGTCGGTTTCGCGTACCAGATCGTCGTTGGTCAGGTGGCTGCCCATCCACGCCTCGGAGAGCAGTCCCGGGGGGATGCGGACCAGCCGGTCGGCCCGGGGTGCGTAGCTCCACAGACCGTCCTCGGTCTTGAGGGTGGCCGTGCCCGCCTCGCGGGGAGGCGCCCGCACCACGATGAGTGAGCGCTCGAGCCCCTCCGTCCAGGCCTCGAGGGTCAGCGTGCGCTCGTAGAACTCGGTCTTGATCTCCATGCGCATCAGCGCGTGGGAGCGCTTCGAGCGATAGAGATCGTTGAGGCGACGCATCACCTCCTCGACGTCCGGCGGGGCCTGTGCCGCCGCGGCCTTCGACGATGCCGCCGCTCCCGGGACGGCACCGGCCGAGCGAGCGGCCCCGCGGGCGGGCGCGCCCTCGCCGGGCGCCCGCTGCCCCCCTGCCGCCGGAGCCGCATTGGAAAGGGCGCTCGAGCCAAGGAGCGCGAGCACGAGCGCTGGGATGCGAAGGCGCCGCAGCGCTTGGCACGACGCGGTGCCCGCGCGGCGGCAGGGCGAGCGACGGGGAACGGAGAGGCGGGTACGGGAAGAATGCAGCATCAGCCAACTTGGGTCGAGAGAAGGGGTACGCTAGGGTTTCGAGCGTGGAGGGTGCCTTGCGGTGCAGTGTCTGGCAATGGTGGATGCGCCTCGTCGTCGCGGCAGCGGTGTGTATCGCGACGCCGGCGATCGCGCAGGCGGATGAGGCGGGCACCGCCCCGGCCAGCGCGGGGGCGGGCGCCGCCGAAGCGGGAGAGGACGCCGAGCCTTCCCCCTCGCCGAGCCCCAACCCGGCCGAGGAGGCGCCGGAAGCGAAGGGCTCGGCCGCACCACCGAGACCGGCGCCCGCGGCGGACCGGACCTCGCGGGCGGCCGCCCCCGCCGAGGCATCGGCGGACTCGAAGAAGATCGTCTCGGCGGCGATGCTGGAGATCACGGCTCGAGGCAAGCTCGACCCCAAGGAGGCCGAAGGGCTGACCGTCCTCCTCTCAGGGGAGCTGGGCCAGAAAGAGGGACTGCAAACGATCACCCCCTCGGAGATCTCCTCGATGCTCGGCCTGGAGGCGCAGCGACAGCTCCTCGGTTGCACCGACAGCTCCTGCCTCGCCGAGATCGGCGGGGCGCTCGGTGTCGACTACCTCATCAGCGGTGAGGCCACCCGCGTCGGCTCGCAGTACGTGCTGACCTTGAGCCTGGTGGACGTGGAGCGTGCGCTGGTCGTGCGGCGGGCGAGCGAGAAGGCCTCGTCGATGGAGGGCCTGGCGGGCGCCCTGCCGGGGACCGTGGCGAGCCTGCTCGAGCCCTTGGGCCTCGGCCAGCCGGCGCCCAGCCAGGGCCCCCAGCTCATCGGTTACGAGCGCCCGTACGGCGGGTGGCTCTTCTGGGGCGGCCTCGCTGCAGGGACCTTGCTGGTGGCCACGGGCGGCTACCTGGTGATCGACGCCAACGCGCGCCAGGCAAGCCACGAGCGCGGGATCGAGATGCTGACCCACTCGGAGGCGGTGCAGCTCGAGGGGCGGCGCGGCGCCGGGATCGTCCTCTTCGGTCTCGGGGTGGGGGCCATCCTCTCGGGGGTCTTCTTCGATGCGATGCAACCGGTGTACGGCGAGCAAGCGGGGGCGGCGCCGGCGGGGGGCGGCGCCCTCACCGTGCTTCCCCTTGGGGACGGCGTGCACCTCTCCGTGACCATAAGGTACTGACGATGCTGAGCCGGTGTCTCGCTTGGACGGCGCTCGCCGCAGCCTGTTCCCTCCTCTCGGCCTGCAAGGAGACCACCTTCGACCCCCCCTTCCTGTGCGAGGCCGACGGGTCCTGTCCCGTCGGGGGACCCTGCGTGGGGGGCGTGTGCCTGTACCGGGATCCGGCGCCGGGAAGCGCGTCCGGCATCCTGCCCCGGCAGGGGCTGGCCTCCGACGGTTGGGGACGCACGTTTCTGGCAGTGGTCGTGGAGCGCAGCGCGGGCGACCCTGCGAGCCGCGTGCTCCGGCTCTTCAGCTACGCCGAGGGGAAATGGACCCAGCTGACGGGGACCCGCAAGGGCCCGGCGGACCCGCCCTTGGTCGAAGGTGCGGGCGACGGTGCGGCCGCCTTGATCCGCGATGCCGGCGGCGTGGTGCACCTGGCCTGGGCGAGCCCAGAGGGGGTGCGCTACCTGGCGGGTGACGGCAGCGGCGTCCTGAAGCTCGACGGCGCCCAGCCGCTCTTCTCCGAGGCCAGCGGCATTCCTCGCGAGGTCGCCCTGGCCGAAGCCGGCCCGGGCGTGGCGGTGGCGGCCCTCTTCGACGCTGGCGATGGGGGTCGCACGGTGTGGGCAGAGGTGGTGGGGACGGAAGAGAGCTGGTCCTGGGATCGAGACCTCATCGCCGAGTCGCTCTCCCTCGCGGTGAATGAAGATCGGCTCTTCATCGCCGGCCGACCCAGGGCCGACGCCTGTGTGGTGAGCACGCGCTCCACGCGGCTGGGGTCCGGGCCCATCCGCTCGACGCTGCCCCTCCCCTGTGGCGGGCCGCCCGCCCTCGCGGTGGACCACGGAGCGCTGCACGTGGGTCTGATTGCGGCGGACAAGCGGAATATCCGCTTCTTCACGCCGGGGGGGGATTTCACAGGCCTGGACCCGCTCGAGCTCGGAACGTCCCACTCGGTCTCCACGAACCTGAACAGCCACGCTCTGCGTCTGGTGGGAGGCGAGCCCCTGCGCGCCGTGTGGCTCGACGACGGCGGCTTCCAGATCGCCCTGGTCGAGGAGGTGGAGGCGGGCAAGCCGGCAGAGCTGTCCACGATGAAGCTGGGCGCCACCTTCCTGGGGCTCGCAGCGACCAGCAGCGAGGCGCTGGCCGCCACCCCGGGCACCGCGCGCCTCCTCGCCGTCGCGCAGGACCAAGGCGGCGCCGTCTCCCTGATCCACTAGCTCGCCCGCAAGGGAGCACACCGGCAGGCCGGAGCTGGAGAGCGGAGCTGCGGCGAAGGCGGCCCTCGACGGAAACCGCCGCGTCGATGCGCTTTAATGGAACCATGGGCCTCCCGCCGTCGCTGAACCCTTCCTACGTGCGCGGGCGTGCCGCTCTGCCGCGCGGCCCTCGTCGCCCCGGTCGCAGGTGGCTGTGCTGCTTGCCGCTCGCACTCCTCGCCCTCCTCGGTGGCTGCGACTGCGGAAGCTCCCTGGGCTCCTGCCCGCCGGAGATCTGCGACGGCTTC
>CAYYHA010000321.1:0-3584 GCA_964471535.1 uncultured Myxococcia bacterium | reverse complement strand
GAATCGGGTACGGGACGCCGAGCCACCTCGCCACCAGGGACTGGGCGGTGTCTCGCGAGAGGAGATCGCGAACGAGCGCTTTCAGGCCGCTGGCGTGCATGCCGGCGGGCAACGAACCGACCTTCGCGATCCCCGCCCGTACCCTCTGCTGAACGAGCTTCTCGAGGGGAAGATGCTGCTCGGCGCTCACCTCTTCGATCCCCTGCTCGGCCGCCAGCTCGAGGCAGCTCTCGAGCACGGCATCGAAGAAGGCCCTTCGGAGGTGGCTCGGCGATGGGGCCGCGCGGGCCTGAGCCATGAGGGTACGAATTCTCCGCACATCGCTTGGCACCTCTGGACTTGCCGCGGACGCCGCGGGCTGGGCCCAGGCCTTCGCCGCCACTGCTGCCAGGCAGAGTCCGAGAAACGCGGTACGTCGTCTCCTCCGGTGCATGGTTCCTCCCGGTATCGGTGTCGATTCGGTCACGGCGCCGTTCCCGTGGGCCGAATCCGCGACGCGGTGCGGCCACGGGGGCGGTGCTGCCTACCCAACCGACCCTACGAGCGGGTGTGACACAGCCTCCGCCTCCTCCCCGGCCAGGTGACCTGGCGCTGATCGCACGAGGCCGGCGACGCCCGTTCCGCGACCGGGCGAAGCGGGCCGGGTAGAGCGCGGGCGCGCGCGGGCAGGACCACCCCGCCGCGCGCGGAGGACCGCACCCGGCAGAGACCCCCCGTGGCCCTCCGAGGCTCTCCGTGGAGCGGTCAGAGTTCGGTGCGGAGGGCCTGGGCGAGGTGCTCGTACTCGGGGAGGTGGTTGTAGGCGTGGGCCGAGAGGCGGACCTGGCGGGCAGGCGGCGACGGGAAGCTCACGACGGGGGCGACGATGCGGTGCGCGTCGTGGAGGCGGCGCTGGAGGGGGTCCATCTCGAAGGGCGAGTGGGGGCCCGCGGCCTCACCGGGAGGCAACGGGACCGAGGCGAGCGTGCCGATCATCGTGTCGGGGGCAGGCGGCTCGGTGCCGAGGGCCTCGCAGAGGAGATCGCGGGCGGCGAGCGCCAGGGCCCGGTTGCGGCGGCGCAGCGCGGGCCAGCCGCCGGGGACGCGGGCCTCGAGGGTGCGTACGGCCTCGGCGGCGCAGAGGTGCGGCGTCGGGTCCATGGTGCCCACCCAGTCGAACTCGAGGTGCAGGCGCGAGCGGCCGGGGAGGCTCGCGCGCAGGCCGTGGGAGATCACGGCGGGGTGGATCTCGGCCTGGCGGTCCTCGCGCACCCAGAGCAGCCCCGTGCCCTTCGGGGCGCAGCACCACTTGTGCCAGTTGCCAGTGTAGTAGCTCGGGGCGAGGGCCGTCAGATCGAGGTCGAGCATCCCGGGCCCGTGGGCGCCGTCCACGAGCACCCGCACGCCGCGGCGCTCGGCCTCGGGGACGATCTCCTCGAGGGGGAGGACGAGACCCGTGGGGCTGGTCACGTGGTCGATAAGGAGCAGGCGCGAGCGATGGGAGAGGGCCTCAAGGACGCGCTCGGTGACCTGGGCCGGATCCGCGAGGGGAAAGGGCAGGTCGATGATACGTACCCGCGCCCCGTCCCGCTCGGCGACGAAGGTGAGGGCGTTGGTGCACGCGCCGTAACCGTGGCTCGTGCAGAGCAGCTCGTCGCCGGGGCGAAAGCGCAGGGAGCGCAGGACGGCGTTGACGCCGGTGGTGGCGTTGCTCACGAAGACGAGGTCCCGCGGGCGCGCGCCGACGAAGGCGGCGAGGGTGGCGCGCGCATCGTCGAGGCGCTCGAAGAGCTCGCGGTCGAGAAAGGCGATGGCGTCGCGCTCGAGGCGCTCGCGCAGGCGCGCTTGCGTCTCGAGGACCGAACGGGGGCAAGCGCCGAAGGAGCCATGGTTCAGGTGGACCACCTCGGGATCGAGGAGGAAGAGGCCCGGGTCGAGAAGGGGCCGAGCGAGACTCGTCTGCTGCGCTGCTCGGTGCATCGCACCACCATAGAGCCGGCCAGCGCTTCGGCCCAGCCCGGCGGACCCGCGCACGACGCCCGGACGAGCGGCCGCGATGGTCGGCTCGCGAAACGGGTGAGCCGCGAGCAGCGGGCCTTCGGCAGTGGTAGGCTTCTGACGCGATGGATTCCCCGGTGCTCTCACGGCGCCTGACCCGAACCGCCCGAGCGGTGGCGGAGGCCCTCTTCGCCACCAGCGAGGGCCCCCCGCCCGGCGGCGAGGTCGACGCCGTGGTGGGCGCCTTCTCGGCCTTCCTGGCCGCGGCCGGGCCCGGGACGGCGCGCCTCTACCGGTGGATGCTCCGCCTGGCCGGCCTGGTGGCGCCGCTCCTGGTCCTGCGCCTGCCCGGGCTCGCCCGCCTTCCCCTCGGGCTACGCATCCGGGCACTGGCCCGCCTGGAGGAGAGCCCGCTGGCGGCCGTCGTCTGGGGGCTCAAGGCCATCCTCTGCACGGCCTACTGGGAGGCACCGGGTCCGGCGCACGCCATCGGTTACGACGCGCGCTGCCTCCTCGAGGAAGCGGGGGCTCACGCCGAGCAGGGAGCCGAGGCGTGAAGGTCGAAGACGCACGATCCCACGAGGGCGACCTCCACCTTTCTTGCGACGTGGTGGTCGTGGGCTCGGGCGCCGGCGGCGCGGTGGTGGCCGCGATCCTGGCCGAAGCCGGACAGGAGGTCGTCGTCCTCGAGGAGGGACGGTACGTCCCGGCCGCGGAGTACGGCGCGGACGGCACCCTGGCGAGCCTCTCGAAGCTCTTTCGCGGGGGCGGAACCACCTTCGCCCTGGGCCTGGGCCGCACCCCCTTCATCAACGTGACCATGGGCCGCTGCGTCGGCGGCTCCTCGGTCCTCACCGGCGGGGTCTGCTTTCGAACGCCCGAGAGCATCACCGATCACTGGGTGCGCGAGCGCGGGCTGGCCGACCTCTCGGCCCGAGCCCTCGAGCCCTGCTTCGAGGAGGTGGAGCGCGCGATCCACGTGGAGGAGGTCCCCGAGTCGATGCGTTCGCGCTCGACCCGTCTCTTCGCGCGTGGCGCCGCCGCGCGCGGCCACCGCCTCGAGTCCATCCGCCGCAACACCGAGGGCTGCCGGGGCTGCGGCCGGTGCAACTTCGGCTGCCCGCACGAAGCCAAGCGCAGCGTGGATCTGACCTACCTGCCCCGGGCCGCCGCGGCGGGCGCGCGCATCGTCTCGGGCTGCCTGGTCGAGCGCGTCGTCCACAGCGGCGGCCGCGCTCGCGGCGTGACCGGCCGCCTCCTCGGCGGGCGTCGAGATGGGCCACGCGGGCGCCTGCACGTCCGGGCGCGGCGCGTGGTGCTCGCGGCGGGCGCCGCCCACTCGCCCCTCGTCCTCATGCGCAGCGGGCTCGCCCGCCGCCTTCGGCAGGTCGGGCGTAACATGACGTTGCACCCGGCTTTTCGCGTCATGGCCCGCTTCGACGAGCCGGTCCGCGGCTGGGAGGGCGCCTTGCAGTCGGCCTTCTGCGACGCCTTCGAGGCCGAGCGCATCACCCTGGTCGGCCTCTTCCTTCCGCCGGGCGTCCTGGCGGCCACGCTCCCGGGCATCGGCCCCGAGCACCGGCGCCAGGCCGAGAAGATCCCCTACC
>CAYYHA010000320.1:0-3590 GCA_964471535.1 uncultured Myxococcia bacterium | reverse complement strand
GTGAGGCGTACCTTCGGTGGCCGTTTGCCGGTGATCTCGATCCAGCCCCGCGCCTCGAGCTCCGCGGCCACCTCGTCGACCACCGTCTCGAAGTCCACGCCCGGCCGATAGATGAACTCCCGGGAGAGCAAGCGCGCGAGTGCGGCCACCCGGGCGGTGACCTCGGCGACGGGCACCTTCCGCCCTTCCCGGACGGCCTCGAAGCTCATCAGCCCATGGGCGGCGAGGGAACGCTCCGCGAAGAAGGGGACGAGTGCGTTCTTGTAGTAGTCGAGGCCGAGGCGACCCTCGGGCAGCACCTCGACCACCCGCGTCTCGCCGATACCGTGGAGCCGGGCGAGGCCCTGCTCCGCGAAGCTCTCCACCGCGTCGGCGAGACACCGTGGATCGATGCGGCCCGCTGCATCGCGGCGCAGGGCGGCGGAGAAGCGCAGCGGGCGCCCGGCGAGGAAGTCGTAGAAGAACTCGGCGTGCTCGGTCAGCTCCACCAGGGTCATGCCCCGTCGCCGCACGCAGACCAGAGCCGCCGCGGCCAAGGCCGAGGGTGTGATCGTCGTGACCCGATCGATCTCGTAGGCGATGCGGTAGGCGAGGGCACGGACAGTGCGCCGCTTCTCCTCGGCGTCGAGCGAGAAGGGACGGGTGAAGCCCCGGCTCTCCAGGAAGCGCCGAAGGCTCAAGATCTCGCCAATCTCCACGTCGATACGGCCGTAGCGGCTACGCAGCACCCGGCTGGCCTTCAACAGCCCCCGGACGTTCTCCCGCTCCTTCTCGCCGCCCTGAAGCTCCCGCCGGTACGCACCCGTCTCGATGACCCGCGTGTAGCCGATGTAGACCGGGACGAAGAAGAGGTCCTCATGGTGGCTGTCGAGGAAGGCCTCGAGGTGGTAGGTCACCATGCCGAGGCGAGGCGGGAGCTGCTTGCCGGTGCGCGAGCGGGTTCCCTCGATGAAGAACTCCTGGGGGAAGCCCTCGCGCATCAGCTTGCGCACGTAGGCGCGGAACACCGTGGTGTAGACGGGGTCGTCCTTGAAGCTCCGGCGCAGGAAGTAGGCGCCGCCGCGCCGGAGGATGGGGCCGGCGGGGAAGAAGGCCATGTTCTTGCCGGCAGCGATGAGCGGCGGCGTCAGTCCGTTGCGGACGAAGACCCAGGAGAGCACCAGGTAGTCCATGTGGGAGCGGTGCGAGGGAACCAGGACGAGGGGCCCCTTCTTCGCGGCCTGAGCGACGCGTCGCAGGTCAGCCGGGTCGATGTGGATGCCGTCGTAGATGCGGTGGAAGATCCACCGGAAGAGCCGCTCGAGGAGCCCGATGACGGTGGGAGAGGGCCGCGCGGCGATCTCCTCGAGATCACGCCGCGCCTCGTGGAGGACCTCGCTGAGGGGCCGCCCGGTCGACTCGGCGATCCCCGCGAGTGCCGCCCGAGTCCTGGCGTCGCGCAGGATCTCATGGACGATCCGCTGGGTGCTCTTCACCGGCGGTCCGGTCACGACGCGCTCCTCGCGGGCCAGGTACTGGGCGAGGGCTCCCCGGACCATGCGCCCGAGGCGGTGGTCCTCGACCTCGGCGCGGGCTTCGACGAAGCTCTTCAGGTTGATGGGCCGCCCCAGCTTCACATGGGCGTTCTTGCGCCAGCGCAGGAAGGTGAGCAGCGAGCGCAGGCGACCCGGCGCCTCGCGGGGGCCGAAGAGCAGGTCGAGCAGTGAGGGCCGGGCGCTGCGGGTGGGGCGCGGTCCCACGAGCAGCAGGGTGGGCACGAGGTAGATGGGCCGGTCGAGGCGTCGCTGCACGGCGATGAGGGCGGCGGCGTGGTCGCTCTCGAACCCGGCCTTGCGCCCGGTGAGGGCCCGGGCCCGCTGCCAGAGGAAGACGAGGGCGGGCTCGCCGGCCTCGACGGTCGCGGCGAGCAGGCCCTCGTCTCGGGTGTGGGCGGCGTATTCCGCCAGGCTGCCCGGTGCGGGCGGTGTCGGGGCAGGGCCCGGGCCGAAGAGGCGGGCGAGGCTGGGCCGGATTCCGTTGACGTAGCGGGGCAGGGGCAGGCCTCGCTGCAAGAAGGTCCAGTTGAAATAGAGATAGGGCAAGAGGCCGGCGGAGCGGGAGACGAAGACGAGGGTGCCCTTCTCCGCCAGCGTCCGAATCTGCGCCTCCCCCTCCTCGGGGAAGCGCACGGCGCCGAAGAGCCATCCGAGGATGCGGCGCCACAGGCCCGGCAGGGCGCTGCGCATCCCCGTGGCAGCCGGCGGGGGGGCGGAGCGGAGGATCGGAGGGCGCTTCGGTGGAGCGGACACGGGGGTGTTCGGATGCGGTCACCCGATCAGGGCGGGGGCGCGGCCACGTCGATGGTAATCTCGACGTCTCCCAGGCGGATCCAGCCCACCTGATCCTCGGCCTCGTTGACGCCCACGACGGCGACCTGGGTGGTCTCCGCGAGGCCTTCGAGCACGAAGCTGCCGGCGGTGGCGGGGCCGATGGGGTTGCCCGCAGGATCGGTCGCCTCGGGGAGGAGACAGGGTGCGCTGCCGTCGTCCTCCGAGGCGGGCAGGCAGGGGCGCAGCACCGGCGCACCATCGACCTCCTCGACGAGTCCGACGTTCCAGCTCGCGGCGTCGACCGCATAGGTGATGGTGGTGCTGCCCCCGGGCGCCACTGTCGCCGGGTCGGCTGCGAGGGTGGCCGTGGCCGGGGGCACGACCTGGATGTCGGTGTGCTCGATGGCGCACTGCTCGGGGAAGCGCGGCGTGCCCAGATCGGGATCGAGGCTGCAGTCGCCCTCGCCGGCGAGGGCGCGCAGCTCGTAGGTGGTGTCCTGGGTGGGGCGCAGGGTGAGGGTCCCATCCTCCGTGCAGGTGGAGCCCTCGATGGCGATGAGGCATTCGGACGGGTCGAAGTCGACCCGCTCCCCGTTGGCATACAGCTCGATGCGATCGGCGAGCCGCGTCTGCCAGGTGAGGCGGAGTTCCCCCTGCACCGGCCCGCGCGGGCCCTGGCCGGAGGTGATGACGCCGAGGTCCGTACCCAGGAAGGTGATGGTGGGCTCGGGCCGGGTCGTGACCTCCGGGCAGCCTGCGAGCGCCAGCACGGCCGGCAGGAGGAGACGCACGGCAGAGCTGTGAGGGACCGAGCTTCGCATGGGGCCATCCATAGTTCGCCGGCCCGCGGCAGATCAAACGAAAAGCGGACGCGCCCGCCTGGGCACGCCCGCTTTCGGATTCAGGGGTCCGTGCGCCCGTGCGGCGGCTACGGCGTGATCAAGATGAACGGGGAATCGAGGGACGACCCGTTCTCGCTGTTGGTCAAGCGAACGAACGCGCAGGTACCATTCGCCGCAGGGGTGACCGTTCCGGACCCGTCCGCGGCGCCAACAGCGCCGCTGCCGGTGAAGTTGGCCGCACCCACGGAGGCGCAGTCGGCGGCGCCGCCGAGTGGTGCGGTATACAGCTCCGAGTCATCGGCGCCCCCACCAACCCAGGCGATCGTGGCACTCGTGTTGCCTGCAGCGACTTGGAAGGTCCCGCCGGCCAGTGCGTCGCTGCCGTCGACGGTGAGGCTCTCGAAGTTGGGGTGGCGCTCGACCTTGAACACCTTGGAGG
>CAYYHA010000319.1:0-3612 GCA_964471535.1 uncultured Myxococcia bacterium | reverse complement strand
ACGAGGGCACGCTCTTCCTCGACGTGATCGGCGCGAGCCCCACCGAGATGCAGGTGAAGTTGCTCCGTGCCCTGCAGGAGTCGGAGTTCGAGCGGGTGGGCGGCGTGAAGACCCTGCGGGTGGACGTGCGGCTCATCGCCGCCACCAACCGTGACCTGGATAAAGCCATCGCGGCGGGCGAGTTCCGCGAGGACCTCTACTATCGGCTCAACGTCGTCCCCATCCACCTGCCGCCCCTGCGCGAACGCATCGAGGACATCGCTCCGCTCGCCCAGCACTTCGTGGCGAAGTACTCAAAGCGACTCGGCCGGGAGGTGGAGGGTATCTCGGAGGAGGCGCTGCAGGTGCTGAAGGGCTATCCGTGGCCCGGCAACATCCGCGAGCTGGAGAACGTCATCGAGCGCACGGTGCTCTTCACCGATGCCCAGGTCATCGACGCGGGGGACCTCCCCGAGCCCATCGGCCGCCGCTCCCGTCCTGGCGCCTCCCGGCCGACGTCTTCACGCCTCGCCGAAGCCTTCGGAGCCCCCGGTGAAGAGCTCGGTGAGATCTCCATGAAGGAGATCGTCAAGCAGGCGAGCCAGGAGCTCGAGCGTGACCTCATCGCCCGAGCGCTGAAGGCCACGGGAGGCAACGTCACGCAGGCAGCCAAGCGGCTGAAGATCAGCCGCAAGTCGCTCCAGCTCAAGATGAAGGACCTCGGTCTGCGTGAGGCGGACGAAGGTCCAAAATGATAGCGGTTCCGGTAGCTTACTTGACGCCTCTGCCCGCCGCTGATTAGCTCGCCGATGGGAGGAACGCCTCGCTCATGAACCGCTTTGTGCTCGCGCTCGAGCTCGCCGCCGTCGCCATCGCCGCGCACATCGTGCCGAGCGCCGCCCGTGCGGCGGAGATCACGGAGGTCGCCGACGCCGCCGACGGCGACGATCCCTTCGACTTCGAACTCGAGGTCGGCTGGAGCCGCACCCAGGTGCAGGCCAAGATCACCCGGGAGAACCTCCAGACCAACCCGCGCACGGGGCAGCCCGACATCGTGGACGTCACCGAGCTTCGTTACAAGAAGATCCGGTCCCAGCTCGACATCACTGCGCGCGCGGGCCTCTACAAGGACCTGGAACTCCACGCGAACCTCCCCATCGTCTTCCTCGAGTACCAGACCTGGTGGCCGGCGAAGGTGCTCGTCGATGCCGGCCTCGAAAACTCCACCCTCAACAACGACGAGGGCATCTGCCCGGGCGGACAGATCGATGCCTCCTGCCGTGGCCCCCTCTTCCCCTACACCGACGACACGGGCCAGAACAATTCGTGGCGCGGCGGGCTCGGTGACGGATCGGTGGGCATCACCTGGGGCATCATGAACGACGAGCGCGACCCCTGGAGTCCCAGCCTGAACATCGGCTTCGACTGGACCTTTCCCTCCGGCGGCAAGCGGAGCCCCCTCGACGTCTCCCACTCCGAGGAGGACCTGAAGCCGGTGGGCCTGCGCACCCACATCTTCTCCTTCCACATCGCCACCTCGAAGAATATGGGGGGCATCGACCCCTTCCTGAAGTTCTACTACCACCTGCCCATCGCCAACCCGGAGCAGGCCTTCCACAACTGCGAGGATCCCAACCGTCTCGCAGACATGGACGACGACGACCCGGGGGTGCAGAACACCTGCACCGTGGGCAGCGAATGGCGCGCCGACGGAGAGAACCGCGGCGGTCTGCGTCCCTCCCACGTGGGCGGCTTTCGCCTCGGTTCGGAGTTCTTGCCCTACTACGACCCGGCGCAGTTCATCCGGGTGGCCATCGAGCTCTCCTTCGGCGCCGCCTATGTCAGCGAGGGTCGCAACTTCTCGGAGCTCTCCGACGCCCTCCGCCGCACCACTTGGACGGGCGACTTCCTGCGCCTCGACGGCCGCCTGGGCGTGCGCGTTCGGGCCTCGCGCTATGCGCAGTTCCACGTGCTCGCGACGCTGGGTCACGACACCGAGCACCAGCTCACCGGGGAGTCCATCGGCAAGGACCTCGGCTACTGCGTAGGAGATTCCGGGACGCTGGAGAAGCGGAGCGATTGCCCCCCCGTGGTGGATCTCACACCGAACGAGGTGAACCCGGAGCGCAATCCCAACTACGACTTTCGCTTCGATCAGCCCGGCCGTCGCTTCCGCATCGAGGAGCTGACGCGCTTCACCATCTTCATCGGTGGTGAGATCGACTTTTGAGCAGCGGCGTGGCGCCACCCCTCGCCGGTCCGCCGTAGCCCGCACGCCACCGCGCGATCCTGGCAGGCCCCTGCCGCTCCCCTTGGCGGATCAGCCGCGGCGGCTGTTCCATGCCCGGTAGAGCGCCGTGGCGGGGATGCCCTGGACGCGTCCCACCGCCTTGCAGGCGTCCTTTGCCCGCACCCCCGCAGCCACCTGCGCCGCAACCGCCTCGAGGGCCGCCTCTAGGTCCGGCGCGCCTCTCTCGGCGGGGGCCTGTGGGCGTGCGCCCACCACGATGGTGACCTCCCCGCGCAGGGGCGCCCCGGCGAAACGCTCCGCCAACGTCCCCAGGGTGCCTCGGGCAAAGCTCTCGAAGCGCTTCGTCAGCTCGCGGGCGACCACGGCGGGCCGGTCCGCGCCCCAGGCATCCGCCAGCTCGGTGAGCGTGTCCCCCACGCGGTGAGGGCTCTCGAAGAGTACCACCGCCCCCGGCCACCGACCGGCCTCCTCGATACGACGGCGCCGCTCGCCCCCCTTTCGCGGGAGGAAGCCAATGAAGTGGAGGGGATGCGCCGCCAGCCCACTGGCTGCCACCGCGGTCGAGAGGGCACTGGGCCCCGGCACCGGGACGACCGTGGCGCCCACGCCGAGCGCCGCCCGGACCACCTGGGTCCCCGGATCGCTGATCCCCGGCATGCCCGCATCCGTCACCAGCGCCACGTCTGCCCCAGCGGCGAGACGTCGGGCAACCGCCTCGGCCCGCTCTGCCTCCCGATGCGCCGGGATGGCCAGCGTCTCGACGCGAATCCCCAGGTGGCTCAACAGGGCCCGGGTGCGCCGCGTATCCTCGCAGGCGACCAGGTCCACCGAGGCCAGGGTCTCACGCGCCCGCGGGGTGAGGTCGCCCAGGTTGCCGAGGGGCGTCCCCACGACATAGAGGCACCCGCTCACCGCCTCCCTCCTCCTGCCTCGTCGACGCCCCGGAAGCTCCGCCGGTGGATGGGCGTCGGCCCGTGGCGGCGCAGCGCCTCGAGGTGCTCGGGGGAGGCGTAGCCCTTGTGCAGGTGAAATCCGTAGCCGGGATACCGGCGGTCGTAGGCCACCATGAGGCGGTCGCGGTGGACCTTCGCCACCACCGACGCCGCTGCCACGCAGACGGCACGGGCGTCGCCTTGCACCAGCGTTCGCTGCGGCACGGCACGAAAAGGTGCCGGGCGAATGGGCTCGCGTCCATCGACCAGGATGAGGTCCGGCGGGCCCTCCCGGCAGCAGGCCGCCGCCACGGCGCGGCGCATCGCCTCGAGGCTGGCCGCCAGAATGCCGTCGCGGTCGACGCGCGCCGCAGAGACCACCCCCACCCCGACCACCGCGCGGGCACGGATCTCCTCGGCCAGAGCCTCGCGCGGTGGTCGGGGTGGGGG
>CAYYHA010000318.1:0-3648 GCA_964471535.1 uncultured Myxococcia bacterium | reverse complement strand
GTGCTGGGGGTGGTGGGCCCCGGCCGCATCGGCCGGGCGGTGCTCCGGCGCGGCGCCGGCTTCGGCATGCGCCTGCGCTACGCGGGGCGGGGCGCCCGGCCCGAGGCTGAGGCCCTCGGGGCCGAGCGGCGGCGTCTGGGCGCGCTGCTCGCCGAGGCGGACTTCGTCTCGCTTCACGTGCCGCTGACCGAAGAGACCCACCACCTCATCGACGCGGCGGCGCTCGCCCGGATGAAGCCCACCGCGGTGCTCGTGAACACCTCCCGCGGCGCGGTGGTGGACGAGGCCGCGCTTGCCCACGCCCTCGCCCGGGGCCGGATCTTTGCCGCCGGCCTCGACGTCTTCGAACACGAGCCCGAGGTGCATCCAAAGCTTCGGGCGCTGCCCAACGTGGTGCTTGCGCCCCACATCGGCAGCGCCACGCACGAGGCGCGGGCCGCGATGACCCGGCTGTGCTGCGAGGCGGTGGAGGCGGTCCTCGAGGGTCGGAAGGTCCCGCACGCCGTGGTAGACCCCCGCTGATGTACTGGGACCTCCATCTGCACCTGGTACCCGGGGTGGACGACGGCGCCATGGACCTCGAGGAGTCCCGGCGGATGGCGCGCGCCCTCGTCGCCGCCGGCTACGCGGGGGGCGCGGTGAGCCCCCACATCCGCCCGGGGCTCTTCGACAACCGGGCGGAGGATCTTCGCCCCCGCATCGAGGCCCTGGCCACGGCGCTGCGCGCGGCCGAGATCCCCTTCGAGGTCTTCGCGGGGGCGGAGCACTTTCTCGTGCCCGGGCTCCTCGACGGGGGCGACGAGGGTGCGTTCCTCCCCCTCGGACGGAGCGAACGCTACCTGCTCCTCGAGGTGCCCACGGTGCAGCCGGTCGTGGGACTCCCCGACTTCGTCTTCCGCGCGCGCCTGAAAGGGATCACCCCAGTCTTCGCCCACCCCGAGCGTTGCGCCACCTTCGACGACCTCGGGCTCGTACGCCGGCTGGTGGACGGCGGCGCGGTGCTGCAGCTCGACCTGGGATCGCTCGCCGGTCACTACGGGCGGGGACCCAAGAAGGCGGCGCGGCGGCTCCTCGATGCGGGGCTCTACGGCGTCGCCGGGAGCGACCTCCACGATGCGGAGACGGCCGAGCGGGCCCTTCCCAAGTGGATTGCGACCTTGGAGAAGCGCGCCGGGCTCCGCGATGCGGCCCGCCTGCTCAGCGAGAACCCCCAGCGGCTCCTCGCCGGCGAGGAGGTTCTGCCGTGAGCAGGCCGCCGCCGGACCACCGCACCGCCCAGCGCCCCGCGGTGCGGCACGTGGCGCTGCGCTTCGTCGCCGGCTCAGCCGTGAGCCTCTTCTTCATCTGGCTGGCGCTGCGGGACAAGGATCTGCCCGGCATGTGGGAGGCGACGCGGAAGGCCGATCTCGGTGGCGTGCTCCTGTACCTGGGCATCCTCCTTGTCATCCACCTGCTGCGAACGGTTCGGTGGGGCCTGCTCCTCGAGCCGGTGGGGCGCCTCGATTTCGCCACGCTCAACCGCGCCTCTGCCATCGGCTTCATGGCCTTGCTCACACTGCCGCTGCGCCTCGGTGAGTTCGCGCGTCCCTACCTGGTCTCGACCCGGGCGGGCGGGCCCCTGCGCATGAGCGCGGCGACCGCCTCGGTGGTCCTCGAGCGCATCATCGACGGCATCACCACCGCGGCATTGCTCCTCGTCTCCTTGCTCCTCGTGGCTCCCCGGGTGGCCGGCGATGCGACCCTCGCGTACGTACGGGGATGGAGCTGGATCATCTTGGGGGTCTTCGTGGCGCTCCTCCTCCTCGTCTTCGCGCTCTTCATGCTCCGCGAGCGCGCGGTCGCCGCTGCGAGTCGCCTCCTCTCACCGCTCTCTCCCCGCCTGGCCAGCCGCGTCTCAGAGATGCTCGGCCACTTCATCGCCGGGCTCCGGCTGGCCCCTCACCGGGGGAAGCTCCTGCTCGTCGTCACGCTCACGGCCGCCTATTGGGGCATCAACGGCCTGGGCATGTACCTGCTGGCCGGTGCCTTCCACCTGGAGCTGGGCCTCCTCGAGAGCTATGCCGTCCTCGGCGTGCTCATCATCGGCGTCATGATCCCTGCGGGACCGGGGATGCTCGGCACCTTCCAGTTCTTCGTCCTCCTGGGCCTCTCGCTCTTCGTCGAGCGACCGGTACTCGACTCGGTAGGCGCCGCCTATGCCAACGCCCTGTGGGCGCTGCAGTTCGCGCAGCAGGTGGGGCTGGGCCTCCTCTTCATGCTCCTCGGGCACCAGAGCTTCCGCACCCTTCTGCGTGCGCCCGAGGAGGCCGAGGAGGCGGGGTGATTTTCTTGCGCGCGCCGCTGGGCGCGGCACCATGGGGCCATGTCGGAGTCGCAGCTAGGCCGGCCGGGTGCGTATGGACACGGAGGGGCGGGGCGTCGCGACGCCGTCCCTCGGCCTGAGGGGGGCCGTCCAGGTGCCATCCGGACGCCGCGGGACGTCGTGACAGATTCGGACACCGGTCCCATGCGCCCGGGTCCCAGGTGCCCGCCGGAGGGCCGGGGCCGCGGGCAGGGAACCGTCGCCACCAACGTGCTCATCCCCGCTTCTCACCGGAGGGCCCTGCGCCGACTCTCGGAGCGGACGCGGGTGGCCCAGAGCGTCTACCTGCGCGAGGCGCTCGCCGATCTGCTGCGGAAGTACGCACCTCTGCTCGACGGGGAAGAGCCCCGCTGACGGGGCTGGCGAGGCCACCACGAGGGGGCGGTGCCCGCCCGCACCGCCGCAGCCCCACAGGGCTGTGGCGCGCGAGTCACTGCACATCGATGTCGTAGGTGCGCGCCGCTGCCAGGCGGTACCAGCCGGGGAAGGTGCGCTGGTCGCCGCCCAGGGTGGTGTCGAAGGGCGCCTCCACCTGCCGCTCGAAGCGGATCCGGCCAGTCCCCAGGATTTGCTTCAGGGCTCCTGAAGGGACCGTGAAGTGGCCGGTGTCCGCGGCGCGGCAGACGACGGCGCCGGCTGCGGTCTCGAGGACCACGTAGAAGACGGTGCCCGAGGCCCCGGGCGACCAGTCGAGGGACAGGTCCGCTTGGCTGGGGATGGGCGCGGTGCCTGGTCCGGGTGTGGTGAAGCCGAGGCGGTCCACCGTGAAGTCGGGTGGGGCCGAGAGGCGCACGCCGAAGGCGGGCACCTCGGCGCCGCTGGCCTCGACCGCGTAGGCGGTGCCCTCCTCGTAGGCGCCTGCCGCCGCCTCGTCGAAGGTGCCTCCATAGAGAGGCCCCTCGCCGGCCCGGGGATCGACCTTCGGCACCTCGAGGTCGCCCCCAGGCGCCTTGAAGGTGAGGACCCCCGCATCGAGGAGCCGGAAGGAGAGCGGGCGCACCGGGCGGGCCCCCCCACGCTCCACCCGACACACGTTCAGCGGGAAGAGGTCGTCGGGCGCCATGGAGGCGAGGTCGGTCCCCGCCGCCGCCTCGGTGGCCTGCCACCAGGGCCCCTTCGCGTCGACGAAGACCCCGGCGACCCGGTAGGTCAGGGTTCCCCGCCCATCGCGGTCGGCGACCACGGCGACCGAAGCCATCCGGCCGCCGGGACCGCAGGCGCCGGCGAGGAGACAGAGCGCAAGGAGGGCCGCGCCCTGGACCGGCCCCGCGTGCCGCCCCGGGCGT
>CAYYHA010000317.1:0-3677 GCA_964471535.1 uncultured Myxococcia bacterium | reverse complement strand
GAGGTGGACGTGCCCCCGGCGCCTGCCGAGGCAGCGCCTGGCGCCACCCCCGCGGAGGCGGGTGGGGCGCCGGAGATCCCAGGCACCGTCGAGCCCTCCCGGCCGAGTGAATCCGCTGCGACCGCCGAGTCCACGGCCGCCCCCGCGCAGCCTGCCGAGGCCACGCCCGCCGACGAGTCGGCGCCCGTGTCTGCCGCCGGTGAGGCGGTCCGGGACGATGGCGGTGAGGCGCGCCTCCGGGAGGCGCTGTCACAAGCCAGTCGAGAGGTCATCGAGCGGGTGGCGTGGGAGGTCGTTCCCGAGCTCGCCGAGACCATCATCCGCGAGGAGCTCGAGCGGCTCATCAAGGCGCGGGAAGGCGAGTCGGCGTAGGGCTGCAGGCACGGGTGCGGTGCTCGGCCTGCTGCCCACCCGGGCACCGGACGGTGGCGTGTGCGCGCCCAACCGCTCCGCCGTTCGCGGGAACTGTCTTTTTCGCGCGAAGTGTATAGAACGGTGCCGTCATGGAGTCCTCGAAGCGCACAGAGTCCTTGCCCAAGGCCTACGACCCCGCCGCCGTCGAGTCGAAGTGGTACGCCTACTGGGAAGAGCGGGGGTACTTCCGCGCCGACGCGAAGAGTGACAAGCCGCCCTTCGCCATCGTCATGCCGCCCCCCAACGTCACCGGCTCCCTCCACATGGGACACGCCCTGACGGCCACGATCCAGGATCTCGTGGTGCGCTGGCACCGGATGCGGGGCTTCGAGACGCTGTGGCTGCCCGGGACCGACCACGCGGGTATCGCCACGCAGATGGTCGTGGAACGTGAGCTGAAGCAGAAGGAGGGCAAGAGCCGCCACGACCTAGGGCGCGAGGCCTTCCTGGAGCGCGTCTGGGCGTGGAAGGAGCAGTACGGATCCCGAATCACCGAGCAGCACAAGGCGCTCGGGGCGAGCTGCGACTGGAGCCGCGAGCGCTTCACCATGGACGAGGGGCTCTCGCGCGCCGTGCGCGAGGTCTTCGTTCGGCTCTACGAGGAGGGGCTCCTGTATCGGGACACGCGCCTCATCAACTGGTGCCCCACCTGCCTGACCGCCCTCTCGGACCTGGAGGTGGAGCACGTCGAGACCGAGGGCCACCTCTGGCACATCGCCTATCCGGTGGAGGGGACGGATCGGCGCCTGGTGGTGGCCACCACCCGTCCGGAGACGATGCTCGGTGACACGGCGGTCGCCGTGCACCCCGAGGACGCCCGCTATGCGGATCTCATCGGCAAGGAGGTCCGCCTGCCCCTCGTCGATCGGCGAATCCCCATCGTGGCCGATCCGGTGCTGGTGGACATGGAGTTTGGGACCGGCGCGGTGAAGGTGACCCCGGCGCACGACTTCAACGACTTCGAGACGGGGAAGCGCCACGGGCTCGAGGAGATCTCGGTCCTCGACGAGCACGGTCGGATCAACGAGAACGGAGGCCCCTATGCCGGCCTCGACCGCTTCGAGGCCCGGGAGCGCATCGTCGCCGACCTCGAGGCGAAGGGACTGCTCGAAAAGGTCGAGGCGCATACCCTTTCCGTGGGCCACTGCCAGCGCTGCGAGACCGTCGTCGAGCCACGGCTGTCGCAGCAGTGGTTCGTGAAGGCGAAGGTGCTCGCCGAGCCGGCCATCGAGGCGGTGGAAACGGGCCGCACCACCTTCGTCCCCAAGAGCTGGGAGAAGACCTACTTCCACTGGATGCGCAACATCCAGGATTGGTGCGTCAGCCGGCAGCTGTGGTGGGGCCACCGGATCCCGGCGTGGTACTGCGATGCCTGCGGCGAGATCACCGTTGCGCGCGTCGATCCGGAGCGCTGTGCCCACTGCGGCAGCACCGAGATCCACCAGGACGAAGACGTGCTCGACACCTGGTTCAGCTCGGCGCTGTGGCCCTTCTCGACGCTCGGTTGGCCCGACGAGACCGACGACCTGAAGAAGTTCTATCCACAGCAGCTCATGGAGACGGGCTTCGACATCATCTTCTTTTGGGTGGCGCGGATGATGATGATGGGCCTGCACTTCATGGGCGAGGTGCCCTTCACGACCGTCTATCTGCATGCGATGGTCCGTGACGAAAAAGGACAGAAGATGTCCAAGACCAAGGGGAACGTGATCGATCCCCTCGACGTCACGCGCCGTCACGGTGCCGATGCGCTGCGCTTCACGCTCGCCTCGATGGCCGGGCAGGGCCGGGACATCAAGCTCTCCCTCGAGCGCGTTGCCGGGTACCAAGCCTTCGCCAACAAGATCTGGAATGCGGCACGCTTCGCCCTGATGAACCTCGAGGACCACGAGCAGGACGACAGGGCGCCCTGGGAGGCGGGTGCGCTGCATTTGGCCGACCGGTGGATCCTCACCCGTCTCGACCGCGCCCTCGAACAGGTCGACCGGGCCCTGAAGGACTACGCCTTCGACGAGGCGGCGCGCACCGTTTACCGCTTCTTCTGGCACGAGCTCTGCGACTGGTACATCGAGCTGTCGAAACCAGCGCTTCGAGGGGCACTCGGCGAAGAAGCCAAGCAGGCGGCGCGCCGCACCCTCGTCCATGTCCTCGACGCCTCGCTGCGGATGCTCCATCCCTTCATGCCCTTCGTCACCGAGGAGATCTGGCAGAAGCTGCCCTTGGGAAGAAGCCGCCCCACCGATTCGATCATGATCGCGCCCTTTCCCCAGGCCGAGCCAGGGCGGCGGGACGAGGCAGGAGAGGCGGCGATGCAGCCGCTCATCGAGGCCATCCGCGGTGTGCGCACCATCCGGGGGGAGTCGCGGATCCCGCCGCGCGAGAAGATCGAAGTGGTGGTTCAGGCTGAATCCGAAGCGGTGCGGCGCACCTTCGCCGAGTACGAAGACTACCTCTTGGGGCTCACCGGCGCCGGAGTGCTGCGGATCGAGGCGCCGGGCGAGGCGCCGCCAAAGGCGGCGGCCTTCGTCGCACCGGGCCTGCAGGTCTTCGTCCCCCTCGAGGGGATCGTCGATCTCGACGAGGAGATCGCCCGTCTCGAGAAGGCCCGCGGGAAGGTGGCTCGGGAACTCGCCGGTCTCGAGGGGCGCCTGCGCAACGAGAACTTCGTGAAGCGGGCGCCAGCGGAGGTGGTGGAGGAGGCGCGCGCACGCGTGAAGGAACTCACCGATACGGCGGCGCGCATCGACGAGAACCTGAAGCGACTCACCGCCGCCTGAGGGAGGACGGATGGGCACCTGGACGCGGGAGAAGGCGGTCGCTTGGGCGCGGGAGCTCAAGGCGGTGCCGCCGGCCGAGGACGAGCCGCGCCTGGCCGCTGCCAGCCGCTGGCTGCGCGAGAACCCCGACGGGGACCCCGCTTCGAGCGGGCTGTCGACCCGAACCCTGGGGCTGGCGCTGGTCGCGGCGGGCCGCGTCGAGGCCGGGGTGGCGCTGATCGGAAAGGCGCTGCACGAGGCGAAGGCGAGCGAGCGGGAGGAGGCCTACGAACGCGCCCGCGCCGAGAAGGCGGCACGGCGGGAGGCGCGGCGGCGCAGCGAGGCGGCCGGCGGGCCGGTGGCGGCGGCCGGCACCCCCGCGGCCCGCTCGGCGGAGCAGGCTGCGGAGGGCCGCGCGAAGACGGGCGCGGCCGAGAAGCGCGTGGCCAAGAAGGCGGCAGCGAAGAGGAAGGCCACGGCGAAGAAGACGGCGACCAAGAAGAAGAC
>CAYYHA010000316.1:0-3691 GCA_964471535.1 uncultured Myxococcia bacterium | reverse complement strand
ACCCCGCCACCATATCCGGGCGTTTTCGCCGGGACCTGGGGCGGATCCGGGCCAGGCAAGCGGGGCCTATCCGGGCGTTTCCATCGGGACCTCGCGGGCCCGTGCGGCCCGAGCGACGCAACCCCGCCGGGGCATATCGCCCCCCGGCCCCTTGCCGCCCGGGCAGCGGCGGCGGAAAGGATCGAGACCATGGAACGCTACACGCTGGAGCGGACCGGAGACCGGCCCCTCGTGGTCGAGGGGGAGCGGATCGCCGAGGAATCTAGCCGCAGCCCCAAGGGCTGGGGGCGCGCGCGGTGGCACGAAATCGCGGTGTACCGCACGGGCTCGGGCCGGTACGTGGCCCACGTGGTGTACCGCACGCAGTGGGAGGGAGAGGTGGAATACGCCGAGGCCATCGTGTGCGGCTCGGCGGCCGATCTCGCGGCCGAACTGCGGGCCTACGACCCCACGGCGCACGTGATCGGCTACCCCGTGGGCAAGCAGTTTGCCGAGCGGCAAGAGCGGCTCCTTCTGGACCTCCGGCTCCGGTACGAGGCGGCCGTGGGCCGGGCCCTGCGCGACGTGGAGCCCGAGGTCTTGGACTGATCGGGCCGCCAGGCCCCGCGCCCTATCCGGGCGTTTCCGCCGGGACCTTGAGGCCGCGGGGCCTTCTGTACATCCGGGCGCATCCATCGGGACCTCGCGCGAGAGGTGAACCATGATCGAACGCAGACGATCCGCCGATTCCCAACGGCGCATCCATGTGCTCTTGTCGCCGCAGGCCGCGGCGGCGCTCGATTACCTGCTCCGGCGGCAGGCCGACGCCTACGCCAGGGGCGGTGCGGACCGTGCGCCGTCGCGCTCGGGGCTCCTGAACGAGCTTATCATCTTGGCCGCCAGGAACGCCGGCTGGGCACAGAAAGGCGACTAGGCCGCTCGGCATATCCGGGCGTTTTCATCGGGACCTTGGCGTGAAGCCCCCGATCCTATCCGGGCGCTTTCGCCGGGACCTCAAGCAAAAAAAGGCCCCGCCGGCCAGGAGGAGGAAACCGGCGGGGCGAGCGGGGGGAGGAACGCCTAGCGGAGCTCTTCGATCTCGATTCGTTTCCGGGCCTTGCCGTTTGGGCGGCCGTGGAGGTGGATCGCGTAGTGGCCGAGCTGGGCCGGGGGGAGGCCCTTGGCCTCGGCGTAGGACTCGTGCCAGCGCAGGGCCGTGCCACAGACAATCGTTCTGCCTTCGCCATCCACGAGGCGGTAGCCGCCGGTGCCCGGGGTCACGTGGACCCAGCGCCGGTCGCAGGTGACGCCCATGGTGTGGGTGTGGCCGGAGAGCACGATGTCGGCGCAGGGCACCAGGGACCAAAGGCGCGAAGCGGCGTTGAGCTTGCCCCCCAGGGTGCGGCCGCCGCCGTGGCCGTGGTGGCAGTAGATCAGATAGCCGGTCTTGCGGGCCCCCACGATCAGGTAGAGAACGAGGCTCGTGGCGTAGGGGATCTCGGCACCGAGGGCCTGGGCCAGGATGCGGTCGGGGTGGTAGCTCGTCTGCCGGGAGAGGCGGCGGTGATGGTTCGAGGCGGCGAATCCCAGGAGCTTATCCTTGATCGGCCGCAGGAGATCCACGAGCCCATCCCGGCCGTTGCCGCCCAGGATCTGCTCTTCGGGCGAGAGGTCGGCCTCGTACACGGCCCCCACGGAGCCCACAAGGGCCTGGTCGGCCAGGTCGCCCAGGCTCACGGCGTAGCAGTCGGGCGTGGTGCGGACGTACTCGATGACCCGCCGCACGAACGACACGTCGCAGCGGGGGTCTCCGTAGTGCCAATCGGTGATCGGCACGAGCGTAATGCGCTCGCTGTCGAACTTCCGCGCGATGAGCTTCAGCGCCGCCCTCCTTGCAGAAACGCCGGGGCGGGCGATGCCCTACCCCGGCGTCATGGCCGGGGGTACTAGCCCCGGCGCCCTTGATCCTGCTCCTTGCTTTGTTCCCTCTCCCGACACCGCTTGCACCGCGCCACGGCCAGGCGGTCGTGGAAGTCGATCAGGGCGAAGAGTTCCCTGGGGTCCAGTGGCTCGCCGCACTCGGCCAGGCCCACGAGGTGTTTGGCGAAGGCGCGGTCTTCGGGGGTCGGGCTCATCGCCTCATCGCCTCGGCCACGCGCGGGAGCACCTTCTCGGCGCTCCGGCCGATCACGTAGCCGCCGATCCCCAGCTCCACGATGTCCCAGAGCTTGAGGTACTCGGCCTCCGAGAGCCCCGGGGCGGTCCAGCCCATCCAGCGGGCGACGATGAGGGCCCCGAAGGTGAGCATAAGGAGCGGCCGCCAGTTCGCCGCGAGCCAGTGCTGGCTTGCGGCCTCGGTCTTGATGATGCTCGCGGCGGCCTGCTCGATCTCGTGACGCTGCTCCATCAGGAGCTTCACGGCCTCGGCCTGGGCCTTGGCCTGGGCCTCCTTGTCGGGCACCAGGCGCTCGATCACCTTCCCCACCACAGGGATCAGGCTTCCGATGAGGGCGCTCACCATGTTCAATCCTCCACCAGCTCGAAGTGCGGCAGATCCTCAAAGCTGTGCCGCCGTTCGTCGCTTGAGTTCGTTCGGAGCTCCCCGTGCCAGTCGCCGCCCCAGCGGAGGCGGATCCCCATGGCGGCGGCGAGGCCCAGGAGGTAGCCCGCGAACACCCGGGCGCGGTCGGTGTCCACCCACCGGATCGGGTAGGGCCAGAGGTCCACGGCCCGGCTGGGGTAGCTGTTGTGCGGGCTCTCGCCCCACCGGGCCTTGCTCTTGCCTTCCCGGTAGGCCCGCTCCTGTTCCTCGCGCCCCCGGTGGCCGCAGAGCACGCTGAAGTCCCAGTCCTGGATCGCCCGCTCGCACAGGCGCACGAGGTCGGGGTGGCAGGTGTCCAGGCGATTGCGGCTCGCCTTGCCGAACGTCGGCATCGTCTACGCCTCCACGTCGAGGATCGCCCCCCGCCCGCATCCCGGGCAGCGGTCGCAGGGGGTGAGGCCGCGGTAGCGGCGCTCCAGGGTCGCCACGCGCTCCCGGGCGGCCACGATCCAGCGCCGGGCCTCCACCGGCAGGCCGGGCACCCGGATGAGCCGCTGCAAGGCCAAGCCGATCACCGTCACGTCGTTGCCCAATCCGTCCTCCAGGAGCTCGCAGGCGCCCCGGCAGAGCACCACGGGCCGGGGGGCGGTGCTCATCGCTCCCTCCTCACCCGGCCCCGGAACAGGGGCGGCGGGCACGAGGGGTCTTCCTTGGGCCGGTCGGGGCTGTAGCTCCACATGGGCCCTCCGGGGCGGCGCATCCAGCCGAAATGCGGGCCCCACCAGTGATGGGAGCGCCGCACCCACAGATACCCGCCCTTCTTCTTCCACACCGCCAAGGCCCACAGAAGGCAGTTGGTGCGGCGGGTCATTGCAGCCGGTACGGGGCCGCTCCGTCCGTGGGGCTGCCGGGACCGATCCGCCGGGCCAGGTCGCGGATGAGCTCGGCGTTGCGGCGACTCACCTCGGCCGTGACGGCGACGGTCTTCTCGACCTTACCGAGCTGCACGTACATGCCGCCAATCCCGCCCAAAATCGCCAACATCAGGGCCAGGATCGTGCTCACCACCCATTTCGACGCGCCGATCATGATGGCGTGCTCCTGGTGGTCGCGGCAGCGCCACCCCTGATCCAGTGGGCAACCCTCGTGTGCCATCGCATGATGCTCCTC
>CAYYHA010000315.1:0-3732 GCA_964471535.1 uncultured Myxococcia bacterium | reverse complement strand
GATCTCAAGGCCTGCCTCGAGCGCTTCATCGATCACCGCCGCGAGGTGGTCACGCGCAGGTCGCGCTACCTGCGCCGCAAGGCCCTCGAACGCTTCCACCTCTTGGTGGGCCTCTTGGTGGCGGTCGACAACATCGACCGGGTGGTGGAGATCATCCGGGGCAGCGCCGACACCGAGGCCGCAAAGCGGGCCCTGATGGCCGAGCGCTTCACCGGCTTCGAGCCGCGCTTCAACGAGTTCGTCGACGCGGGGGACGCGCAGATCACCAAGGCGCTCGAGGACGGCTTCTTCCACCTCTCGGAAGCCCAGGCGAAGGCGATCCTCGAGATGCGCCTCTCGCGCCTGACCGGCCTCGAGCGAGAGAAGCTGGTCTCGGAGATGCACGAGCTGCGAGAGCAGATCGTCTACTTGAGCGCCATCTTGAGCAGCGACAAGCGGCTCCTCGAGGTCATCGTGGAGGAGCTGCTCGAGGTGAAGAAGGAGTACGGCGATGCGCGGCGCACCGAGCTCCGTCCCGACGAGGGGGAGATCTCCCTCGAGGATCTGATCGCGGACGAGGAAATGGTGGTCACCGTCTCCCACGCCGGCTACGTCAAGCGCCTTCCGATCACCGAGTACCGCGCACAGCGGCGCGGCGGCCGGGGCAAGAGCGGCGCCCGGACCAAGGACGAGGACTTCATCGAGACGCTCTTCGTGGCGAGCACCCACACCCAGCTGCTCTGCTTCACCTCGCTGGGGAAGGTGCATTGGCTGAAGGTGCACGAGATCCCCCAGGCCAGCCGCACCGCCCGGGGCAAGCCCATCGTCAACCTGCTCCACCTTGCGCCCTCCGAGCGGGTGCGCGCCATCCTCCCGGTGAAGGAGTTCGACGACGAGCACTTCGTTGCGATGTTCACCCGGAAGGGGCTGGTCAAGAAGACGCGGCTCTCCGCCTACTCCCATCAGCGCAGCGGCGGAATCATCGCCATCAAGATCGACGAGGACGACGACCTCATCGACGCCCGCCTCACCGACGGGTCCAACGAGATCATGGTGACCACCCGCAAGGGGCTCGCGATTCGTTTCCACGAACGGGACGTCCGGCCCATGGGCCGCTCCGCCCGTGGCGTGAAGGCCATCAGCCTCTCCCCCGGGGACGAGGTGGTCAGCGCCGTCACCCTGACCGGCGGAGAGATCCTGACGGTCACCGAGAACGGCTACGGAAAGCGGACTCCGCTTAAGGAGTATCGGCGGCAGTCCCGCGGGGGCAAGGGCATCATCACCATCAAGACGACCGCGCGCAACGGAGACGTGGTGGCCGCGGTGCAGGTGGAGCCGGGGCAGCAGGTGATGCTCATCACCAACAAGGGGATGCTCATCCGCATGAGCGTGGACGACATCTCCTCCATGGGCCGGAACACGCAGGGGGTACGCCTCATCACCCTCGAGTCCAAGGAGGAAAAGGTGACCGGCGTCGCGCCCATCGTCGAAGAGGACGAGAACGGGGCCTAGCGACGATGCGCAGCGCCCTCTCGCTCGGGACGGCGACCCTCCTCCTCTTGGGCGTCGCATGCGAGGATCCGGCGCTCCGCGCGCTCGACGAAGCGCAGGAAGCCTCCTACCGCGGCGATCACGAGCGGGCCAAGGCGATCCTCGATGCCTCGCTCGAGTCCCTTCGTTCCCGCACCGACCCGGAGGGCCTCGCCGCGAGACGGCGCACACTCCTGTTGGCCGGGCGCACCACCCAGCTCTTCCTCCGGAAGCCCCGCGAGGCGCTGGCCTACTTCGAGCGTCTGGCCGACGAGTTCCCGGAAGCGGACGAGACCTTCGAAGCGAGGGTGCGCATGGCCGAGATCCTCTCCCAGGACCTCGGGGACCGGCGGGGGGCGCTCGCCCAGTGGAAGGCGCTGGTCGCCAGCTTTCCGAAGCGTCCCGAGACGGACCTCTACCAGTACCAGGTGGTACGAACGCTCTTTGCCCTCGGCGACTATGGACCGGCGCACACGGAGGCGCGGATCCTCCGGGAGCGCTTCCCCGACAGCGAATACATCGACGACGTGCGCATGCTCGAGGGTCAGGCCCTGGCCTCGATGGGGCAGTGTGGGCAGGCGATGGAGACCTTTCAGAAGGTGATCGATTCGGGCAGCGAGCTCGCCCCCCGGGCCAAGGTGGAGATCGCGGACTGCCTCGAGACCCTTGGCCGCGACAAGGAGGCGCTCCAGATCTATCTCGAGGCGCTCGAATCACACCCCGAGCCTCGCATCGTGCAGATGAAGATCGATCGGCTGCAGCGGCGCCTGCGCCGCAAGTGAGAGGTCGCGCGGCTACAGCGATTGCGACCGCCCGCAAAGGCGGCTATTCCCCTGCCATGCACCCCCTCATCCGTTCCCGCGAGATCATGGAGGAGGCCCGGCGCCTCATGCCGGGCGGCGTCAACTCTCCGGTGCGCGCCTTCAAGGCGGTCGGTGGCGACCCGCCGGTCATCGCCCGCGCCGGGGGGGCCTGGATCGAGGACGTCGACGGAAACCGCTACGTCGACTACGTGGCGACCTGGGGGCCCGCCATCCTCGGGCATGCGCCGAAGGCGGTGGTGGAGGCCATCGTCGAGGCGGCGGCCGAGGGCACCAGCTTCGGGGCGCCCTCCCCGCGCGAGGTCGAGTTGGCGCGGCTGGTGATCGAGGCGGTGCCCACGGTGGAGAAGATCCGCTTCGTCAACAGCGGCACCGAAGCCACCATGAGCGCGCTCCGCCTCGCCCGCGCCTACACCGGCCGCGACGAGATCGTGAAGTTCGAGGGCTGTTACCACGGCCACGCCGATTCGCTCTTGGTGCGCGCGGGCAGCGGGGTCGAGACCTTGGGCCTGCCCGACTCGCCCGGCGTGCCCGCCGACTTCGCCCGGCACACCCTGACCCTGCCCTACAACGACCTCGAGGCGGCAGAGCGCCTCTTCGCCGAACGTGGGGAGACGATCGCCTGCGTCATCATCGAGCCCATCGCGGGCAACATGGGCTGCGTCTTGCCAGAAGAGGGCTACCTGCAGGGGCTGCAGGCGCTGTGCCGAGCACATGGTGCGCTCTTCGTGCTCGACGAGGTGATGACCGGCTTTCGCGTGCACCGCGGCGGCGCAGCGGCCCTCTTTGGCCTCGAGCCGGACCTGTCCTGCTTCGGAAAGATCATCGGTGGAGGGCTCCCGGTGGGGGCCTACGGGGGGCGCGCGGAGATCCTCTCGCAGGTGGCGCCGGAGGGTCCGGTCTACCAGGCGGGAACGCTCTCGGGGAATCCGCTCGCCATGGCGGCCGGCGCCGCCACGCTGCGTGCCCTCTCCGACGAGGCCGTCTACGAAAGGCTCGAGGCCACCGCCGCACGCCTGGCCGAAGGAATCGCCGAGGCGGCCCGCGAAGCCGGCGTTCCGATTCTGCAGACCCGGGTCGGCTCGATGATGGGCCTCTTTTTCACCGAGCAGGAAGAGATCCGGAATCTAGAGGACGTGCGCCGGTGCGACTTCGAGCGCTTCGCCCGCTGGCACCAGGGCATGCTCCGGCGGGGCGTGTACCTGGCGCCCAGCCAGTACGAAGCGGGCTTCGTCAGCCTCGCCCACGACGACGAGGCCATCGAGCACACCCTCCGCGCGGCACGGGAGACGTTGGCCGAGATCGCGTGATCTGGTAGCCGGCGCGACCTCATCCGTCTCTCGTTCGCCCAGCCACCGCCGCTTCGAACCGGCCCGTGCTCCCGGTGCAGCGCCACACCGGC
>CAYYHA010000314.1:0-3779 GCA_964471535.1 uncultured Myxococcia bacterium | reverse complement strand
TGAAGCGGCCGCTCAAGATCGTATCCACCACGGCGGCATGCTGGTAGGCGCCGGGAACCATGGCGTCGTAGGGGGTCACACGTTGGTCGAAGGTGCCCATCGCCGTGGCCGCCACGATCACGATGCGGTCCCGGAGGAGTGCGGGATCCGCCTTGCCCTCGATGACGTCCACCGCCGAGACGGTCGTGTAGGTCTCCCTCGGCCCCGGGTAGTTCACCAGGAGCATGCCCTCGTCGAAGGGGTCCAGGGGAATCTCCAGGCGCTGCTCCGGCCGGACACCCTCGGGCAGCCACACGTCGATATCGTTCGCCTCGTCGAGGGCGCGTAGGATCTCGTCCTCACGCTCGCTGACCCGAAGCCCCTCGGCGCGACGCTCCACCCAATCGGTTGCCGCCCGGCCGCCTTGGAACACGCCCTCCCCGTCGTACTCCGCCGTTCCTGCGACAAGCGTGATGCGGGCGAGGCGCCGGGTGCCGTACTCGAAGTCGCGGAAGGGATAGATGCGGCTGTTGAGGTAGACGGCAACGCTCTCGATGTCGATGGACGGGAGGAGGAGGTCCTCGTAGCGGAACATCGGCATGGCCCGGCGCAGCACCCCATCGGGGTCAGGCTCGACGTTGAAGAAGCCAATGAAGGGGCTGGCCGCGGCCACGGGCGCTACGGGCGGCTCGATGAGGAGGGCGTCGGCGATGTCGAGGTCGCGGATGGGGAAGGGATCGGGGGTGTCCTTCCCGTCGTCTGCGACCTCGCGCATCAGACGCCGGACCGCGAAGGGCTCGAGGTAGGCCCGGATCCAGGCCCGCTCGTCCTCGCTCTGCTCGAGCGGCTGCTCGCCGATGTGGGCGAGCGGCGCCACCACCACTCGGCCGGCGGAGAGGATGGCCTCTCCCAGTGCCACGTCGGGGTCCCCCTCGGCCATCTTCTGGGCCAGCCACGCCTCGAACTCGGGCCACGGGCGGGGCGGCATCGTACCCGGGTCGACCCTTACCTGCTGCTCGCTGCCCTTCGCCGGCGCGAGCGAAGCATACCACTGTGCCGCTTCGCGGAAGGCCTCGAAGCGGCCGGAGGAGACCCGGTCGACGAAGGCGACGTCGAAGGTGATGACTGCAGCCCCCACCTCGTCGAGGGCGCGTACGAGGCGCGCCACCTGTGCCCGGGACCAGGGCCAGCGGCCGAGCGCTCGGATGCTCTTCTCGTCGATGGCTGCGATGGCCACCTTCCCGGTGTGGGGAATGGGGCCCCGCCGCTGGAACTTGAAGTCGCGGGCCTTCGCCTCGAGCGCGCCGAGGGCCGTCTTGCTGCGCCGACCGGACCGCGACTGTCCAGCGTAGACCAGGGCCGCAACGATCCCGATGGCCAACGCCAGCTTCAGGGGGGAGAGGCGGAAGAGGTGCCGCCATCGCGTCGGCGTGGCCTTGACCTCCGTCGCACGTCCCACGCGGGGAGCCTACTCGATTCCGAGGAGGCGGGCGAGCCGGGGGGCCCGCTCCGGCTGCGCGGCGAGGAGTCCCCGCGCCCGATCGAGGTCCCCGCCATCGTCGATGTCGAAGCCTGGTGGCCCCACCTCGACTCGGAGCCCCGCCCGGCGCGCCGCGTCCCGAGTGGCTGCGAAGACACGGTCGGTGCTCCAGGGGATATCCGACAGCACCGGACGCAGATCCGTGCCGCCAGCCGCCGCCAGGCACCAGTAGCCCCCATCGTCGGTGGGCGCGAGGCAGAGGCGGCCGGGCCGCGCCAGGTGGAGGCAGGCACGCAGGTCCTCCGCGCGGATGCAGGGATGGTCGCTTCCCACCACCGCGACCGCTCCCCGGGCCCGGCCCGCCACGGCCGACGCGATGCGCGCGCCGAGGTCAGGCCCGACCTGCCGCACGACCCGGAGGCCGAAGAGGGTCCGGGGCAGGGGCCCGTCCATCCCGGCGAGGGCGAGGACGGCACCCGGATCCACCGCCCGTGCGACCCGTGCGACGTCCTCGAGCATGGCTCGGTAGAGGGCGAGCGCACGCGCCTTCCCGACCGAGGCGGCGAGGCGGGTCTTCACCGCTCCCAACACCGGCGCCTTGGCGAAGACGAAGACGCGGCCGGTCATCCTCTCCACCGTCTGCGCCACCCGTAGCGACCAATGGTCCACAGGATCTTCGCCCCGGCGAGCACCGTGCCCCGCACGGTCCCCGAAATCTTGCTCCGTCCGACCCGCCGGCGGTAGCGCACCGGGACCTCGACGACCGCAAGGCCCCGCTCGAGGGCCTTCATCTGCATCTCCACCGTCCACCCGAAGCCATCGTCCCGCATCTCGAGCCGCTCGAGCGCCTCCCATCGAAGGGCGCGAAAGGGGCCGAGGTCGGTGTAGCGGTGGTCGTAGAGGGCCTCGATGAGGCGGCATGCGAGCCAGTTGCCGAAGCGCGCTTGCGGGAGCAGCGCGCCGGGCTCGGCGGCGCCGGCGGTCCGGGACCCAATGACGAGATCGGCCTGCCCCTCCCGGATCGGCTGCAGCAACAGAGGGAGATCCTCGACGTGGTCGGCGTGATCGCCGTCCAGGAAGACGACCGTGTCCGGCGGATCGGGGTAGAGGTGCGCCAGGCCGGTCAGGCACGCGCTCCCGTAGCCGCGTCGTGGCTCGTGGAGTACCTCTGCCCCCATCTGGCGGGCAACTTCGGCGGTGCGGTCGCGCGACCCATTGTCCACGACGACGATGCGCCGCCAGGGTACACGATCCCGTATCCGCGCCAGGTCGGCCAGGACCAGGGGGAGGCTCGCCTCTTCGTCGAGGGCGGGAATGACGACGTCGATCCGCATCGCGCCCCATCTTGCCCCGTCGCCCCCGTTCGCCGCCACGGAGCCGGGCCGGAGCTGCCGCACCGGCGCACACCTCGGCCTCCCTCCGCAGCGGATCACCGCGTGGCGCCGAGTGCTCGCCACCCCGGCCATCGCCGGCTACAATCCCCGCCGTGCTGCAGCGACGCCCCGCCCTCGCTCCGCTCGCCGCCGCCCTCGCGATCCTCGTGGGGCTTGCGCTCGGCGCCTGTGCCGGGGTCGAAGCGCCCTTCGTCGAGGTCACCCCCCTTTCGGACACGCGCGACCCGCTCGGACCCTACACGGTCCGCGCGGTGGCCACCGACGACCGCGAGATCGCCTCCGTCCGCCTCTACCACCGCAGCGACGCGGTCGCGGACGCGGCCGTGGTGACCCTCGAGGCCACCGGCGAGGGCATCTACGAGGGCACCCTCCCCGGCTACCCGCCGGGCACCCTGGTCCACTACTTCGTGGAGGCGATCGACACCGACGGCAACGCCGCCTACGATCCCCCCACCGCGCGCGATGGCGACGCCGGCTGCGTGGAGACGAGCGCGGAGCCCGCGGCGGAGCAAGACGGCGCCTCCTACTGCTTTCGCGTGTTGCGCTAGCCGGGAGCGTCTGGCAGGGTCCGCGCCATGGCGCTGACCTACAAGGAGGCCGGCGTAGACGTGGCCGCCGGGGAGGCCTTCGTGCGCCGCATCGCACCGCTCGCCGAGGGCACCCGGCGGCCCGAGGTCCTCGGCGGCCTCGGTGGCTTCGGCGGGCTCTTCGCCCTGCCCTCGGGGCGCTTCGACGAGCCCGTCTTGGTGGGCGCCACCGACGGGGTGGGAACGAAGCTGAAGCTCGCCTTCGCAACGGGACGGCACGACACCGTGGGCATCGACCTGGTGGCCATGTGCGTGAACGACGTCTTGGTCGTGGGCGCCGAGCCCCTCTTCTTCCTCGACTACTTCGCCACCGGCCGGCTCGACGCCGAGGTGGGGGCC
>CAYYHA010000313.1:0-3827 GCA_964471535.1 uncultured Myxococcia bacterium | reverse complement strand
GCGGCCGCCGGGACCGTCCTCGGCCCCGAGGATGCCGTTCGCACCGGTGCCGGCGGCCGGGCCCGGCTCGTCTCCGGCCAGACCGTGATCGAAGTGGAACCAGGCACCGACCTCGGAGTGGCCGAGCTTAGCCGGGACCTGGCCCGCCTGCTCCTGGGCGTCGGTATGGTCACTGCCGACACGCAGGAGGGGGCGGGGGCAGTCGCCATCGAGGTGGATGGTACCGACGTGGCGACACGAGCCGAAGACGGCCGTTACACCGTGGCCAGTGACGGAAAGGGAACCGTCGCCGTGGGTGCGTCGCGGGGCGAGGTCGAGGTCTCCGCGAAGGGGAAGGCGGTGGTGCTCCGGGGCGGCGAGGAGACCCTGGTGCCGCCGGGCGAGGCGCCGCAGCCGCCTCGGCCCGCCGCACGATCGCTGCTCCTGCGTGTTGCCTGGCCGGAGAAGGGCGAGACCAACAAGCGCCGCCTGGTGCTCCGAGGCCGGACCCGTGCCGGTGCGTTGGTCTTCGTCGCCGGCCGGCCGGTGGTGGCCGATGCCGGGGGGCGCTTCCGTGTGCCCCTCGAGCTGCGCGAAGGCCCAAACCGCATCGACCTTCGTGCCAAGGATGTGTCGGGCAACGAGGCACGCCCCACGACGCGACGCATCGTCGTGGATACGCGCGGCGCCAAGGCCCACTTCGACACCCGCGACCTTTGGGACGATTGAGCGTCGCGCTCTCTGGGGTGCTGCAGTGGTCGCGGCGCGTTCGGGTCGCGCCTCGAGGAGCGCAGCCTGGGTCAGCAGGGGACCGACCTCGCACCCCATGGATGGCGGGCGCTACACCTTTGCCCGGTGTGTGGGTGCCGGCGGCGATGTGGGAGGAAGGCCGCAGGTTCATACATTGACGTGGGCGAACGGCGATCTCTACCATGAAGGTAGGACCCGACTATCATGCTGAAATACTTGCGACCCGGTTTGGCAGGATTGTGTTTGGTCGTCGCGGCGTCGGCCCAGGCGCAGGCGATCTTCAGCGGCACGAGCCGCCCCGTGACCTTTGATCCGGCGGCTCAGTTCGATCCGTCGCTGGACGTGGACACAGTGGTGTTCACCGACCTTCGGAACGGCAACGCCGACATCTACTTCGTCGATTTGGTGACCGGCGCCGAGGTGCAGGTGACCACCGATCTCACCGACCAGTACCTCCACGACGTGGACCGCGGCGTGCTGGTCTACACCGACATCGGCCGGGGCCTGCCCGACATCTTCGCCTACGACATCGCCACGGGGCAGTCGATGTTGGTCGCGGGAGGCGAAGGTGCGCAGGTCAAACCGGCCATCGATGGCAACCTCGTCGTGTACGAGAACACGGCCGGCGGCGCGGTGACCGACATTTGGCTGACGGATCTCGCCACGGGCACGCAGCGTGCCGTCACCACGACGCCGGAGGCAGAGTTCAACCCCGCAGTGAGCGGACAACTCGTCGTCTTCGAACGGCGCCCCGACCCGATTGCGCCCGACGCCGACATCGTCCTCCACGATCTGGCGACGGGGACGGAGACGGTGGTCGCCGGCGGGCCCGACGAACAGCGCAACCCCGACATCAGTGGCTCGATCGTGGTCTATGAAGCGCGCCCGGCTGCCGGCACGGACTTCGATATCTACGTGCTCGATTTGAGCACGGGTACGACCACCCAGATCCCCCTGCCCGGGCGACAGTTCGGGGCGCACGTATCCGGCGACGTGGTCGCCTTCGATGACCTGGGAACGAACCCGACGGACGTGCTGCTCTATCACATTCCGACCGGCACGCTGTACCGCTTCACCCCGCCCGGCTCCAACGAGAACCTCAACGACATCGATGGGAACCGCGTCGCGTACACCTCGGACGCGAGCGGCAACCAAGACATCTGGATCTACGACTTCGTCGTCGACGTGCCCGGAGGTGGCGGGCAGTGTGACGACCCCGTCGATGCCTGCGCGCCGGGCGCCAGCCTGCAGCCAGTGGCCAGTGCCTCGTTCGAGCGGCGGCGGGGCCGGCCCCGCACCGAGTCGCAGACCTTCACGACCACACCCGGGCAGGGGTACCTGGCCATCCGAAACAACGGCTGCGCTTCGGCCTGCGCTTCTTTCAATGGCGAGCGCATTCTCTCCCCGGACGATCTCGATCCGGATGTGACCTGCCTCTCCCGCCCGGTGACGCTGACCGGATCCGATACGCTGCAGGTGCGGCTGCGCTCGAAGCCGGGCTGTAGCATCGACTTCGAACTCTTCGAACTCGATCCCGCCTGCACGCCGCCGCCACGCTGCGACGACGATGGGGACGACAGCGACGACGATTCGGACAGCGACTCCGATTCCGATTCGGACTCCGACAGCGAGGCCCACTCCCACCACAGGCATGGGCACGGTCACGGCCACTGCGGCGCGGCGGACCCGGGGGATGCAGGCGCGGGTGACGACGATGGCGGCGTCGACCCAGGGCGTGAGGACGAGGGCTCCGCAGACGACAGTGTGGCCGGGGAGCAGGAAGGCACCGGGGACGAAGGGGCTCCAGGCGATGCTGCCGGTGCGGCGCAGCCGCAGGCACCCGCGCCGGCGGTGGATTCGGCCGAGCCCTCGCCGCCGCCGCAGGGCTGCGAGGCGGGCCCAGGGGCGGCCGGCTGGCTGGCCTTGCTCCTTGTGCTCGCCTCGCTCCTCGTGGCCTCTCCCCGCCAGCTCGCCCCGATGCGGCAGCGGGCCCGGGATCGGCGCCGGCGAGATTGCCGCTGATGGACGCAGGGCGGGTGCACCGCGGCGGCCACGGCGGTAGGCGCCGGGTGGCCACCTAGGGTAGGCTGCGCGCGGCCATGTGCCGGGCGTCGATGGTGTGGCTCCTCCTGCTCGTTCCCACCGCCGCGGGGGCAGAGGTGGAGGTGTGGGGCCCGCCCGATGGAGCGGTGGTGCCCAGCGGGCCGGTGGCCTTTGCAGTCGTGCGCCGGAGCGGTGCCGACGGCCCCCTCGTGCCGATCGGTGAGGTGGCACCACGCGCCGAGCCCGGTACCCTGGAGGCGCTCGATTCGGACCCGGTGGTGGCCCGGTGGCTCTACGTCCCGCCCCCGGGCTATGCGGGGGAGGCCACCGTCGAGGTCGCCGGGGCGCAGCGGCGCTGGACCCTCTCCACCGCCGTGCTCGGACGGGTGGAGATCGAGGCGAGCCCCACCGAGTTGCTGAAGGGTCGGGACGAGGCGGCCACGCTGCGCATCCGCCTCCTCGACGCCGAGGGCCGGCCCCGCACCGCCGCCCGCGCCCCGCGCCTCGCCGTCAACGTGGGCACCGTCGAGGGGCTCCACGCCGTGGGCCCCGGCACCTTCGAGGCCCGGTATCGGCCCGGCCCGAAGCGCTATCCGGAGGTGGCCGTGGTCACCGCCTTTGCGCCAGCGCCCCACGACGACGCGCCCACCTTCGCCGTCGCCCACGTGGCCCTTCCCCTCTCGGCGGCGATCGAGCTCCCCGGCCGCACGCGGCCGAAGGTGCAGCTGACGGTGGAGATCGCCGGGCGGCGCTTCGGTCCCGTCGCCTCGGGGCCCGATGGCCGCTTCGAGATCCCGGTGGTGGTGCCCCCGGGCCATGGGTTGGGACGGGGGGTGAGCGTGGACCGTCTCGGCAACCGGCGCATCACCCGCATCGACCTCCACCTGCCCCCCACGAACCGGCTCTCTGCCGCCGTCCATCCCACCCGCCTTCCCGCCGACGGCCATGCCCGGGCGCAGGTGGTCGTCTTCGTGGTGGACGCCTTCGGCCGGCCTGCTGCGGGGCGCCCGCCCCACATCGAGGCGGAGGCTGGCCGGGTCGGGCGCCTCCGATCC
>CAYYHA010000312.1:3559-3865 GCA_964471535.1 uncultured Myxococcia bacterium | reverse complement strand
CCCTCGCGCCGGTGAAGCGCCTCCTGCTGGGCCCGAGGGCCAGGGCGTCGGCGCAGCCCGGGCTGGGCCCGTGGAGGAACCTCATCCTGCCCGTCCCGAGCCGGGCGCGGCAACCGACGCAGGGGACGGGGAAGGCACAGGGTCAGCGCCGGTGGCGTCGAGTCGCAAGGAGGGGGCCTCTGCGAACGAGCAGCCACAACGACCGGCGGGGGGCCCAGCGGCCACGGCGGGAAAGCGTCCGCGCAAGACCGAGCGCTCCCGGATGGAGCGGCGGCGCGAGTTTGGGCGACGGCACGGCATCGGCGG
>CAYYHA010000312.1:1509-3549 GCA_964471535.1 uncultured Myxococcia bacterium | reverse complement strand
GGACGGGGGCTGGGCCTGAGCCCGCGCCCGTGGTGCCAAGCGGCAAGGCCGGTACCCACGCGGGGCCGAAAGCCCCGGCGCGGACAACGGGGAAGAAGGGGGGGACCTCCACCAAGAAGCATCCGGACAAGGCACTGCGGTTGCGCCGGGAGAGGCTGCGCGAGTTTGGGCGACGGCACGGCATCGGCGGACTCCGGGTCCTCATCACCAAGCCCTTCGGCATGGGCGGCACGGTGCTGGTGGACGGGAAACGGCGGGGGCAGGTGCCGGGTCCCGTGATCCCGGTGACCGAAGGGAAACACACCATCACCGTGCTCGCCGACGACGGGCGTCGCATCACCAAAGAGGTCACGGTGGAGGCCGGCAAGCGGCGAACCCTGACCGTCCGCTTCGAGTGAGGGGCGGCTCGGTCCACCGGGTCCGCCGTCGGGGCGCGCCGCCACCGGCCGCCGCTTCGGCGCCGGCCGGCACGCTCGCCCTGGGGAGAGACGGAAAGCGAACGGGCCGATGCGCCCGGGATGGGGCGACCGGCCCGCTGCCGCCTGCGCCGTCCCCGCGAAGGGGCGCAGCCGCCGGACTAGTCCTTGCTCTCCTCGAACTCCGCGTCGACCACGTCGTCGTCGTCGGAGCCGCTGCTCGAGGACTCGGTGCTCTCGGCCGAACCCGCAGACTCTGCCCCGGCGGTGCCGCCGCCGGTGGCCTGGTAGAGCTCCTCCGCCATCTTGTGGCTGGCGGTGGTCAGTGCCTCCATCGCCGACTGGATGGCCGAGGCGTCCTCGCCCTCGAGCGCCTTCTTGAGTGCGTCCACCTTCTCCTGCACGTCCTTCTTGGTGGACTCGGAGAGCTTGTCGCCCGACTCCTGCAGGGTCTTCTCGGTGCCGTAGGCGAGTGCGTCGGCGCGGTTGCGCAGCTCGATGAGTTCCTTCTTCTTCCGGTCCTCCTCGGCGTGCGCCTCCGCCTCCTTCACCGCCTTCTGGATCTCCTCCTCGGTCAGGCCGCTGCTCGCTTCGATGGTGATCTTCTGCTCCTTGCCCGTCGCCTTGTCCTTGGCGGTGACGTGGACGATGCCGTTCGCATCGATGTCGAAGGTCACCTCGATCTGCGGCACGCCTCGCGGCGCCGGCGGAATCCCCTCGAGGTGGAAGCGCCCCAGCGTCCGGTTGTCCTTGGCCATCGGCCGCTCACCCTGAAGCACGTGCACCTCCACGCTCGTCTGGTTGTCCGCCGCAGTGGAGAAGATCTCGGACTTCTTGGTGGGGATGGTGGTGTTCCGCGGGATGAGCACGGTCATCACACCGCCGAGCGTCTCGATACCGAGCGAAAGCGGGGTGACGTCGAGGAGCAGGATGTCCTTCACGTCCCCGGAGAGGACGCCCGCCTGCACCGCGGCGCCGATCGCGACCACCTCGTCGGGATTCACCGAGCGGTTGGGCTCCTTCCCGAAGAAGTCCTTCACGAGGGCCTGGATCTTGGGTACGCGGGTCGAGCCGCCGACCAGGATCACCTCATCGATGTCGCTGGCCTTCTTGCCCGCATCCTCGAGTGCCTTCTTGCACGGCTCGAGGGTCCGCTTGAACAGGTCCTCGCACAGCGCCTCGAACTTGGCCCGCGTCACCTTCATCTGCAGGTGCTTGGGGCCCGACTGGTCGGCGGTGAGGAAGGGCAGGTTGATCTCGGTCTCCCCCGTGGAGGAGAGCTCGATCTTGGCCTTCTCCGCCGCCTCCTTCAGGCGCTGCAGCACCATCTTGTCGCCGGAGACGTCGATGCCCTGATCCTTCTTGAACTCGTCGATGAGGTACTGGATCAGCCGCTGGTCGAAGTCCTCACCACCCAGGTGCGTGTCCCCGTTGGTGGAGAGCACCTCCACGACGTTCTCGCCCACCTCGAGGATCGAGATGTCGAAGGTGCCGCCGCCCAGGTCGTAGACGGCGATGACCTCGTCCTTCTTCTTGTCGAGGCCATAGGCGAGCGCCGCGGCCGTGGGCTCGTTCACGATCCGCTTCACGTCGAGCCCGGCGATGCGCCCGGCGTCTTTCGTCG
>CAYYHA010000312.1:0-1499 GCA_964471535.1 uncultured Myxococcia bacterium | reverse complement strand
GAAGTAGGCGGGGACGGTGATCACCGCCTCCTTCACGCCCTCGCCGAGATAGTTCTCGGCGGCGCGCTTCAGCTTCTGCAGGATCTTCGCGCTGATCTCGGGCGGCGAGTAGGTCTTCTCGCCGATCTGCACGTGCGCGTCCCCGTTGGAGGCCTTGACCACCTTGTAGGGGACCCGCTTCACCTCGTCGAGGACCTCGTCGTACTTCATCCCCATGAAGCGCTTGATGGCGAAGATGGTGCGCTCGGGGTTGGTGATGGCCTGGCGCTTGGCGACCTGTCCGACGAGGACCTCGCCGTCCTTCGTGAAGGCCACCACCGAGGGGGTGGTGCGTGCCCCCTCTTCGTTGGGGATCACCTTAGCCTCCCCGCCCTCCATCACCGCGACCACCGAGTTGGTGGTACCGAGATCGATCCCGATAATCTTACCCATGGCCTTTTGCCTCCAGTCGTGAGTTTTTCCAGTATTCCTGGCCGAACCAGCCGTTCGGCAGCGAAAGTAACCAGGCACCGCACGAGGTCAAGCACCGGCCAGCCACCCCGAGAAGGAAGAACCGTGCCCACGGCCCGAAAGAGAGCCGGGATCCGCGTGCTCGTCTCGAGTATCGCCGCCATCGTCACCGCCTGCGCGTTCGCCGGGTGCCGCCCCGACAGCGGAGCGGCCTGCCTCCACGAGGCCCGCCCCCTGGCCGAGCAGGTGGTCGAAGCGGCGAGCGCGGACCAGAGTTGCCGCGAGGATTCGGAGTGCGCGCTCGTCGAAGTGGACCTTCCCTGTTGGGACGGCTGCGCCGTGCCGACCGCGCGGGCGAATCTCGAGGCCGTCCGCGAGGCGTTGGGTGCCGCGGGGGCGGCCTGCCCCCCCTGCAGCGTCCAGGCGAGCTGCGCGGAGCGGCAGGCCTATTGCGACCAGGCCCAGGGGCGCTGCGACAGCTGCCGCTCGCTCGCCGCGGTGGGCGATGGCCGCGACCCCACCGACCGCTGCTGGGCACCCCCGCAGCATTATTGCAGCGGCGTCGATCCGGCTGCGCCGCCCGTCGTTGCCTGCAACCCCGCGGGAAGCCTGTGCTGTACCTTTGCCAGTGGCTGTGTTCCCTGCGACCTCACCCGCTGCGACGAAGCGCCCGCCGCGCCCGGCTGCGACCGCCCCCCCGACGACGATGGCCGGTGTCCGAGTTCGCCCGCGGGCACGGTCTGTGTGGACCCAGAACGCTACGCCACCCCGCCCCGAGAGGGAGGGACGTGAGCGAAGCGAGGCCGAGGCGACGTAACCCAGGCGAAGCGATGGTCGAAGACCCAAAGAAGGCCCAGCGTGAGGAGAAGGCCATGCGTCTGATGGAGGCCTACCAGCGTGGCGATCGGCGGGCCTTCGATGGGCTCGTCGCCCTCTTGGGTCCCTCCGTGTACCGTTTCTTCACCGCCGATCCACGCACCCGGAACGCCGCCGACGACCTCTACCAAGAAACCTGGCTGAAGGTGCACCATGCGCGGCACACCTACCGC
>CAYYHA010000311.1:3694-3869 GCA_964471535.1 uncultured Myxococcia bacterium | reverse complement strand
ACAACCACGGGCCCAACGGCGTGGCGCGGGCGATCGAAAAGGTCGGGAGCCGGGATCTCGTCGACCTCATTCGCCGGTACGACTCGCCCAGCTGGGGTTTCGCCTCCAAGAACTTCTATGCCGAGTTCCTGGCCGCGCGCCGGGTGCTCGCCCGCCGAGGCGAGCACTTTGGGGA
>CAYYHA010000311.1:0-3684 GCA_964471535.1 uncultured Myxococcia bacterium | reverse complement strand
CTTTGGCGACTACGTCCCCCCTCCACCGCACCGGGTCCAGACCCTGCACCTTGGTGCGCCGGTACGTCTCTCCCGCCTCGAGGATGCCGGCTGCATCGAGCACCGGGTGCTCGTCGAGCTCAACCCGGCGCTCTCCGACCGGGCCTTGCGCGGGGACCGGCCGCTGCCCACCGGCTATCCGCTGAACCTTCCGGCCGACCTTTCCCGAGAGGCGTTCGAGACCTGCCTCCGTGCGGTGGCCGAACCCGCGCGTCACGGCAAGGGCCGGCGTGCGGTCCGGGGGGCCGTTTGGACCTACCGCGTCCGTCCCGGCGATACCCTATCGGCCATCGGCAAGCGCTTCCGGGTCAGCGTGCGGGCGCTGCAGGAGATCAATGGGCTCGACGCCGATGGATTCATCCGAGCGGGCGAGACCCTGCAGATCCCCGTGCGGGGCAAGGCCGTCCGCACGAAGCGCCGCCGCGCCGCCCGGTAGCGACGCGGCGGTGGACGAGGCCCCGCAACCCCACCACGGGTTCGAGGCGGCGCCGGAACAGCGATCATCCGGCCGCAGTAGGACCTAAGGAGCCGGGGCCGGCGCCCGGCCTACGAGCGCGACCGAGTCGATCGACAGCGTGGCCGCGCCCGCCTGGGAGCCGGGCTCCCGTACGACGACGAGAACGTGCACCAGCCCATCCTCCGCCAGGTCCTCCACCGAGCTCACCGGTACCGTGAGGTGGCGGCGGTCGGCGGGCGAAGCCGGTCCGGCGTCGATTCCCCCCATCCCCACCCAAGCGGCCGTGGCCGGGTCCCAGCGGTAGAGGTCGAGCCCAGGCAGGGGGAGCCCCTCGTCCGAGAATCCGAGCCCCGCGCCGTGCACTTGCAGCTCCCAAGCGCCGACGCCGGTGAGATCGAAGCGCCGCAGATCGAAGCGCGCCACGGCAAAGGGCCGGAGCGCCACTTCCGGGTGCGTCAGGCGCAGCAGCGCTCCATCGCGCCGTGTGCTCGAGGCAAAGACGCGTGAGGGGTGATCGCCTCCAAGATAGAGATTCCGGTACGCAGCGTGTCCTGCGACCGGCTCGGTCTCGGTGGAGGTGCGCACCGGGCGCCAGGTGACGCCCGTCCACTCCCAGAGATCGTCGAGGAGTCCACCGTCCACCCCACGGCCGCCGAGGAGCAGGACCCGCTGCCGCGCGGGATCGAAGGCCAGGGTGTGATCGCTTCGCGCCGGCGGGCGCTGGTCGGGGGCGATGTGGAGCCAGCGTGTCCCGTCGAAGACCCAGGTGTCGGCAAGCCGGCCCTGCGCGCCAAGGCCGCCGAAGAGCAACCACTGCGAACGAACTGGGTCGAAGCAAAGCGCGTGGTGGCTTCGCGGAGGCGGTGCAGCGTCGGTCTCCACGTTGCGCCAGCGGCCGCCCGCGTAGAGCCAGGTGTCGCCGTAGAGATCGCCGCTGGCTGCCTGTCCCCCGAAGAGGAGGGTCGATTCCATTCCCGCCGCCGCAGCGTGGTAGGCCCGGGGTGCAGGCGCTTCACTGAGTGCCAGCTCCGTCCAGGTGTCGCCGGTGAAGTGCCAGGTATCCCCCAGGGCCGATCGTGACGCGTCCAGCCCGCCGAAGAGGAGGTACTCCCCAGGCGTGTCCAGGGCGGTCAACGTGTGTCCGTAGCGGGGTGAGGGACTCGAGGGGGGCGTCAGGCGGCGCCAGACGACAGCCCCAGACCCGTCGTCGGCGAGGCGCCAGGTATCCCCCAAGGCCTGCGTCTTCGTTTCGAAGAGTCCCGGGCCGCCGCGACCGCCGAAGAGCAGCAGGTCGCTGCCGGCAAGGGAACTGCACGCCGGCTCGGCGCATTCGAAGTCGATGGGACCGTGTCCGGCGAGCGCAGCGTCCACCCGTCCCGAGGGCGTGGAGGCCTCGCGCAGCAGCGACCAGGCGCTGCCGTCGAAGGTCCAGGCGGCGCCATGCTCTCCCGATGCCGTGTACCCGCCGAGGAGCACGAAGGCCGAGGCCGCGGGATCCCAGATCAGTGCGTGGCCGAAGGTGGGCGGTGGTGAGAGAGGGCTCTGCACTTCGGTCCAGGCGTCTCCCGCAGCAGACAGGATCCAGGTGTCCCCGAGAATCTCGAGCACCTCCGTGCCGCTCTCGCTGCGCCGCCTCACGCCACCGAAGAGGACCATCGTCCCGTTGGTGGGGTTGAAGGCCATCGCATGGAGGATGCGGCCCGCCGGTCCCGCGGCAGGGGTGGCTTCGAAGACGCGGGAGACGAGTGGGTTTCCGGCGGCCGAGGTGGTGACGCGGAACTTCCACAGGTCGTCGGGGTAGGAGGGCGTCTCAGCCAGGGGATCCGGCGAGCCTCCGAAGAGCACGATTCGCCGCGTGTAGGCCTGCCAAGCGATCTGCGCCCCGGCGCGAGGAGGGCCGTCGCCGGCGAGGATCCAACGCAGACGGTCCCGGGTTTCCTGCTCGAGCAGCCAGAACGCGCCGGTGGTGCGGCCGCCGGCGAGGCCACCGTAGACGGCCACACGGCTGCCGAGGGAGGCCATCGCATGCAGCGCCGTCGGAGGCGGCGAGACCGCCGAGACGACCGTCATCTGCCGCCAGCCGCCACCGAGGTAGCTGTTCCAGGTCCACAGCCACAGGTCGTCGAGCGGCTGAAAGGATCCATCCGGCGTGAGGCGCGCGCCGCCGAACAGAGCAAGGGTCCAGGTGGACATGCCGCAGCCGGAACACAGGCTGTCGAGATCGAAGTAGAGCGGGGCTGCGGCGTGGAGCGATCTCGCCTCCGGGACGAGGACGGTGCCGGTGCCAGGGGTGGCCCGGAGCCAGGTTCCATCGGCGCGCAGGCCCACCGTCTGGCCGCGGGCGTCGAAGACGAGGGGTATGCGGTCGATCTCGTCGCCCACGTATGTGGCGCCGCCGGTGCTCTGCCCCGCCGGAGCGAAGGTCGGCTGCCGCGTCCACCGGGGGGGTGCGGGTTGATTCCCGAAGAGGAGGAGTTCCGTACCGTCGGCGGCGGTGGCGGAGAGGCGCGTCGTTCGAGGAAGGCGCACCACGCTGCTTTCGGTGCACGCGGGGGTGCCCTCGTCCGGGACACCGTGTGGATCGCTCGGAAGGAGGCCCGGCGGCGCGCAACCGGCGAGAAGGGCTGCACGCTCGGGCGTGGTCTCGACGTCGACGACGCTCAAACGGATCTCGACGGGTGCGGCAGAGCGCGGCGAACGGTTGCCGTAGGCATCGGTCGCCTCCAGGTAGACGGCTTGGCCGGCGAAAGTGTCCAGGGAGAGGGGGCCGAACGCGCCCGCCGCATCGGCACGGGTGGAGGCGATGGGCGTCGTCGCCTCGGCAGAGGCGAAGAACGCGAGGTCCGCCTCGCCCTCCACCGCACCGGGTGCGCCATCGACCGACGGCGGTGCAGCCGAATCGAGGGTCAGGAGGATGCGGCCGGTGTCCACGTGGGAACGCGTGTCGAAGCGGGTCGCGGTTTCCACCCGCAAGGACGCCTCGTTTCCGGCAAGGTCGACGAGCGAGACGTCCATCCTCACGGGACCGTCCGGTGTGGTCGCGCCGACCGAGAGAACGCAGCGGTACAACAATGTGTCCTCGACGCTGCAGGAAAGCGCGTCAGCTCCGACGCTGACCGCAGGGTCCGAAGCGAGGCCTTCGGAGACCCGAAGCTCTACCTCGAAGGTGTCGCCAATGGCCAAGATCA
>CAYYHA010000310.1:0-3885 GCA_964471535.1 uncultured Myxococcia bacterium | reverse complement strand
CGATCACGTGCTCGAAGTTCTTCGCCGCAGCGCGAATCAGCGTGGGCCCTCCGATATCGATCTGCTCCACCGCTTCGGGGAGGGTGGTCTCGGGCCGCGCCACCGTCTCCCGAAAGGGGTAGAGGTTGACGGCAACCAGATCGATGGGCTCGATGCCTTGCGCCACGAGGTCCGCCTGGTCGGTCTCGAGGTCGCGCCGAGCCAGGATGCCCCCGTGGACGGCTGGGTGGAGCGACTTCACCCGGCCGCCGAGGATCTCCGGGGCCCCCGTCAAATCGGCGATCCGGGTCACGGGGATCCGGGCCGCCTCGAGGTGGCGCGCCGTCCCACCGGTGGAGACGATTTCGAAGCCCAGCTCCACGAGTCGCCGGGCAAAGTCGGCGACGCCCCGCTTGTCCGAAACGCTGATGAGGGCCCGCGGCATAGCGGCGCTTTAGCCCGGGGCACCCGGGGGGTCAAGCGAGCGCCCGGGCGCGCCCCTTTGCGCACACCCGAACCCGGCGGCCACGCCAGCCCTGCCCCCCGAGGAGCCATCTTTGGCGGGCCGACCCCTGCGGCGCCCGTCAGTCGACGTCGTCGGGGTCGCAGGCGACGCGGATCTTCTCCAACCCGCGCATCTCCACCTGCCGGATCCGCTCGCGGGTGAGGTTCATGATCTCGCCGACCTCCTCCAGGGTGATGCCACCCTTGTCGGCGACGTCGAGGGCGCAGGTCTCCTCGAGTTCCCAGATCTCCTTGTCGGGGAAGTTCATCTTCACCGAGCCCGTCTCCGGATTCACGTCCAGATAGAGGTGGTACTTACAGGAGATGAAGAGGCACGGCCGCTCGGCGTTGATGCACTCCGAACGGTTCTTGGGCCGGATCTCGTCCAGCCGGTTCATCAGCTGCACCAGCTCTGGGTCCAACCCGCCCGCGGCCCGCTCCCGCCGCATCTGACGGGCCATCTCCTTGCGGGACATCGTCTTGCTACGACGTCGTCCCTTGCGCCCCTTTCGTTCCTTTTCCGGCTCCGGCACCGGCTTCAGATCGCGCTCCTCGTTCGTGTTCATGTGTCGCTCCAGCCGTGGGCAGGGTCAGCATCCACCGGTCGAGTCGGCCCTGCTCCATCTTTCCGACTCGCCATACCGCAGGGAAGAACCGTGTTCGAAGCCTATCCTTGATCTTATCCCCACCTCGGAGATCGTGGCTATCCTCCGGGGCCGAGCTCTGGCGGCGTCGCGGCGATGGCCGAACCGAGGCGCTCGAGGCGCCGCAGCAAGGTGGAGGCCCGCTGCCGGGTCTTCTCCACCTCGAGGGCCATGCGGCGCTGACGTGCCGGTGACAGGGCGCGCGTCCGAAGCCGCGTCTCGAAGTCGCGGAACAGGCCATCCAAGAGCTCCGAGAGCGCATCGAGGTCGTTCTTGAAAACCACGAAGGACTCACGGATCTCCTCGAGGGTGAGTCCCTCGGCCATCATGGCCTTGATCAGATTGAGGCGCCGGACCACGCCCACGGGGTAGATGCCCTTCGAGCCCTTGTGCTTCCCCTTTCGCCCGACACGCCGGGTGCTCCGGGGCAGGAGCCCGAGCTGCACGTACTTGCGGAAGGTCGCCTCGCTCAAGCGGACACCGCGCGCCTGGAAGAGGTCGATGACCTGCCGGGAACTCAAACCGTCGGGGTGAGCGGCCTCGATCTCGAGCAGCTCGTCGGGGCTGAAGGGACGGCGGTCCGTCACCTCCTGAGTTCGGCGCCTCGCGCGCTTCGTTCCGCTTGAGTCTTGGGGCATCGAGGGGCTCGGTGTTTCTTGTGAATAGATTCTACTAAGAAGTGTATAAAGACAATACAACACTGAATAGATTCCAGTCAAGCGACTCACCGAAATCGAAACACCCGGCGGGGCGCGGCGGTTCACAAGCAGGGCCCCGACGGGTAATCGTGGCGAGGCGCGGCGGCGGTCGCCTGGGCCCGAGCCCGCCGACGCTTTCCTTCCTCCAAGGGCCCCGAGCGAGACCCCCGATGCCCGCGAAGATCCTGGTCGTCGACGACGAACGCGACCTGGTCCGGTTGGTCGCCTACAACCTACGCCGCGCCGGCTTCGATCCCATTCACGCCTACGACGGCGCGTCGGCCCTGCGCCGGGCGCGGGAGGACCGGCCCGACCTCGTCATCCTCGACATCATGCTCCCCGACATCTCGGGCCTCGAGGTGTGCCGCATGCTCCGCGAGGGGGAGGAGACCCAGGAAATCCCCGTCATCCTCCTCACGGCGCGGGGCGAGGAGCAGCACCGCATCGAGGGACTCGAGTCGGGAGCCGACGACTACGTCGCAAAGCCCTTCTCCCCACGGGAGCTCGTGCTGCGGGTGCAGGCGGTGTTGCGGCGAGTTGCCGGGTCCAGCGCCGAGACCCGGCCGGTCCTCCGCCACGGCTGCCTGACCGTCGACGTGGAACGCCACAAGGTGACCGTCGAGGATGCGCCCGTGGAACTGACTGCGCTCGAGTTCAAGCTCCTCGTCGATCTGATGGAGCGCCGCGGGCGGGTGCAAAGCCGCGAAGCGCTGCTCGACCGGGTCTGGGGCTACTCCAGCTTCGTCACCACCCGAACGGTCGACACCCACATCAAACGGCTGCGAGAGAAGCTCGGCCCGGCCGCGACCTACATCGAGACGGTGCGGGGGGTCGGCTACCGCTTCACCGAGGACTGAAGCCCTGGGGGCCGTGCGCCCGCCGCCCGCCGACGTGGCCGGCGCCCCGGGGCGGGGGTCTTGGAGGCCGCCTCGGTGCGAGGGCCCGCTCTCCGGACGGCACAGCGTCACGGCGCTGCCGTCACACGGCTGTCACATACAGCACGCAGGCTTGGCGCCGGTGTCGGTCCGCGTAGAGATCCGCCTTCTCCCTCCCCTCCTTCTCGCCCTCGCCGGCCCGGTGCGACCGGCGCACGCCGAGGCAGAGCCGCCCCTCTACGGCACGCTGGAGGTGAAGGGCTCCGGCTCGCTGACCCCCCTGCTCGCCGCCTGGGCGCAGCGCTTCGCACGCCGGCACCCCGGGGTCCGGATCCACCTCGAGGGCCGGGGGAGCGCCACCGCGCCCCCGGCGCTCATCGCCGGGACCGCTGAGATCGGCCCCATGAGCCGGCCGATGCGACCGGCGGAGCGACGGGCCTTCGAGCGGCGCCACGGCGTGCCCCCCCTCGAGCTCACCGTCGCGCTCGATGCCGTGGCGGTCTTCGTGCACCGGCAAAACCCCTTGCCCTGCCTGCGCCTCGCCGAGCTGCCTGCCTACTTTGCCCACCCCGACCACGCCCCCGCCGAGGTGCACACGCGCTGGCCCAACGGCCGCAGCCTCACCCGCTACGGGCCGAGCAGCGCCAGCGGCACCCACGCCTTCTTCAAGCAGGTCGCTCTCGGCGGCAGCGACTTCCACCCGGCCCTCCAGGAACTCGCCGGCTCGGGCGCCGTGGCCCATGCGATCGCCCATGACCCGCGAGGCATCGGCTTCGCCAGCCTCGCCTACCAGATCACCGAGCTGCGTGCCGTGCCCCTTGCGGCGGCGCCGGGCGCGCGCTGCCTCGATCCCTCGAACCCACTCTACCCCCTGCGGCGGCCCGTCTTCCTCTACGTGAGCCGCTCCGCGGGACGCTCTCTGCCCGCAGTGCTCCGACGCTTCCTCGCCTACCTGCTCTCGCGGGACGGGCAGGCGGTCGCCGCCCGGCGGGGCTACGTTCCGCTCCCCGAGGCGCTGCGTCAGGCGCAGCGCCGGCGTCTCGAGGCGGTGCCGTGAGGCGCGCACGCCCGACGCACCGGCGCCCGGGCGAACGCCTCGTGGAGGGCCTGGCCCGCGCCGCGGCGCTCACCACCCTCCTCGCGCTGGGGGGCCTCTTCGTCTTCATCGCCGGCGAGGCCCTGCCC
>CAYYHA010000309.1:0-3929 GCA_964471535.1 uncultured Myxococcia bacterium | reverse complement strand
GGGCGGATCACCTTCGTCAATCGCTTCGGGCGGGGCCTCTTCGATGCGCGGCTGCGCGATGTCCGGGGGCGTCCCCTCCGGGAGGTCCTCCCGACCCTCTGGGAGGCCATCGTCCGGGCGGCAGAGGTCGGGCAGGGACTTCGGGGTGAGGCGGAGGTCGCCGCACCCGACGGCCAGAAATACATCGGCTTCAGCGTCTCACCACTCGGAGATCACCTCGGACAAGTGGTGGTCTTCCAGGACCTCACCGCGATGCGGCACATGGAGCAGCAGGTTCAACGGAACGAACGGCTGGCCGCCCTTGGCGTGGTGGCCGCCGGCCTCGCGCACGAGATCCGAAACCCCCTGGCGTCGATGAGCGGTTCCATCGAGCTGCTGCGGGCCACGCTGCCGGCCGGCGCCGACGAGGCCCGGCTCATGGGCATCGTCCTCCGGGAGACCGAGCGCCTCGAACGCCTGATCTCGGATTTTCTCCTCTTCGCCCGTCCGGCACCCCCGAGGATGGCACCGGTGCCGGTGCGGCGAATCGTCGAGCTGACCTGGGAGGTCTTCCGCAACGACCCGCATGCCGCGGGCTGCGAGCTCGAGCTTCGAATCCCCGACTCTCTCTGGGTGCGAGGCGACGAGGAGCAGCTCCGTCAGATCCTCCTCAACCTCTTCCTGAATGCGGCTCAAGCCATGGCAGGGAGTGGGCGAATCGTCGTTCGAGGCAGGCGGGAGGGGGGAGAGGTTCACCTTTCCGTGTGTGACAGCGGGCCGGGGATGGACGAGGAGACGGCTAGGCGCATCTTCGATCCCTTCTTCACGACGCGGCCCAAGGGAACGGGTCTGGGGCTGGCGACGGTGCATCGGCTCGTCGAGGCGCATGGTGGACGCATCCACGTGGATTCGGCTCCGGGTGAGGGCTGCTGCTTCACCCTCGTGCTTCAAGCGGCCGAGGCCGAGCGCTCGACCCACGCCGCGGAGCAGGGGTAGAAGAAGCTGTGGCGCGGATTCTGATCGTCGATGACGAAGAGAGCATGCGGGAGTTCCTGGAGATCCTGCTGCGCAAGGAGGGGCATGAGGTCCTGGCGGTGGGCGACGGCAATGAAGCGTTGCAGCGAATCGCCGGCGAGGAGTACGACCTTGTGCTCACGGATCTCCGCCTCGGCGACGTCAGTGGCATCGAGATTCTCGAAGCGGTGAAGCGGTACCATCCACAGACCGAGGTGGTGCTCATCACCGCCTTTGCCACCACCGACAATGCCATCGAGGCGATGAAGAAGGGCGCGTACGACTACGTCACGAAGCCCTTCAAGGTCGAGGAACTTCGGACGCTCGTGCAGAAAGCGCTCGAGAAGCGTGCTCTCGTCCGCGAGAACATCCGTCTGAAGGAGGAGCTGGGAAGCCGCCACCAGCTCGCTGGCCTGGTCGGGCGCAGTCCCGCCATGCAGCGGCTGTATGCACTCGTCGACAAGGTGGCGCCGACGCGGAGCACCGTGCTGGTCACCGGAGAGAGCGGGACGGGGAAGGAACTGGTCGCTCGCGCCGTCCATCTCCGCTCACCGAGGGCGAGTGCGGCCTTCGTCCCGGTCAACTGCGCGGCGATCCCCGAAGGCCTGATCGAGAGTGAACTCTTCGGCCACGAGAAGGGGGCCTTCACGGGTGCGCACATGAGCCAAGAGGGGCTTTTCGTCTCTGCCCGAGGAGGCACACTCTTTCTGGACGAGATCGCGGAGCTGCCGCTCGGCATGCAGGTGAAGTTGCTCCGCGTTTTGCAGGAGCGGAAGGTGAAGCCCGTCGGTGGGAATCGCGAGGTGGAGGTCGACGTGCGGCTCATCGCGGCGACCAATCGAGACCTTCGGGCGGAGGTGGAAGCGGGACGCTTCCGAGAGGATCTCTTCTATCGACTCAATGTGATCCACCTCGAGGTACCACCGCTGCGTCAGCGGCGCGAGGACATCCTGCTCCTGGCAGAGCACTTTCTCGCCCGCTTCGAGCGGGACAGTGGTCGACGTGTGCGGCTCTCGCCGGCGGCGGCCGATGCCCTGGAAGCCTACGACTTCCCAGGAAACGTGCGGGAATTGGAGAATTGTATCGAACGCGCCGCCACGCTTGCGTCGGGGGATGTGATTGGGCTGGAAGACCTCCCGGAACTGGTGAGCGGACGGCGGCGCCCGAGTGGGGGCATCGCGATCGAGATCCCAGAGGGCGGCGTGGACCTGCAGGCTGAACTCGATGCGCTCGAGCGCGCCTACCTGCGCCAAGCCCTCGAGCGCACCGGCGGGGCGAAGAAGAAGGCCGCTGCCCTTCTAGGCCTCACCTTCCGGAGTTTTCGCTACCGCCTGGCGAAGCACGGTATCGGGGGAGCGGAAGATGCGTGAGGGCGCGAGTGCGCGGGGGTCATCCGCCCTCGTGCGGGCACACCGGGACGCGAGGGCCCATCGCAACCCGAATGGCGATGCCTAGTTTCCAAGGGGGCGGGGCCGCACTAGGACATCGACTGAGAAGGTAAGATCGGCAGAGCCCTCCACGGTCTCTACCCGTGTACTTCCACCGGTATCGATCGTTCGGTGTTCAGCAGTCGCCCTCACGAAGGTCGACACGAGATCGATGGCAACGAAGTAGGACGGCGAGCGCAGATTCCACACCTTGCTTTGCTGCATCGTACCCCCTTGGAAGTTAAATGGGGTCGGGAATTGCTCCATATAGCATTCGTAGACGAGGAATCGACCAGCAAAACTCAAGGAGCCACCGTTTGTGGCCGATGGCTGTTGCGGATCCGATCCGCTCCATTGCACCTCGATTTCGGAGGGCGCACCCCGTGGGTTGACCACCTCCACGACGATGGGCTCGTGGAAGCGCGCCGTTGCCGTGAACGTATCGCGGGCGGTCCCCGCGAAATCTACATACGTCGCCTCCGCATGGCCGCTGCCGGTCAGGGTGACCTGGTCCGGCGTCATTGCTGCCACACCCACTTGTAGCCCCGCCTGGGAGTAGTTGTCCTGGGCGCTTGCAGCAGCAAGCTCTTGGGACTGCATCGACGGAGGGGCAAGCTGCCAGCCGCCGCTCGTGAATCGGTAGCAGGCGCCTGGGTTCCCTGTCGTCGGGTCGATGAAGTACTCCTTCTCCCCTGCGGCAGCTTCGCTGCGAGGCCAAGCATCGCTCGCGCTGTTCCCCGCCTCCATGCTCGTGTCCGTGGTCGCGGTGAGCAGTGGGAGCACATCGCTGGCCCAAGTGACCACCCGAGAGATGAAGGGAGGGACGCAGGTGGCATAGTCGTCGCGTAGTTCGTCTGCGGTGGGAGCGGTCAGGCCGTAGAGGCCAGCGATGGCGGCGAGATGTTCGAGGACGGGCTTCCCTTCGTCGAAGCGGGCGTTGTCGCAGTCGTAGTCGGCGCGCAGCTTCAGGTCGCTCACGATTTTCTCGAGCAGCACCCGCACCTCGGTCTCGCGCACCCCGTAGCGCTGCGCGTAGTCCATCAGCGCCACCACCTCATCGAGGAGCGGCTCGGTCGCACCCTCGGTGCCGTAGCGCCCCTGCAGCACCCCGAGCCAGTTGTCGACGACGGTGGTGCGAAGTGCTCTCACCGCATCGGTGACGGCGGTGACGCCGAGGCGCTCTGCGATCTCCATTACCTCGTCGATGCGCCCGAGCAGCCAGGGGTCTTCGGGGTCGAGCGAGGTGAGGAGGGTCGCGCCATCGGAAAAGGCCCGTCCTGCGACGTCGTCCTTGCTCTCGGCGAGGTGGCCTGCCGTGAGCAGCCAATCGAGAGAGGGTGACTCGGCCAGCGCCCCGGCCGCAATCTCGGCAGCGGCCTGACGCTGCTGTGCCGACAGGGGCGTGAGGAGGTAGGCGGAGAAGTGGTGGATGGAGGCGGGCGAGGTGCCGAGGGGGGCGAGCGCTGGTCCCTCCTCCTTGGCCCAGACGAGCTGGGCGCCGTCGGGGCC
>CAYYHA010000308.1:0-3962 GCA_964471535.1 uncultured Myxococcia bacterium | reverse complement strand
GGAGCGGGGTCTCCTCATCGACGGTGATGGGCTTCGGTCTCATCAGTTCGGAAACCTTCATGCGGCAGGTGTTCTGCAAGCGCCTCGCCAGGCGCGGTCGTGCCTACTGGACGGCCCGGCGCCGCCGCGGGCCGGCAATTCGTGCGCGGGCGGGGGGGTCGGGGAACAATCGGGTGCGGCAACCCCCGGGGGACAATCGGGTGCGACCCGGGGGACAATCGGGTGCGACCTGCACCCAGGCACCCCCGGGTGCGGCAACCCCCGGGGGACAATCGGGTGGGTGCGACCTGCGCCCCCGACCTGCATCCCCCGGGCGCCACGGGCTCGCCCCCCTGCGTCCGCTCCTGCGCCACACCTCGCCCGATTGCCGGCGCCATTTCCCTTTGCGGCCCGCGGCCTTGCCTCCTTCCCCGCGCCCCGCCGCAGGCGGTGGAAGGGTAAGCATTCCCCGCTTGACCCCCCCCAGGGCCGCTGTTATCGGGCCGTGTGGTGCGTTGGCCTACGAGGACAGTTCCGGCCCTCCTCGCCATCGCTGCCGTGCTCTGGGGGGGCATCGAGGCCCGCGCCGAAGCGGGGGCGGACGTCGGGTCGGAGCCCGAGGGCGCGGCGGCGCCGGCGCCCCATGGGCGTGCCCAACCCGGTGTGCCCGCACCCGGACCGACCTCCGCGGCCTCCGCCGAGGCGCACACCGAGCCCGGCGGGGCCCCCGCCGCAGCGCCCACCCCGGCGGTGAATCGCTACGTGGAGGAGGCGAAGAAGCGGGCCGCTGCGGGCCGCTGTGACGAGGCGCTCGAAGAGCTCTCGCTCGGCGAGCAGATGCCGGGCAACCCGCCCGAGGTGCTCCGCGACATCCACCTCGTGCGCGGGGTCTGTGCCGTGGCCGCGGCGGGGGGACGCCTCGATGCGGACGCCCGCCGGGAGTTCGACCGAGCCCTCAAGATCGACCCAGAGGCGACGCTGCCCGCGCCCTTCTCCCAAGCGCTCCGGGATCTCCTCGAAGCACACCGCCAGCATACGGTGGTGCTTCGCCACGAGCCCATCGCCCGGGTGGCCGCCGGGCGCCCGGTGCAGATCCGCGCCACCCTGCACGATCCCGCCCACCGGGTCTCCGATCTCATCCTCGCGTGGCGCATCGACCCAGAGGACCCCTTCACCGAGGTGGTGATGCGCCCCGTGCGAGCGGGCCATTACGCCGCCTTCCTACCCCTGCCCGACCTCGAGAACGATCCGCGGCCGCTCCTCGTGGACTACTACCTGGCAGCGGTGGATGCGCAGGGAAAGGTCCTGGACTCGGTCGGCTCCGACTTCCACCCCCACACCCTCGAGGTGGTGCCCGCAGAGCGGATCGAAGCGGTGGATCTGCCGGTGGCGGAGCGCCCGCCGCCGCCTCCTCCGCCCCCACTCTACACCCAGTGGTGGGTCTACGCCGCCGCTGGCGCGGCGCTGCTCCTCCTCGGCGGCGGCGTGGCCCTGGCCACCGCCCGCCCGCCCGAGCCCCCGCAAGGCTCTCTTGGCACCTTCGAGCTTCCCCTGGAGCCGCGGCGGTGAGCGCCCTTTGTCCCAGAGGGATTCGGCGCCGCCCCTGGCGCGCCGCCGGGCTCGCCCTCCTCGCCGGCCTGTGCCTGGCGCACCTCACCGCCGCCTGCGGCGGCCCCACCGCGATCGTGGTGACTATCGACGACCGCGACGACCGCCCGCTCGTGCCCGGCGAGGACTTCGAGCGCCTGCGCATCGACGTGCACAAAGGGGGCGCCGCCCTCTTCCAGCGCACCGTGGTCATGACCGACAAGACCTTCCCCCAGAGCATCGTCTTCACCCCGGGCCCCGAGTCTCGGCGCGGCGTGCTGACCGTCGAGGTCACCGCACTCGATGTCGGCGACATCGTCGTGACCCGGGGCAGCCGCGACGTCGCCTTCCGGGAAGGCGAGGTCGTGGAGATCTCGGTGGAACTCATCGGCCCCTGACACCCGTCAAACGAGGACGCCCATGCACTGTGGTCAGATTTCCGACTTTCTCCTGCTCGACGACCTGCTCCGCGACGAAGAGAAGCAAGCCCGTGAGTCGGTGGCGCGCCTGGTCGACCGCGAGTTCCTGCCGGTGGTGCAGGCGCACTACGAGGCGGGCACCTTTCCCACCGAGATCATTCCCAAGCTCGCCGAGGTCGGCGTCTTCGGCGCCACGCTGAAGGGCTACGGCTGTGCTGGGGTCAGCCCCGTTGCCTACGGCCTGATGATGATGGAGCTCGAGCGGGGCGACTCGGGGCTTCGTTCGATGGCGAGCGTGCAGGGGATGCTCGCGATGTGGCCCATCTACACCTTCGGCTCGGAGAGCCAGAAGGAGCGGTGGCTGCCGGCGCTGCAGAGCGGAAAGGCGGTGGGCTGCTTCGGGCTCACCGAGCCCGACCACGGCTCCGACCCCGGCGGGATGCGCACCCGCGCCCGCAAGACCGACCGCGGCTACGTGCTCGACGGCACCAAGACCTGGATCACCAACGGATCCATCGCCGACGTCGCCATCGTGTGGGCGAAGCTCGAAGGCGCGGGTGAGGGTCCCGAGGCCATTCGCGGCTTCCTGGTGGAAAAGGGAACGCCCGGCTTCTCCACCACCGATCTCCACGGGAAGCTCTCCATGCGCGCCTCGGTCACCTCGAGCCTCCACCTCGAGGAATGCGAGGTGCCCGAGGACGCCCTGCTCCCCGGCGCCGAGGGCCTGAAGGCGCCCTTGCGCACCCTCAACCAGGCGCGCTTCGGCATCGCCTACGGGGTGCTGGGCGCAGCGGCCGCCTGCTACCACACCGCGCGGGAGTATGCCCGCGAGCGGATCCAGTTCGGCCGACCCATCGCCAGCTTCCAGCTCGTGCAGGAGAAGCTGGTGCGCATGCACACCTCGCTGACGCTCGGCCAGAATCTCATGCTGCGTCTTGGCCGCCTGAAGGAGGAAGGGCGCCTCTCCCCCCACATGGTCAGCTTCGCCAAACGGTACAATGTGGACGAGGCGCTGAACACGGCGCGCCTCGCTCGGGACCTGCTCGGCGCCAACGGAATCATGCTCGAGTACGGCGTGATGCGACACCTGTGCAACCTGGAGACGGTTCGCACCTACGAGGGTACCCACGACATCCATACCCTTGCCCTAGGCCGTCATCTGACCGGATTCGACGCATTCTGCGCGCAGCGTTAGGACGAATGGCGAGCACCGGAGAAAAGCGCAGCCCGCGGACCCTGGATCCGTCGCATCTGGCCGAGCGCAAGCGCATCTTCGATGCGAATCCAGCCAACCGAGCCGCCTTCCTCGATCTGGCGGTGCACCACCTCGAGTCGGGGGAGACAAGACAGCTCGGGACTCTCATCGAGCGCCACCTGAAGGGCCCGGTGGAGCCGTCGGTGGTGCGGCGGACCCTCGAAGGAGCAGACCTTCCCCCGGTGCTCCGCTCCACCCTGCTCCTGCACCTCGCCCGCTACCTCGACCAGGGCTGCGGGGAGATCGACGGCGCCCTCGCCTGTGCGCGATCGGCGCTGTCGATCGCACCCTCCAACGCCCTGGCCCGCCGTGCCTTCGAGGAGCTGTCGAGGCGCCTCGAGCGAGGCGAGCGCCACCGCCGGGCACCGGTGCTCTCCCGAGACAACGTCCCGACCCTGCCTGGGGCCGAGCGGCCCGAGGCAGCGCCGCCTGAGTCGGTGTGGACCGACCCGGGCTTCGAGGGGCCGCCTCCAGCAGCCGGTGAGGCGACGCGGGTCGACCGGCTGCCCCGTCCAGAGCGGGCGCAGCGCCCTGCTCCCGGCCACGCACCGCCCGAGGACGCCGAGGACGAGGACCCGGAACTCGGCGTCACCACCACCCCGGTGGGCCGCTTCCTCGACGAGGACCCCCCCTTCGCCGACGAGGCCCCCGAAGAGGAAGAGGACGACGAAGAGGACGAGGAAGGGGAGGAGCCGAAGACGGTGCTGGCGGCCCCGGTGCCC